>JADFQN010000043.1 GCA_022561755.1 Bacteroidota bacterium
GTAGAAACAGGGTCAAGCTCTTCGCAGGCCCGCGTGGTTATTCGCGGCGACGGGCGGGACGCAGCCGAAGAATTTGAGCGCCGCCGTTTTTCTGTGGACTACTCCGCAAGCACATTGGACGTTCACTCCAACCCGGAGCGGCGGCAGCGAAGCAGCCGCGTGCAGGCTAATTTCACGGTTACGATTACGGTCCCCTCGCGGATGGATGCCGACGTGACGCTGGCCTCCGGAGACGTCCACGTTGGTGACCTCGTCGGTTTTTTTGAGGTTACCACCGCCTCCGGCGACATCGACATCGGGTCCGTTCAAGGTCCTTCTATCTCCATCGAGGCTGCTTCCGGTGATATTACGGCTCGCCGCCTCGATGGCCCCGTTTCTGTTTCCACGGCCTCCGGCGACATCGACATCCAGCACATCTTGGGTACCCGCGTCGACCTGACCACGGCCTCCGGCGACATCTCCATAAACACCGTGGAAACGAACCGCCTGAAAGCCAACTCGGCCTCCGGTGATGTGCGCGTTGGGCGGCTGATTGGCCAATCGGAGGTGAGCACGGCATCCGGTGATGTTTCCCTCTTCCTCGCCGATGCCACCGACATCTCGACGGCGAGCGGAAGCGTCAGCCTGCGCCTGCCCCGCGGCGTCGGCTTCGACGTGGACCTCGAAAGCCCGGACATCGACATTGATGGTTCGCTCAACTTCCGTGGCTCACGTCAGCGGAGATCAGCGCGGGGCGCTATCGGCTCCGGCGGACCTACATTGACGGTCTCGACACACAGCGGGAGTATTGAGTTGGGGACAGAGTAGACAGCCGTGTCATCCTGACGACCAGTAGGAGGAGTTTTGAAACAGCCCCCTTCTAAAGGGGGCTCTCCGCGTAGTGGAGTGGGGGTTTGCCTCGTCCTTGCAAGTAGCATCGTGCCGACGACAGACTAGGAGCCTGTCTGGCAGCTCACCCTCCGACCTCGCCTCGCTCGGCCACCTCCCTCTGGGAGGGAAGAGTTCCAGAAATCGCCCCTACAGTCCGTTGATCTGCCGCACCATCTCCTCGGGATCAGTGGTCGGCGCCTGGCAGGTCTGGCGCTCGCAGACGTAAGCGGTCGCATGCCCATCCTGGGCAATCTGGTACTCCGTGAAGGGCGCGAGGTCGATCAGCGCAGCATCGCCCGAACCCGGCGCGCGGAGCAAGGCTACGGCGTTCGGCGCATAGAGCCCGCGGAAAGCTGAGAGCAATCCTCGCGTGTCGTTTGCTACGCGCTCACCTGCCACGACGACCTCCAGCGACGGCCCCACGGCAAAGTCCACGGCCGTCATCAGGAACGTGTGCGCGGAGGGATGCGCGTTCAGCTCCGCGGCGGATGAGCCGACGCCGTCGGCCGTTCGCTCAAGGTCGAGCTCGCCCGTGACGCGACTCAGCCGCAGACCATTTAGCATAGCCACAGAGTTGCCGGACGGAATGGCGCCGTCGTAGTACTCCTTCTGGCGGAAGAGCAGCGCCTCGCTGCCATCGGCGGTGAAGTAGTAACCGCCATCCTCGTCATCCGCAAACTGCTCGTTCATCGTGCGGTGGAGGGCGAGGGCATCACCTAGATACCGCTCGTCAAACGTAGCCTCATAGAGCTCGAAAAGCCCCCACACCAGGAAGGCGTAATCGTCGAGGTTGGCGAGGATGCCCGCATCGCCATTGCGGTAGCGGTGGAGCAATCCCCCCTCTTCCAGCCGCATGGTTGAGAGGAGGAAATCGGCGGCTCGCGAAGCACGCTCGGCATATTCCGGCGCATCAAAGGCAACCGCTGCCTTCGCGAGCGCAGCGATCATCAGGCCGTTCCAGTCGGTGAGAATCTTGTCGTCGAGCAGCGGGCGGGGACGCTCGACGCGGACCTCAAACAACCGCCGACGGATGGATTCAAGGAGCTCAGCCTCGGCATCCACAGACACCGGGCGATGCAGCACATTGTCGCCCGTGGGCTGCCCGGTGGCTTCCTCGGAAAAGTTGCCGTCCAGCGTTGTACCAAAGACACGCTTTGCGAACCCCGCATCCTCCTCTCCCAGCACTTCGGCCAGTTCAGCCTCGCTCCAGACGTAGAACGCTCCCTCTTCGTTCTCGCCGTGGCGGTTGATGGAATCGGCGTCCTCCGCGCTGAAAAACACGCCTTCTGCACTCGTCATGTCGCGCTCAACGTAGGCGAAGATCAACTCCGCCGTCTCACGGTACCGTTCATCGCCTGTGGCCTGATAGGCCTCCGTGTAGGCCATTGCCAGCAACGCCTGGTCGTAGAGCATCTTCTCGAAGTGTGGCAGCAGCCACCGCTTGTCCGTCGAGTAGCGGTGAAAACCGTAGCCTACGTGGTCCCAAATACCGCCGCTCCGCATCGCTTGCAGCGTGGATTCCACCATATTGAGCGCCTCGGCGCTTCCCGTGCGGTTCCAGTAGCGCAGCAAAAAGAGAAGGTTGTGGGGCGTGGGGAACTTGGGCGCCGCACCGAAGCCTCCGAGGTCGGCGTCGTAGCGGCCGCGGAGTTGCTCGTAGGCTCGGTTGAGCGTTTCCTCCCCAAGCGTCTCCCCCGACGGCCGGCTCGAAAACCTTCCCTGAACGGACTGCGTGATTTCCTCAGCCGAGTGCAGGATGCCGTCGCGCTGCTCCTGCCAGCTTTCGGCTACGCGAGGGATCAGGTCCAGCATTCCCATTCGCCCGTAGCGGCTCTCTTTGGGGATATACGTTCCGGCGAAGAATGGCTTGCGATCGGGTGTCATCAGAATGGTGAGCGGCCAGCCGCCGCGTCCGGTGATGGCCTGCGCCACCGACATGTACACCCCGTCGATGTCCGGCCGCTCCTCGCGGTCCACTTTTATGTTGATGAACGCCTCGTTCATCAGGCGCGCGACTGTGGTGTCCTCGAACGACTCGTGCTCCATCACGTGGCACCAGTGGCAGGTAGCGTAGCCGATGGAGAGAAAAATGGGCTTGTCCTGCGCGCGCGCTGCCTCGAAGGCCTCCTCGCCCCACGGATACCAGTCCACCGGGTTGTCGGCGTGCATCAGGAGGTACGGGCTATTGGATTCGGAGAGGCGGTTCATGGCGGGCTGGGCGTCCTGCGCCGAGCAGCCGGACGCGGCGACAAGTAACAACACGAGGAGGGAAAAGCGCATGTGCATAACAAGTAGCGGGAGACAGTGGACGGTGGACTGGACGAGGCGTTCCTTAACCAGGGAATGTTGGACGTCCAGCTTCACAACGAGTTGATGGCGGCCGATACTACTTATTCCCAAACGCATCAATCCATGCGTTCTGTTTTTCTACGTCTCTTTCTGATCGTTGGTCTTGCCGCGTGCGACACCGAAGCCGATCTGAGCCCTGGAGAGGCCTACGATCAGGCCCGTGCGGCAATGATGGATCGCGATGCCTCGGAAGCCATGAAGCTACTCCGCACGGCGGCGACACAGGGCCATCTGGAGGCTACGGCCGTGCTCGCAGATACCTATGCGCGAGGCCAGCTGGCGCCACGAGCGGTTGAGCCGAACATTCAGCGAAGTGAAGGGGCCATCATTCTGCCAATTCGCGTGCTTCCAGGCCAAGCCCGTAGGTGGGCACGCACGTTCGGCGCGCTCATGGAGGACAGACTCGCCGCAGAGGACCCGGACACGATGCTATTGCAGGCCGAGCGACTCTTCGATCAGGATCGCCGAAGCCCTGCGCCAGACAAATATGTACAAGCCATTTCGCTATTGACGACCGCTGCCGAACGCGGCTATGCAAGCGCCGCTATTCAACTGGCAGTGAAGCTAAAGCATACAGACCTGGAAGAATCCGAGCGCTGGATTACGCGGGCCGTGGAGCTAGGCCATCCGCAGGCATGCCTGATGCGCGTCACACTCTTAAAAAATGAAGACGTGATTCTCGAATCCGTACGCGACCTGGGAGACTACCTGGCCCGGATGGGCGCGTGCAAAGCAGAGGCAACAATCGCCGGCGTTGCGTTCACCTATGTCGTCAACGTTTCCTCAGCCGCAGAACAGGGCGACGCAGATGCACAGGCCACGCTCGACTCTCTGGAGACCGCAGGCGTGCTTGATCATTTCCCTGAACTTGCGGGTAGCTGGGCCGCTACTTCCCCAAGCTCTCCTGAGCCAAGTCCCTAAAGTCCGGGTCTACGAGAAGGCGCATCTCCAACGGCTGGTGCGCCGCTGTGCTCGACCACGGGCCAAACACGCCGGCTGGAAGCCCTTCCATGAACAGTGCAAGTGCGGTCGGGGAAGAATCAAGTCCGGTAGCATTCTGGGCCCTGGCGTCCGCGACGTAGGCTGATGTAAGAATGCCTGCCAACGACCCGCCCTTGGTAGCCAACTGATCGAACCCCTGCTGGACGCCCGGGTTGTCCATCGGCCAGTCGAGGAAGCCGAGCATGGTTGTCGAGACTTGCTCGGAGATCAATTCTCCCCGGTACACCCTTGCCATCCATCCAGCGTACTCGCGCGCCGATCCGGCCGGGAACGAAAGTGCAGCGGCGGACTGTGCATCGTAGCTCATCCGGGCGGTCATCCCCTCCATCCAGTCGCCCATGTCGTCGGAAAAGTTCTCGCTGGCACGCAAGCGGCGGGCAAACATCCACGCCCGGTCATCCGGCTGGCCCGGGTAGATGGACGGATCTTCACCCTCGATGTGGGGCTGATCCCAGTTTAGAAACACCCCGCTGATGGGTATGGGCGGGTCGGCGTAGTGCAGACCGAGACGCTCCGGCAGCGCATCCATCGCCTCGCGGCCGAAGCGGACTATCAGATAGTCGGCGGCACCGTTGTCGCTGAAGCGGATCATGGCCTCGGTGATTTCGGACAGGGTGAGTTCGTCGTTCTCCAAACGCCCCGCCTCCCTAAATGCTGTCACCGCTGCCGCATGTGCGCCTCCGTCTGTTCCGTAGAAAAAGTAGGCTTCCACTGAATCCATCGGGACCAGCTCCTCCGGGTCCAACGCGCTTGCTTCCACCCGCCTCGCATACTCCGCAAGGACCAGAATCTTGATGGTCGAGGCCAAGGGCCGCTTCACGTCGGCGTTGTGGTAGAGGCCGCCCTCCGGGTCATCCAGCGAATAGACAACCAGGGAAACATCGTGCGGGCGCTCGGCAAGCACGTTAAGGATAGCCTCGGCCGGATCGTCTTGCGCGCAAACCGATAAGCCGGCGAGCACGAAAATAGTCAGGAGAAACAGAAAACGCTGAATCATTACACGTCGGATTCGATGGGAGGAGGAGGAGGAGGAGGAGGTTCGGGCGCGGCAGAGAGACCGGCCGCTCTGCGCTGCGCCTTCGGAAGTACCCCCGGCTTACCCTCAATGGCGTTTTGGAAGATGCGCCGCGTTGGGTAGGCGAATTCGATGTCGTCACATAGGGCGAAGCCGTCGAGGATGGCCTCCCAAATCGTCTGTTCACTTCCACGTCGGCGGCGGGGTTCGACGAGGTAGCGCATCGTCAATTCTACGCCGGAATCCCGAACCGACGTATAGACGGTCGGCGTGAGCTTGGAGTAGAAGATTAGAAACTCCTGCGCCTCGCGGCGGAGCTTTCGCTCGGCGTCTTCAGTGAGCTTATTGCCGTGCTCGTTGGCGATGTCGAACATGATCCGCTTGGCCGCCCGCCAGTTGCTCTCAAACGAAACGAGCACCGGGATCTCGTTCCAGACGTAAGGGAAGCCACGCGTGAAGTTGATCACTGAGTCTGTGAACAGCCAGCCGTTCGGAAGGTGGATAATCCTGCCGGTGGATTGGCTGGCGGCGAATTCCGTGCCCACCTCGAGCAGCGTAAACACGAAAACGCTCTGGTCGATTACATCACCGGTGTGGGCGCGAATGGTGATACGGTCGCCGGGGACAAACGGGCGCTTCCACACAATGAACAGCCACCCCGCGATGTTGGCAAGCGGGTCTTTTAGAGCAATGGCGATACCGGCCGACAACAGGCCGAAGAATGTGGCCAACGAACTGATCGCCCCCACCCAGATCCTGAAAAACACAAAGGCGCCGACGAAGACGGCCACGTAGGCAGACGTCTTTCGCCACTGGTAACGGGCTCGTACGTCTATCGAACTGCGACGGTAGACCAGGCGCAAAACCAGCAAGCGAATCGCCCAGATGACGGCTACGGCGAGCGCCGACCACATCAGGCTGATCAGTACGTCTTTGCTGAACCCCGTAAAGTTCTGTAGCCCTCCAAGCACCCCTTCAAACGCTCCCGATACGGCCTCCACGGTGTCGGATTCCTTCGCTCGCAGGTAGGCCTCCCGGAGGGCGTTCGCCGTGTCCTCCGCAACGGCGGGCTCGTTCGCTACCGAGTCCGTAACAGCCGCACTGTCCGCGGCTTGTCTTTGCGCGATCTCGAACGAATCACGCAGAGCGATTTTGAGGGAATCCGACTGGAAGAAAGCGAACATGGGACGGCGTTACCGTTTCGCCTCAATGTAGGGCACGGTAAGCGTGATTACGTGAGTACCTGATTACGTGAGAGGAGAACCACAGTTGGATTCGCCCGGAGAATAAGCGCCCAACCGTTCGAAGATCTATGCGTGCAACGCTACACATCACGCGATCAAGAGATTACGTAAAGGAAGAATCATGCATGGATTCGCTCTGATAATAAGCGCTCAACCGTTCGACGATTTACGCGTGCCTCACTACACATCACGCGATTACGTGAGAGGAGAACCACAGTTGGATTCGCCCGGATAGTAAGCGCCCAACCGTTCGATGATCTACGCGTGCATCACTACACATCACTTATTCACGTAATAAGGTACCATCTATTCACATAATCACGTAATCACGTCCTCACTCAAAACGCTCCGCCGAAAAATACCGCATTCAGCAGCAACCCGTCCGTGCCGTACCAGAAGGCGCGGAAGGTGGGCTCGAAGTCCATCACCACGACGTGGCCATCCCCCTGCTCCGCAGCCATGATCGCAGATTTTCCGGCCAGCCGTTCGAGGTTCTCGCCGGAGATGTAGCCGCTCAGCAGCGGCTCGTCGGTGTAGACGCCTACGTCGTTACCGGTCGGCGTAATGCTCTCAAAAAAGAGCGTATTTGTTTTGAAGACGGCAACGCGGTTTGGGTGGCCAAAGCCGAGCGGGTGGGTGGTGTCCAGGTCAATCTCAAAGATGGCGCCGCTTATTTGCTGCGCACCGGCCGTTTCGTCCTGATCGGCGTAGGGGATGCGCGTAGAATCGGGTTCGAGCTCGTCCTGCTCGGCCTCCAGGAAACCATTCTCCGAGGCCCAGCCGGCCGCCTGGCCTGTGGCGATAAACGTGCCACCGTCTCGCACCCATTCGAGCAGAGCCTCCTGGTCGGCCTCTTCCATCTCCGACAAACCACCAGCCACGATTGTAGTGTAACGGTCCAGGTCGAGTTGGGCGAGCCCGTCCTTGTCAATCAGTGAGACAGGGATTTGCATGCGCTCACTGAGGAGATGCCACGCCTCGCCGACACGATAGCTGCTCGTTCCCGGCCCGGAGAGCACGGCCACGCTCGGCTTTTCGAGCGTCGCGGCCGAGCGGCTGCCCAGATCGGGACCGCCTGGGGTGAGGCCGCCGGACACGGCCACGATTTCAATTCCGTCTGCTTCTCTGGCTTCATTTACGAGCTGGTGGACGGTTTCCCGATCCACCTCCGCCTGCTGAACGGGGATGACGATGGTCCCTCTTTCAAAGGACCGGCGCGCACCTGCAACTGTGGTCTCGAACGCCTCAAACGAGAGGCGAGCAACGATTCCCGCCCGCTGAAGCCGGTAGAGGGCACGCGGGGCAAAGTAGTGGCCCCACGGCATCAGGTAAGCGTAGGCAGCCTGCCGGTCGTTGCCCCGCCCACTTGAAACGTTTCCCAACATGCCTCCGCGAAGCCCACCCATTCGGGAAACGGCGCCATATTGCAGCCCGAATGCGTACGGAAAAGTCCACGCCGAGACATCGTAGAACAGCGAGTCCTCGAAGGTCGTCACCTCCTCGAACATCGCCTTAATAAGTTGGGCCTGCGGCTGATCGAACGGAACGACGAAGGCCTTTCCGGGCTCGAACCGCCGGCCGCCCGCCTGTACCGGGCGCGCCAACTCGTACACCTGAATTCGATGGCGCTGAAGCGTTCGGACCAACTCGGCTGCTCGTTGCGGGTAACGGTCCATCGCGACGACGTAGCCCTGCGCACCAACTCTGCCTGCCACGTTCGGCGCATCGCGGTAGGTATCGCGCTGAAAACGAAGCAGCGCCTCACGGTTGGCCAGCACCCCTTCCAACGACGACAGCGAGGCGATGAACTGGTTGCGCACCGTTGTGGCGTAGTGCAGCGAGCCGTACGAGGTCGTCCGCTGCAGTGCCCGCGACGACGCCTGCTCGAAGAGGACGCCGACCGCGCCGTTCACGTCGGGGTAGGTGGAGCCCTTTCCATAGTAGAAATCGTCGAACGACTCCTCGCTGTAGTACAACTGCCCGACGGCATCGAAGGCCTCCGCGTGGTGCTCGGCGATGGCCCCAGCGAGGATCTGATTCTGCTCGGGCGTGTTGGGATTGGTGCGGCTCGGGATACCAGGCTGGAAGAAATACGTGGCTTCTGCGCCCATCTCGTGAAAATCGGCGACGAACTGCGGCCGCCAGTTGTGGAAGACCTCCAAACGACTGCGGCTCTCCGGAAACTGAGCGGGAAGCCAGTCGCGGTTGAGGTCGAAGAAGTAATGGTTGGTGCGCCCGCCGGGCCACGCCTCGTTGTGCTCCCGGTCCTGCGTGTCCAACGTCGGCGCGGCCGGGCTGCGATAGCTGTTCGCCCAGTTCGTAAACCGGTCGCGCCCGTCCGGATTGAGCATCGGGTCGATGATGACGACGGCGTTGTCCAGCACATGCTCCACGGCGGGCCCCTGCCCGGCAGCGAGATGGTAGAGCGTCAGAAGCGCGGCCTCCGTACCGCTGGCTTCGTTTCCGTGGACACTGTAGGCGAGGTATACGATAGCCGGCATCGCACTGATCTCCCCGTCACTCACTCCGTTCGGACTCTCCGACAACCGGAGGTTAGCCTGCCGAATGACCTCCAGCCGCGCATGATTCCCCGAACTCGTCACCGTGGCGTGGATGAGCGGCCGCCGGCCGTAGGTCGTGCCGTGCTGCGCCAGCACCACCCTGTCGGAAGCCTCCGCGACGACTTCGAAGTAGCGCACCACTTCGTGCGGCCGCGTGTGGCGCTCGCCGATCGCGTAGCCCAGCACCTCCTCCGGCGTAGGGATGGACGCGTCGTATCCGGTCGTACCCGGCGCCGCGTACCCGTCAATCAGCGGGGTCTGAGCAAAGACCGGCGACGCGAGACATCCCGCAAAAAAAAGTGAAAGAAGGAGACGAGGCATGACGCGCGGAGTAGATCGGCGCATGATACGAGAAACCCCGGCTACCCCTTCTTATCTCTAGTCTACTCCGTCACCCCCGTCCGCGCCGCGTACGCCTGGTTGACGAAGTACTCCAGGCACGTCGTGGTGTACGACGCGTAAGTCGGCTGGATCATGCGGCCGTCCACGATGAGCTTGGGCACACTGACCCGGCCTTCCTCGTCACTAATGATTTCTGCCAGTGCGAGGCGGTCGGCCATGATGTCCGCCAATATCGGCTGGGTAGCACCCCGATCTTCGATCTGCTCGCGGAAGGTGGGGCCGTCCATCCCAACCTCAGCGGCGATCTCGATGACCTGATCCAAGGTGAGGCCGTTCGGCTGCTGGCGCGCGAACATCAAGTTGAGCATCGGAAAGAACTTGCCCTGGCCCGTTGCCATGCGCAGGGCCTGCACCTGGCCAAAGGAGTGCTCCCAGATCGGATAGGCCACGTAATAGAAGCGCGCTTTGTCGCCGTTGTTTTCGGCAACCTCTTCCAGCGTCTCGTGCAAATCCTTGCAATGCGGGCAGTTGGGGTCGAATATTTTCGCCACCCGAACCGGGGCGCCGACCTCGCCCAGGTACGGCCCATCGAGGAAGGCTTCGATGCCGTCGAGCGTCTCGTACTCCGGGTCGTACGTGCACTGCATTGCCGGATCGGTGATTTCGATCAGCGCCGCCGGATTGGTCTCCTGACTGTTCAGCGCAAGGTCGTTCGGGTTCTCGGTTACCTCTCCGTTTGCCGAAGCTGGCTCCCCCCCGAACATTCCCTTTGCGTAGGCCACGTCGGCCGCGATGAGGACGGCAGCCAGCGCTGCCATGGCAATGAACGGCTTCAACGCGAGCGAGCCACGGGAGGCGGTTGAGGTGGTCGTACGGCGGTGTTCCACAATGTGCAGGATAAAGAGGACGGTGGTGGTTAACGCGGATGCCAGGCACAGCTTGCAGGGCGCCACATCGGCCAGTTCGGAGGAAAAATACTGGTAGTAGGTCAGGTAGGCGGAGTACAGAAAGCCGACCGTAACCAATGCAAACGAGGCCTTCCGAACCGTTTCCCGTCGCGGCGGATTAACCACCGCATGACCAAATCGAAGCGCCGCCAGCACGAGGTAAAACAGCAACCCCATCAGGACGTTGGAGATCCCGAAGAACGTACCGGCTCCGCTCTCAAACACGTCGTCGCAGGTTAGCTCGTTGGCGGCCTCGGGGCTAAAACAGCCCCGTCCGAACGCCTCCTGGAGGTACATGTCCGTGACGAGAAAAACCCCGAGCAGGGCAAGTCCGAAGATGATGCGGGGGAGCCAGACGGCGGTATTCTTTGCCATGGGGGCGGAGGTGTGTGTCGTTGCTGGCAGAAAGATAAGAGGGGGTTCGACCTAGCGTATTACGTGTTCCGTATTGCGTATTTGTTCTTCGGAACTCATGTTTAGGATTTCGGATTTGGGATTTGGAGCTTGGGACTTGCAAGGTCGCGTGGTTCGTATTGCTTATTCCGTAATGCGTTTTGCGAATCAGTTCGAACGACTTGCCATTACGCAAAACGCATTTCGCACTACGCACTCGTCCCTCACGTCTGAATCACACCCGGATTGAATCGCGGGATCTCCGGGTTGTGATCGGCCAGTTCGATGCCGGTTGAAATCCACTGGCGGGTTGTCACGGGATCGATGATCTCATCCACCCATAAACGTGCGGCGGCGTAGTAGGGGCTCATTTGCTCCTCGTAGCGCGCTTTGATTTCGCGGAGCATGGCGTTCTGGTCGTCCTCGGAGAGTTCCATCCCCTGCTTCTTCAGCTTCGAGATCTGGATTTGTAAGAGCGTCTTGGCAGCCTGCGAGCCGCCCATCACCGCGATTTGCGCGGACGGCCACGCGAAGATCAGGCGCGGGTCGTAGGCTTTGCCGCAAAGAGCGTAGTTGCCCGCCCCGAACGAGTTGCCGACGATAACGGTAAACTTCGGCACCACGGAGTTGGCCACGACATTGACGAGCTTCGCGCCGTCCTTGATAATGCCGCCCTGCTCCGCGCGAGTACCCACCATGAATCCAGTCACGTCCTGGATAAAGAGGAGTGGGATGCGCTTCTGGTTGCAGTTCATGATGAACCGCGTGGCCTTGTTGGCCGAATCGGAGTAAATGACGCCGCCCACCTGCATCTCCGGCGATTTGCCTTTGGGGGACTCCGCACGAACAACCTGTCGTTGGCTGGCCACCACGCCGATGCTCCAGCCGTCGATGCGGGCGTAGCCGGTGAGGAGGGTCTGCCCGTAGCCCGCCTTGTACTCGGTCCACGAGCCGGCGTCCACGATGCGCGCGAGCACCTCCCGCATATCGTACGGCTGGTCGCGCGTGTCCGGCATCACGCCGTAGAGCCCCTCGGCCTCGTACATCGGTGCAACGGATTCCACGCGATCGAAGCCCGCGCGGTCCTGCGGACCGAGCTTCGAAACGAGGTCGCGGATGGTGGCAAGGCACGTTTCGTCGTCGGGCATCTTGTAATCCGTGACTCCGGAGATCTCGGAATGCGTGGCCGCGCCGCCGAGGGATTCCTTGTCCGTCTCCTCCCCAATAGCCGCCTTCACGAGGAACGGCCCGGCGAGAAACACGGAGCCGGTGCCGTCCACGATCAGCGCCTCGTCGGACATGATGGGGAGGTACGCCCCACCGGCCACGCACGAGCCCATGATGGCAGCGATCTGCGGGACGCCAAGCGAACTCAGCCGGGCGTTGTTGCGGAAGATCCGCCCGAAGTGCTCCTTGTCGGGGAAGATCTCGTCCTGCATCGGCAGGTAGACGCCGGCGGAATCGACCAGATAGATGATGGGAACGCGGTTCTCCAGTGCGATTTCCTGCGCGCGTAGGTTCTTCTTCGCGGTGATCGGAAACCATGCGCCGGCCTTCACGGTCGCGTCGTTCGCAAGAATCAAACACAGCCGCTCGTGGATGCGGCCAAAGCCCATTATCGTGCCTGCGGCCGGGCATCCGCCCACATCCTCGTACATCCCGCGCCCGGCGAAGAGTCCCAGTTCCATGAAGTCGGAGCCCTCGTCGATCAGCGCCGCGACGCGCTCACGCGCGGTCAGCTTTCCACGCGCGTGCTCCCGCTCGATGTATTTCTCTCCACCCCCTCGCCTGACCTCCGCCGCCCTTGCTTTCAGATCCTCCATCAACCGCCCGAAGTACGCTTTTCTGGCCTCGTACGTCCCGTTTTCGCTGAGCGGCGACCCGAGCGGGAATACTGGATCTTCAGTCTGAATTTCGGCCATCAGAACAATCCACAAGAACGAAGGTGCTGGCGAAAACTACCATCTTCCGACACGTCGCAAAGGCTGCCTTCACGCAAAACCGCTCAAAAACGCCCGACGCAGAACTGCACCGGGCGTCGAGATAGGCGAGGCGGCGGAGGCTAAACGAGCGTCGCCATCTTCTGCATGATCAAGGCCCGATCCTCGCCGGTCGTATCGTGGATGAGGCTGACCATCTGGTTAAGGTCGCCTCGTGCTTTCTTCATGTCCTTCTCGTCAAGCTCGCCCCAAACGGAAAGGATTTGCGTCCTGACACGATCCCAATTCGACTCCATTCGCTCTTTGCTCATGCGTCCCTCGTGTGGTTGGTGGGGCCTTCAAAACCTGCAAACCAGCACGCGGAAGGCGGTTCCCTGTGTTCATTTTCAGTGTATAAAGATACGATCTTGCACGGCTGCCCCTACATGAAGAGCCGGTCCGAAATTGTAGAAGCACTGGAGCGCCGCCGCAATAGAGTTGCCCTAAATCCGACAGGCTTCTATGCCTCGCCTATGTCGCTGATCATGCGGAGCAGCTTCCGTTTGGCGATGGGCAGCATGGTGGCTTCCAGGGGGAAGGCCACATCGGCATCGAGGCGGAATGTGGCAGGCGTCGGCAAGTCGGGATAGCGCTCCACGAGGCACGCCTTCCACGTGCGCGGCGGCGCCAGGGGAGGTAGATCGGCGGCGACGGGCCTCGTCCGAAGACTACGGTACTTGCCGTCCTCGCCCGTGAGCGCCGACATCGTGTAGCGTAGTACAAATATGTTTGCGGCCTCGTCGGGGACGATCAGATAACCCTCGTCCTGATACGCCGGCACGATGCCGACAGCTTCCAACTCTGCGTGCTCGTCCACAAACTCGAACAGGGTGCGTCCTTCTTCTATGACCTCGGTGAGTTGAGGCAGAGCCCAGCGAGCCAGATCCTCGGCAAGCAAGGGAGCTTCGCCGTCTGGAGGATCGAAAATTACCTCCCGCGATTCCCAGTTTACTCCTTTGATTCTGCCGGTATGGCCCTCGCGGTAGTGCTCAACGCCGTCGAGCAGATCCCGCAATGCGCGCCGGAGACGGATAAGGTCGGCTAAATGTGGGTACACACGACTTCGAACAAATGCCGTGTGTGCTTCCTTCAGGCCCGCCAGAACGCGGTAGCGCGCTGCCTCGGCGTCCGTGGCGGCTGCAAAAAGGTTGAGGTGCAGAACAGACATGAAGACGTTCCTCGCTGGGGGGACGAACGGGAACGCGGCGCCCTTTCGCTGATTCGCGGCAGCACCGCCGGGCCGTAACTACGACCGCCTTCATGCAAATTGCAAATTTCTTGCCCGAGTTCCGGCCGGGAAGCCGAATTGCCCTCCCCTACAGCCTGGACTACAACCCAAACCAGTACGTAGCCTTGACCAGAAACAGGTTCTCGACGGGTGCGCGGAAAACCTCGCCGAGTTCCTCGCCGATTCCAAATCCGTCGAAGGGCGCAAAATCTTCCCGCTGCTGCTGCCATACGAGGAAGAGCGTGGAGCCCGGCCGCCACTCCCACCGGAGGACCGCGTTGCCGCGGAGCGAACGGAAGTTGAAGTCGCGGTTGCCGAGCGTGAACGGATCGCCGCCATCACCGGGGTCTACCATGTACTCGGTTATCCGGCCATCCTCCATCACGGGCGTAATCGTGCCTCGGTCTTCTCCATACACATCGAAGTCGAAGGAGCCAGGGGTGCGAAACTCCTTCAGGTTCGAGTACTCGCCTGAGGTGATGAATGGCCGAGCAAACAACTGGAGTGTGAGTTCCGGTGTAAACGTCATGTTCACGCGCACACCCAGGTTAAAGGACTTCTGACTGATGTCCGCGAAGACGTACCGCGAGCCAAACGTGCCGGTCGCTACGGGGTCGTCGATACGAGTAAAGAACTGGTCGTTGTCGTACTCGACACCATATTCAGGCTCCAGTGTAATCGAGATCGCATTGGAAGGCCGAACGCGTACCCAGAATCCGGCGTAGCGGTCATACTCGGCCTGAGCACCATTGTAGTCGTTCGGCAGTTCAGAGCGGATGCTGACGAACGCACCGCCGGAAATCCTCTTCGAGCTGTCTGTGTTTAAGTTTGCATTGATGCGAGCGTCCATCGGCCGCTGAGCAATCGGTCCGCCGCGCGTCAATCGGTCGTTGAACGCAACAGGATTAAACCCAAACCCAGGGTTAACCGACCACTGGTTGCGGAATTGAATGTATCCGCCACCACCGTAGTAGTGGTTGATGATGTCGCCATTGAAATTCGTTCCCACTCCTCCGTACTGCCAGAACTCATAGTACTGAAGGTGTTGAGGTTCAGGCTGGTTGTACGACCAGAGGTAGTTCGCAGAGATGGCATCGGCACGACTCTGGAATCCGAGGTCGTTCACCTCAAAAGCCGGCGTCGTGAGAGTGCCTGTGAGGGAGCCTCGCCACCGTCCGCCAGTCTTAGCCAGTGATGTTTCCGTGTGGAAGCCGCTCAGGCTCGTCCGCGATGAGTCTACATCAACATGGTCTGCGTCAGGGCGCTGGAAGTAGCGTTGTGGACTACGCTGCAGGCTCGTAATAATGTCTGACGAGCCGTTTACGTAGCTCGTTGCGTAGACGCCACTGACGACCCAATTACGATCGGCAAAGTTGTGCTCAAAATCCAGCCCGCCCACGTAGGCGCTGGAGGGCAGGATGGCGTCAAACAATCCCTCCGAGCCCATGCTGCGGTTCACGGCGGTGACGAGACCACCTACGACGGTAGCACCTTCGCGGAAGTCCCTTCGAAACCGCCCGATGAAATAATTGGAAAGCGGCTCTACGGACGTACTTAGCTCTTGATTCGTGTTGTCGATGTACCGGGCATTCTCCTCCGTTGTAACGGCATTCAGCACACCGATGGACCATGGCCCAATCTTGCCGCTCACCTTGCCGGCACCGGCTATCGTGGACTGAGATGGACTATCAACATAGAGGATGTCGTCACCGCTGATGCCTCGTTGGGGGATCCGGCCAATACGACGGGAATAGAAAAACGTGGGCCGGAAAGAGACGTTGTTGGTGCGCGTGCTGCCGTAGTCAAAAATGTCAACGCCCTCCAGGAAGAACGGACGCCGTTCGCTGAAGAACGTCTCGAATGCCGAGAGATTTACGGTAGCCGGGTCGGCCTCGACCTGCCCGAAGTCAGGGTTTACCGTAGCCGTTAGTGTGATATTACTCGACAGCCCAACCTTCGCGTCAAAACCTACTCTGGGGCGGAATTCGTTCTCGCTGTAGAACGGGTTGTCGAGATCACCAGGCGCACGTGTCAACTGGCTGGCGACGTACGGAAGAATCTCAATGCGGCGGGAAGCTGAGAGATCACGGAGGCCTTCCAGCCGACCAAAGCGGGAGACATATCCTTCCACATCAGGAAGGATGCGCGCCCAGAACGAGCTCTCACCTCTCGCCGGGATGTCCCGCTGAAACTGGATGCCCCACGTCGTCGGGCCGCTCCCCGCCGCATACCGAAGCTGAGAAAATGGGATACGAAACTCTGCCGTATAGCCGCCTTCAAACCGCGCCACCTTGCCGTCCCACACCGCATCCCAACTGCTGTCTTCCTCGAGGTCGTTGTAGATGAGGATGTCCTGCTCAACGCCTCCAGCCGTCACGGCAAACGAGAAAGCAGTACGACCGTCGTTGTACGAGTCGATGTCAACCGAAACCCGATCGCTGCTTACGAACTCATCGCGTCGCGCGAGCGGGGCAACGATGGTAGAGGGATCCTGAACGAAGCACCGAAAACCCACGTAGAGGGCGTTTTCGTCGTACAAAACAGCTACCTCGGTTCGCTCGCTGGCCGCCGTCCCCGGGTTCGGGCCCCGCTGAATGAAGCCAGTTGACGTAGATGCCTCAGCCCAGATAGCGTCGTCAAGACGACCGTCGATATCCGGCCTAGAGGCCGCGTCTATTCGAAGGGCCGTATGTGCAACGCCTTCATTGGAATGACCCTGGGGTGAGGTCTGTGAGGAAGCGAAAGGGCATAGCAGAACTGCTAGCGCCGCGCCCACAACGAGGCGGGACTGGGAGATCATGGTGATAGAACGGCTTGGTTACCGAGAATCCCCGTGCTATCCAGCGGGGCGTGGGCATAGGTGGAAAAGCGAGGACGTTGGGGGCGTGGTGGCGCCGCTCTACTGTCGGTTGCAGGTTTTTGGGCAGTCGTCTGAATCGCGGTTGATGGAAATACGACTAGGATTAGCGGACGGTTGGGTGTGCCGAGACGACCTCTGAACGTCGCGCTTCCAATCGATGACGGCTATGATGTCGGAGTCTTCAGCGATGGATGCCAACGTCTCGGCCTGACGTTCTACCCAGTGCGTTTCATCCCAGTCTTGCGCTTCACGAACCATGGCATCTACGTGGCGGACGACACTGCGGGTACGTTCTTCCAACGCATCCCACCGCTCGTTCGCCACGTCGCGGACAATGATGCGCTCAACGTCTACCTGAATGCTGCGTCCACCTTCTTCCATCTCCGCAGCCAGTGAGGCATCGAGGCGCAAGCGGAACTGGCTGTCTCGGACGCGCTTGAGGAGGCGCTGCTCCACAGTAACCTCGCGGCGGATTAACGTCCGCCGGTTATCTGTGGAAGCCGGGCCACTCATCACCTGAGCAATCGGCACGAAGAACGCACCGACGTGCGGCTCAGGGGCCGGCTCGGCGGGATGGAGAGGGGCTGGCGGTAGCGGTGGCAAGGGAGGCTCCGGCGGTAGTGGCGGCAACGGAACTTCCGGCGGTAGTGGCGGGGCCGGCGGAAGCGGAGTCAAAGGAGCTTCCGGGTGAACAGGTGGCGCGGGTGCGTGCTGCGTGATGGGCTGATGGCCGCGCGCGACGAACGTAATGGCGGCCACGGGCCAGACCAATGCAAAGACGAGCGTACATACAATCAAAAACAGTCCGCGTGAGAGACGGTCGCGGCGCTGCTGGTCATTCAGAATCGAGCGGAGCCGCTCTTCAATCTGGGTGCGGTGCGCCATCGGGGCCATCGCCAACTCAGCCCGCTGCTGGTTGCGGAGGCCCTTCGCGATGTCGAGAAGGTGCTCGGCATAGGTGGACGCCCGCGTACCTTCCTCCAACACGTAGTCGTCGCAGGCGTGCTCGCGCTCCACGAGGAACCGCTGGTAGCTCTTCCACACGAACGGATTGAACCAATGCAGCACGCAGGCTGCTTGCGCAATCCACTGAGTCAGGCCATCCAGACGCCGGACGTGGGCGAGTTCGTGCGTAAGAACGATGGCACGTCGGCCGGCGGACCACCGCATGGCTCCCTCAGGAAGCAGAACAACCGGGCGAAACGTACCCCACGTCATGGGGGTGCGCGTGTGCGCGCTGATACGAAGGGTGACAGAACGCCTGAGGCCCAGCGCCGCTCTGACTTCGTCTGCAGCAGCCATCCAATCGGGGTCGCTTACGGGCATGGCTTTCCTCGTAAGCGCCCAGGCGCTCAGAACACCCGCCGCCCACCGCGCGGCTACGAAGAACGCGCCTAGTCCCCAGAAAAGGAGAAGAAGCGCTCCAAGGCTAATCGTTTTCGAGGCCGGCTCAGCATTAACCAGGGAAGCGCCCGAAAGCCCGGCCACCACATTTCCTACCCGAATATCGGGGATAGCCAAGGTGACTTCCTCATCCAACCCCAGCGATAGCCCTCCATCAGGAAGAACCGGAACCTGCCAACCAGGTACTGCCACCAGTAACGCGGGCATAACGAGAACCGCAATAAAGGCGAGTACCCAAACGGTGTGTCGCGTGGCCGCCGATGCTCTGGCTATTAGGCGTGTTGCCAGAAGCGCGCAGACCAAAACGACGGCCCCTTTGAGCGCCGTGATTAGAAGGAGTGCCGACCATGCGTCGACGCGAAGGAAGTCGAGAACAAACATGTCAGCGTCCCTCGGACTTGGCGGTTTCTATGAGTTGAGAGAGCCGTTCGAGGTCCTCCGTGGAAAGTTCGGCACCGGCTTCATCCAGCAGAGCGGCCATGGCCTGCGCTGCGGAGCCCTCGAAGAACGTGCTCATCACGTGGCGGAGCGCCGACCGGCTGGCCTTCTCGGGCGTGACCGTTGAGGAGTACACGTAGCGCGGCCCGTCCTGAATGTGCCGGAGGTGGCCCTTCTCCTCGAGGATACGGAGCATCGCGCGTACGGCGGAGTAGCTCGGAGGCTTGGGCAGTAATCCCATCACCTCGTTGGCGGTCGCTTTTTCCAACCGGTAGATGATGTCCATGATTTGCCGCTCGCGGCGGCTAAGGTCGATCGCAGCCATCGGGCTCTGAGTCGGGTTAGTGCGTCCGTACGGACGTTTTTCTAGGGAGTTGCACGACGTGCTAATTATTTAGCACGTCGCAATGTAGGGTGCTTGGCCCGGCTCGTCAAGTCCATTTCACTGTCAACGAGCCAGGCACGCGTAGTCATTGCAGACAAAGCACTACGCAGTACCTCCTGCGGCACAGTTTCTACAACGCGAGAAAACCTGGTTTCGCACGCCTATCCTTTCGCAGCCCCACGCATCATCTCGAATAGGGCCAGCACGCCTTCGCGGTCCTGCTTGATGAAGTCGTTGAACTGCCCGCCCGAGGCCAGCACCTCGCCGCCGTCGAGGACAATGGTCTCGCCCGATAGGTAGGTGGAGAGGTCGGAAAGAAGGAAGACGACGAGGTTGGTCAGCTCCTCCGGCTCGCCAAAGCGGCCCAGCGGCACGCGCTTTTTCATCATTTCGGCGATGGACGGATCGGGCACGAGGCGCGACCAGGCGCCCTCCGTCGGAAACGGCCCCGGCGCGATGCAATTCAGGCGGATCCCGTACGTCCCCCACTCCGCCGCCAGCGATTTCGTCATGGCCACGATGCCCGCCTTGCTGACGGCGCTCGGAAGCACGAACGCGCTGCCGGTCTCGGCGTAGGTCGTAGCAATGGACAGCACGACGCCCGGCGTACCGCGTTCGATCCAGCGCGTCCCGCAACCGTGCGTACAGTAGAACGAACCGTAGAGATTCGTCTTTACGATGGCGTCGAAGCCGTTGGGGCTGAGGGTGTGACTCGGCGCGAGGAAGTTGGCCGCCGCATTGTTGACGAGGTGTGTGATCGGACCGCTACGTTCTTCGGCTTCGGTGAGGAACGCCTCCACGGTCTCAGCCTCGCGGACGTTCATCGACACCCACTCGGCTTTACCGCCGGCCTCGCGTATCGCCGCGACGGTTTCCTTGAGGGGATCCTCCCTCCGCCCGCCGATCGTTACCGTCGCTCCCAGCGAAGCGCACCGTTCAGCCATGTGCCGCCCAAGTCCGGTCCCTCCGCCCGTAATAATGATGTGCTGGTCGTTGAGGATGTCGGGAGCGAACAGTTCGGGCATGATGGACGGATTCGGAGGGTTAGAATTAGTGGGGGGTCACGCCATCGGCGTGACCGAATGGGATCCTTGGAAATGCGTAGGGTCACGCCATCGGCGTGACCCTACAATAGACACGGAAACGGTGACTCCGGATTAATTCTCGCGCACGGCCATCGAGGCTGTCGCCTCCGAAATCGCGCCGTCGCCGTTGTAATCGACACCGATGGCGCTGCGGAAATAATCCTCCACGTCGAAGTCGTCCACCTGAATGGCATCGTTGCGAGCGGCCTCTGCGCGAGCCATCAACTCGGCCTCATCGGACGTGATCAGCCCAATCTCCAGCGCTTTCTCAACCAGTTCGGCAGGACGCGCCTTCGGAAGTTCGCCGCTCTTGACGGCCACCTTGATCTTTTTAGCAATGCCGTCCGCCTCGTACGCCAGCACCATAGCGTTCTCATAGCGTCCGAGCGGATGCGAGGTGTCGTCGGGTACGAAGACGCCGCCGAACAAGCGGTCGCGCTGCTCGCCCGGAACCATCATGGCCGCAGCCACCTTGTGTCCCAGTTCGTCGGATGGGCCCGACGAGAGGCGGTTGAAACGACTCCACGCGGCCAAGGGGCCTCGCATCAGCCACGTCAGGCCGGGCACCTTCATGTTGGCAAAGAGGCCATCGAAACCGATTTGTATTTGCTCCAGCGCATACTCCAGCGCCCAGCGCATGAAGGGCTCGTCCTCCTTCCGGCGGCCCTCGGCCTCAAACCGCACGAGCGTGGCCGAGCCGAGGTACATCCACGAAAAAATGTCTGCGAATCGGCCCGTCAGCTTCTCCTTGCGCTTCAGGTCGCCGCCGAGCGTGCCCATCGCGACATCCGCCAAGAACGCGAACGTCGCGCTGCTCCATGCGATCTTCCGCCAGTACGGCGCCGCGATGCCCGGCACCGGCGAGGATGCCAGCCGGCCCCTCGTGATTGAGAGGGCGATGGCCCGCGTCTCGTTGCGTACCACGTGGCCGATGTGTTTCCAGATCGCGCCGTCGAAAGCCCTCACGTCCCAGTTGGTCAGTGCCTGCATTTCGGCTAAGGCGTACGGATGGCAGCGGATGGCGCCTTGCCCGAAGATGATGAGCGTACGTGTGAGGATGTTGGCGCCCTCCACCGTGATGGAAACGGGCAGGCCGATGTACGCGTGGGCGAGCGTGTTGCGTGGCCCGCGCGCGATGCCGTTGCCGCCCAGGATGTCCATTCCGTCGTTAACGGACTTGCGGAGAAGCTCGGTGGTGTGGTACTTCATCATGGCGGTGACGACGGCCGGCTTGGCGCCGCTGTCGAGGCCGCCGCAGGTGTAGCGCCGCGCGGCTTCCGTGAGGTACGCCCAGCCGCCGATGCGCGCGAGCGGCTCCTCGATGCCCTCGAACTTGCCGATGGAGAGGCCAAACTGCTTGCGGACGAGCGCGTGGGCGCCGGCCACCCGCGCCGCGGCTTTGATACCACCCGTGGCTAACGCCGGAAGCGAAATGCCCCGCCCCGCAGCGAGGCTCTGCATCAGCATCCGCCAACCCTTGCCGACACCTTCGGCGCCCCCGATGATCGCATCTTCGATCTTGACGACCACGTCGTGTCCTTCCGTCGGGCAGTTCCAGAAGGGAACGCCGAGCGGATCGTGCCGCTTGCCGAGCACCACGCCGGGTGTGTCGGTCGGAATCAGGGCGCATGTGATGCCCCGGTGTTCTTCGGCACCCAGCAGGTTCTCCGGGTCGCGGAGTTTGAACGCGAGGCCGAGCAGCGTGGAATTGCTGACGAGAAGACGAAGGAAGCCGCCGTCATCGATCCGACGCGCGATGTAGATGCTTTTCTCGAAATTGCCAAGCGGGAAGGGCTGCACATCAAGCACGTTTTGGAAACGCACGTGCATGCCGATTTCGTGAGCGGATCGCGGGAAATGAAGGACCGGCTGGGCGATGATGTGACGATTCACGCATCGGGAATGGGCGGCCAGGACTGGACACCATCGTACGCCGATCACGTCATACAGGATGGCGATGAAGTGACCATGGGAAGCGTCAGGCTCAAAGCAATTCATACGCCGGGTCACACCTTGGAGCACGTTTCGTGGGCATTGTTCGACGATTCGAGAAGCAGTGAAACGCGCGGGAATCGCACCTGAAGAGGTAGAGGATGTCTTGATGGGCTGTGCTTCGCAACAAGGAACTCAGGGCTATAATTTAGCAAGGATAAGTTCTTTGGTCGCTGGGCTTCCTGTTACCACCGCTGCTATGACAATGGACCGTCAATGTTCTTCAGGCCTGATGGCAATCGCGACGGCTTCTAAACAAATTATTTGTGAT
>JADFQN010000044.1 GCA_022561755.1 Bacteroidota bacterium
ATGGATTCTCGGAGTCGAGTATAGACTGGGCATCAAGGTCCTCGGGGACGCCTTGGTGGAGCTCCTTATTTAATTGCTGCAGCGCAGATTCGTCGCTGTTATGTATCGCCTCACGGATGGCCGCCATTGCCTCCCTCTTTTTCTCGTCACTGAGCTTAGTGATTTCCTCTGTGCCGTCGTTCTTGATCGTTACTTTGCCATCGGGCGCGGGCAGCGGCTGCCGATTCATGTACATCGCACGCAGAATGGCGGCAGGGTCGAACCCCGAGCCTTGCACCAGTGCCCCGTCGCGATCGACTTGGACCAGGGTCTGAGGGTACTTGCTCAGAGTCGATCTGGCCATTAAGCTGATTGTATAATTCACAAATGACATCGTGTCGTCGGCTTGACTCAACAAGCCAAGGATTGTCTTCGGCGAGAATCGCTATGGTTTTGAATCCGAATAATGCAGTCATGGCTATGAAAGCTCTGGTTTCACGGGTTGTATTCTCACTTCAGTGTTTGCGTCTTCATTCATTCCTCAATCTCCGGCAACGTCACCACCAGCGTGGCTCCTTCGCCTTCCTTGCTGATGGCGGCCATGGAGCCGCCGTGGCCCTGGGTGACAATGTCGTAGGCGAGTGAGAGGCCGAGGCCTGTCCCCTCACCCGTGGGCTTGGTGGTGAAGAACGGCTCGAAGATGCGCGTGCAGTTCTCGGCCGGGATACCGAAGCCGTTGTCGGTAATCCGCACCTGTACCATTCCCGGAAGGCGCTTCGTTTTGATCTCGATGGTGGGCTCGTAACCGTTTTCCTCCAGCTTTGCGCGCCCAAACATGGAGTAACGCGCGTTGTCGAGCACATTGACGAACACGCGCTGCATGGACTGGGCGGTCAGTTCGATGTCCTCGACCTTCGGATCGATCTCCCAGTGGATCGTGATCTCTTCGCCGCCGTCTATGTCGCCGAAGGTGGCTTCAACGGACTGCTTGAGAAGGATGTGGAGGTCTGTTGGGCCGTGCGACCCGCCGGTATGCCGCACGTGGCCGAGCATACTCTTTACGATGCCGTCGGCGCGGCGGGCGTTTTCGATGACGCGTGCGATGTTCTCCGAGATCGTTTCGAAGTCGTCGCCGAACATCGTCACGACGTCCTCAGGGAGATCGCTCTGACGCTCCTCCAGCACAGTCTCCATGTCCGTGATCAATTCCGCATTCAACTGCGCAAAGTTGACGACGAAGTTGAGCGGGTTCTTGATCTCGTGCGCGATCCCCGACGTGACACGCCCCAGCGACGCCAGCTTCTCGCTTTGGACCAGCCGGTTCTGTGTTTTCTTGAGCTCGGCCAGAAGGTCCTCCAACTGCTCGTTCTTCTCGCGTAACTCCACATTTTGCAGCCGCTCGATCTCTGCTTCCCGTTGTGCCTTCTCTGCTTCGTAGCGAACCTGGAGAGATTGGATGCGGCCCGTAACCTGCGATCCCAGCACCTCCTCATGTATTTCATGGTAACGACGGTAGTGCTTCAACGCCTTCTCCGCATCGCCGGCCGCTTCCCAGGCCTCCGCAAGCACGAGATGGGCTTCAAAGAGCTTGGGCCGAAGCTCCAAATCCTCGGCGATCTCACGGGCCGCGTGCAGCGACTCAATAGCTTCCTCTCCGCGCCCCAGTTGGACCAGTGTGCGCCCGCGCTCAATCAAGGTCGTACTCTCCGCCTGACGATTTTTTATGCGCCGTCGTAGCTCGAATGCCTTGTCGTGAAACTCGAGCGCCAGTTCGAAATCGTCCTGCACGAATGCGATCAGGCCGAGGTCGTGGTAGGCGCGGCTCTCGCCCAGTTGGTCATCCCCCTCCTGAAAAAGCTGAAGGCTGATCTCGTGGTGGCCTCCGGCTTCCTCGTAGCGCCCCATCGTGCGCAGCACGGTACCGACGCCGCTGTGGGCGCGGGCCTGCCCGGTACCATGCCCAAGCGTCGTGAACGTGGAGAGGGCTTCCAAGGCATGGCTGAGTGCGACGTCGGGAGCACCGAGTTCGAGGTACGCGCCGCTCAAACCAGTGAGCACCCACGCCACGCTTTCGTCGTCGCCGAGCGCGCGGGCATCTTCGAGGTTTTCGAGCGCCAGCGTCATGCCCTCCTCGTAGTTCCCCTGGCTCGAGTACAGCGCAGCAAGCATTCCTCTGTACAGAGTTGCTGCCTCTTTTTCTTCTGCCTGGCCAAAGTAATCGATGGCCTCCAGAAGAAGTGGAATGGCCTCGTGATGCCTCGAGAGGAGGAACAGCGCCTGCCCAGTATGCCCTTTGGAGTGGGCGACGCCCCGATCATAGCCGATTTCTTCCGCCAGCTGGCGCGCCTGTGCGCTGAACTCCAATTGCCGGTCCGGCGCCTGGGTTATCATCTCGTTCACGTGGTCGAGGATGGCATCGACACGCTCCGGGCCCTCCAAACCGTCGAGGTCTGCAATCTGAGCGTCGAGATCGTCAAGCAATACGTCTGGCATCGGCGTGGATGTTGAACCTCCATCCAACGCAATGCATGCGCGTAGGATTCGGGCGGAAGAGTTCCTTACATCAGGATGGAGGCATAGACCGCGAAACGGCCTACCGGATAGGCGGCTCCCTGCCGGAATACCGATTCGCTACTACCCTACAGCGCCAAGTGGGCTTACGGGCGGCTGGGCGTTGCATTGGTGTCCGGCTCAGAAATCGGCCGCGGGATATAGACGTGCAGGGGCCGCATTCGCCCGCCGGCGACGGGGAAAAACTCCGTGTCGTCGTCAAAGAGCCTGTCCACTTCGACGTAGGTGGAGCCGAGAGGGAGCCGGAAGAGATCGGCATCGGACTCAATGATGAGCGAATATCGTTGAGACCGGAGTGCTTCTCTCATCACCGCCATCAGCGTATCTCGCGCCGGAAAGTCTCCTCGCAGCAGATCCCAGTGAGCCGCCGAGTGCGCGCCGGGCTCGTGCCCGGCTCTTTGCGCCAGGTAACCGTGCGATGGCACATAGACCGGCGACTCGGCTTCCGCTAAAAAGCTGACGATGCGCCTCCCCGCTGCCTCGTCAGCCGCTGAGGGGATGTGCCACATCGGGATGTAAAGAAGCACGATAAGCTGCACGAGAGTCGCGACATACAGGAGCCCCCGCACGCCCTGCTTGATGCGCTTCTGGCTTAGTGACTCTGCACATCGCTCCACCGCATCGAAGCCCAGCCCAAACAGCACTGCCGTCAGGGCGAACGCAGGGATGACCGCATTGACACATCCTCCCTCATGAATGCGCCCCGCGTATGCGGTCAGCACTGCCGCCGCCCAAGCAATCGCCCAAAAGCTATACGGCCGACCCAGGTAACGCCGTATCCACAGGAATGTGAGCCCTACTACCACCGCTAGTCCAATTGATCCGAAGAAGTCCGCCGTCCAGAAAGACACGAATCGGAATGGAAGGAAGGGGTGCCGGCTTGGCAGCTCGAAAACGTAGAAGGAATACCAGCCGTCTGTGAGCCGGTCGAACAACAGCGTAGTCACCACGATGCCCCCCAGCGCCATCACCACCAACGGAACGGCACGCCATCGATCCCGCCACAGCGCCCACACCACCAGCGGCATCCCGGCAATCAAGGCCGTCTGCTTGGTCAGGAATGCAAGCAGCAGTATCAGCCCGGCCAAGGCATACCCCCTTGCCGAACGCGATGCGTGGATGGCATAGAAGGAGGCCAGAAGGAGCGCCAGGAACACCATGTCTATTTTCGCAAGATCGAACCAGGTACCGGCGGCCTCGAAGGCGCCGATGAAGAGCATCGCTGCCAGCGCCGCGGGAGAGCGCCGGCCGCCGCCGCTCCGCACGAGCGCGTAGATGAGAAGAGCTGAGGCGAGCGTCGCCAGCAATGAAACGACGCGCAGCGGAACGAAAGAGAGCCCAAAGAGACGCGCCGGCAATGCCGCCAGATAGAAATAGAGTGGGGTATATATCGAGGTACCAAACTCCATACTTGGAGCTGTGTAGATCGGCTCGCCTGCGAGTACGCGGCGCACGTAATCCTCAATACCACCTTCGGTCCACTCGAGCTCGAACGGATACCCTATGCGCATTGCCACAGTGCCCAGGAACAGCACCACATGGAATATGGCCAGCGCGAAGACGGCGACGCGGAGAAGCCGAATCCACGGTATGCGCGCCGCCAACGTCTCTGCATGCTGCTTCAGTTCCTGGGCCCACACCGGTGCTCGACGCGCGCCTGCTCTTTCCGTCATCCGCCTACCTTCTTGAACCGTTCGATAAGAGCGTCGATCTCGCTCTCGGGCAGGGCCAGGGTTTGCCGACGGGGCTCCGCAGATTGAGTGGGCTGCACGCGTACTTCGGGTTTGCGGATGGGGGCGCTTCCAGCCCGGTCGCGCAGCCGAGACTCGATCTCCTCCATCCAGCTTCCGTCGCCCGTAGAGCCGGAATGCGGCGCCTCGACAAAAGGCTTGCTTTCTTGTTGTGATGGATTGATCGGCCTCGTCTCGAACGCCACACGCTTGATGTTTAGAAGGTGCAGCGGCGAGATATTGTCGCTGGTAATGGAGCCGCCGATGGTACCGGGGCCAAGGGTCATGGCCGGGAAGAGATCCGTAGTCATCCCTATCGAACCCAGCGCGGCTACTGTGTTGACCACGATGCGCATCGATGGCTTGCGAAGGGCGAACTGTTCGATGACGCGTTCGCTCCCGGCATGGAGGGCCAGCGTGTGGCCGATGCCGCCGAACTCGAGGATCTCGATGCAGCGCTCGCAGCCCGCCTCCCATCCGTCCGCCGCGTAGAAGGAGAGGATCGGTGAGAGCGTTTCCATTGAGAGCGGCTCGCCCTTCCCCACTTCGGCCACCTCAGCAACGATTACCCGAGTGCCTTCCGGCACAGAGAAACCGGCCATCCCGGCAATTCTGGACGGGCTCTGCCCCACGATGTCTATGTTCAGCCTGCCCTTCACTTTGACGATTCGGCGCAGCTTCTCCGTCTCCTCCACGGAGCATACGTGCGCCCCGTGCTGCTTCATCGCCTCCAGCAGCTTCGTCCGAATCGGCGCATCGGCGATCACGGAGCGTTCCGAAGAGCAGAGCGTCCCCCAGTCGAACGAGGCGCCGGTGACAAGATCGGCGGCGGCTTTTTCCACGTCAGCCGAACGATCCACGTAGGCGGGCACGTTACCGCTGCCAACGCCGTACGCAGGTTTGCCCTTGGAATAGGCTGCTTTCACCATAGCCGCTCCGCCCGTGGCAAGGATCACGTCGGTGTTGGGGTCTTCGAGCAGGGCATCCGTACCGGCCAACGTGACTTCGGTCATGCATCCGAACAAACCCCTCGGCGCTCCGGCCCGGTACGCGGCCTCCGCCACCACGTGTAGCGCCTCCGCCGTGCAGGCCTTCGCCCGCGGGTGGGGACTCATCACAATGCCACAACGCGCCTTCGCCGAGATGATGGCTTTGTACATTGCCGTGGACGTGGGGTTGGTACTCGGGATGAGCGCCGCAACGACGCCCATCGGCGTAGCCACCTCCCACACGGCACCGTCCTCGCTTTTGTTGACGATCCCGACCGTCATCATCCCCTCCATCCGCTCGGCGAGGGTGCGCGTTGCGAACAGGTTCTTCTCTGCCTTGTCGTCCGCCCTGCCGAAGCCGGTTTCTTCCTGCGCGAGCCGCCCGAGCCGCTCCGCTGCGGATGCACCCGCCTCCGCCATCGCTGCCACGATCCGATCTACCTCTGCCTGGCCTGCCGCCTTCAGGGCATGCTGCGCCTCTGATGCTGCGCGGAGCAAATCGCGGGCTTGCTGAATCGAGCGGAGGTCGGCGTCCATACGCTGGCGAAAAGGCGTTGGCGGAAAGCGAGTAGGGAGTGTACCTCCTTCGGATGCGAGAGGCAACAGCCGGTTGCCATAGCAAGATGTCCGGCCACGCCGCGCCTTCTCATTCCTCTTATTCTCGCCCGATTTGTCCACATAACCTGCCGTCAGGCCCACAAAATGGGCCTCCTGCCTGCTACTAAACGCGAATTGGACGCTCGTGGCACACCGTTTGTCCATCCGGCGTTCACTCCCTGCAAGGCTCCCACTCTCTCGCTGAAGGCTCCCTCTCTCCCCCTGAATGTCACCCACCTTCTCTCTCTCCCCTTCAGGTCTTTCCTCCGTTGAAGCCAACTGGGGCGGACTCACGAAAGGAGGCACGTACCTCCTGATTGGCCACGCTCGCACCGGGAGGCTGCGCCACGTGATGACCACGGTACGCGCTGCTGTAGAAGCAGGCGAGCACTGCCTGTTGATCTCGGCCCGGCCTAAAGATGCGTTGATTGCTCTGGGCGCCGAGGTCGGCTTCGACCTCCCACGAGCCTCGCAGCTCAAGCAGGTTCGGCTGTTGAAGTCACTGCCCGGAAAGGAGCTGGCCGCACTGGGCGACGAAGGCCTAACCAGGGCGCTTCAGAATCTCATTCAGCTTGCGCGGACGCACCAGGCCGGCCGCGTGGTGATGGACGACTTCTCGTCGTTCGTCCAATTTCGGGTTTTCGATGCGTTCGCTGAGGTTTTCCGCAGCCTCGTCCGAGACGCCGCCGCCGTTGACACAACCTTTGTTCTGGGCCTCGGCGAGCCCGCCAACGAGGCCTCGAAGAACCTGCTTCGTTTCGTAGAAGGCGAGGTGACGGGAACGATTCACGCCACGTCGGATGCCGGCGGCGAAATTCACTTCGAGTTGATCCCGGGCTCGGCAATGGTATCGCTGCCTATGCCACCATCGCCACCTTTCGCGCCGATCTCGCCTTTCATGGAGGTACCCGTAGCGCCTGACACGCCGGTACAACCTGAAGTCGCTCCCCCCAGCACCGCACCGCCCGGCCTGGAGGGTCCAACGCTCCCGCCCTTCGAACTTTCCATCCCCACCCCCGAGCCCAGCGGAGACGGCTCCAACCTACCTGTAGACACACCGGATCTTATCGAGCCTCCGTCAATTCCCGATCCTGCGTCGCCGGCTCCGGCCGTACCTCCGTCCAAAACATCGGGAGACACGGCTTGGGCGGAGATCACGCCTGTTTCTCCCGCAGACGCGCCGTTTTCGTTCGATGAACTGGACACCTTTCTGTCCGGCCGCGCCAGGCTTGATCCTGGCGGATACTTCGTCGACTCGGCAGCACCTTCCAGCCCACAGCATTCGACTCCGAAGCCGGCACCGAATCTGGAGAAAGCCGCATCTGCCGTACATCGAGCCGCCTATCCGGAACTGTTCGCGCCCATCTCGCCCGCCAATCCAACGACGGACTTCCGGCAAGCACTCGCGGATGCGTACGCCCATCGCGGAACCACACCGTTCCTCGTCATGGCGCTGCGTATTCCGGAGGATGACCCGTATGCGGACGTGTTCCCGGCCGTTACCGAGGGGGTTCGTATCGGTGTCGGCCAGTCCGGTACCCTACTCGCGGAAAGCTACCGCCTCATAGCCCTCATCCCGAATGCCGGCGCCGACGTAGCGCGAAACGTCTTCGCCATCCTGAAGGCGCACTTGAAAACTATCGTACCGGGCAAGGCGGACGCCGCCCTCCAGCACGTGAATGCGATGGCGGCGCCAAACGGCGAACCCTTCAAGACAGCCGACGAGTTGTTTGGCTACGCGTTCGAGAGCCAGGACGAGAATTAGCGGAACGTCCGCTCGCGGCCAAGCATTTTCACAAGATCCGTTACACCAACCGGACCGTGGCGGTAGAGGAACGGCTCGCCGAACGCCGCGCCGATCCGGTAGCCGTACACGCGGGCTCGGGCCGCCACCCAGTCGAGAAAGCCCCTGTTAGATACGAATGTCTCGGGCTCGTCGCTCTCGTAGTCGGGATTGTGGAACTGGCTCTGGAAGGCCTGGAGGGCCTGGATGCGCCGCTCCCAAACCTCGCTCACGTCCACCACAAACGTAGGCGTGAACTCGATGGACTGCATGTAATGCAGCACGTGATGCGGCCGCCACGGCTCTTGCGGCGCTCCGTTGGCTTCCGTGGTTTCGATCTTCGGCAGGCCGCTGTAAAACAGGGCATCGGTGGATAGCCGCGCCGCGTCTGCGTGGTCGGGATGGCGGTCGTCCGGCGCGTTGATCAGGACAATGTGGGGGCGGTAGCGCCTAATTCGTTGGATGAGGGCGCACTGGTTTTCCTTCGAGTTTCTGATGTCGCCGTCCGGGAAATCGAGGTTCTCGCGGGCCGACAGCCCCATAATTTCTCCAGCGCGTTCCGCCTCTTTCGCTCGCTGTTCGGGCTTTCCGCGCGTGCCGAGCTCGCCGCGAGTGAAGTCCACGACGCCCGTTTTGTAGCCCTGCTTGGCGAGCAAACACATCGTGCCGCCCGCGCAGAGTTCCACGTCGTCGGGATGCGCGGCGAGGGCGAGAACGTCGAGCGATTCAGACATCAGTCAGTCCACAACAAGGTTCACCAACCGCCCAGGTACTACGATCTCTTTGCGGATCGTCTTGCCTTCGAGGTGGCGCTGCACGTTCTCGATGGACTTCGCGGCCTCCAGGACGGCTTCCTTCGAGGCGTCCGCGGCAACGGTAGCCGTACCGCGCACCTTGCCGTTCACCTGCACGGCGATCTCTTTCGTGTCGGAGACGAGCAGCGATTCGTCGTGCTCCGGCCACGGAGCGTACGTCAGCGATTCGCTGTGCCCGAGAATCTGCCAGAGCTCCTCGGCAACGTGCGGTGCGAAGGGCGCGAGCAGGAGCACAAACGATTCGGCGACCGGCGTCGGCACGTGCTCCCACTTGGTGGCCGCGTTCACGAACTCCATCATCGCCGAGATGGCTGTATTGAAACGCAGCCCCTCAATGTCCTCGGTGACCTTTTTAATCGTGGCGTGGAGGGCGCGCAGTTGCTCCGGCGTGGCTTCCTCATCCGCAATCCTTGCGGCAAGTGCGCCCGACTCCCCGTCCACCATCAACCGGTAAGCACGCGCGAGGAACCGATGGACGCCCTCCACCGAACGCGTGCTCCACGGCTTCACCTGCTCCAGCGGCCCCATAAACATCTCGTACAGGCGTAGCGAGTCCGCGCCGTACGTGGCCACGATATCGTCGGGGTTGACGACGTTGCCGCGGCTCTTGCTCATCTTGTAAGCGCGCGCCTCCACCCGGATGGACGGATCCGATTTGAGCACGAAGCCGTCGTCCTTCTTCTCGACGTCGTCCTCACCAACCTGGACAGCCCTGACATCCTCCTGCCCATTAACTGACGCCGAAGAGATGTACTGCCCGGCTGCGTCCTTCCACGCCGTGTACTCCATCTCGCCCAGAATCATCCCCTGGTTGACGAGCTTGAGGAAGGGCTCTTCGGTTGAAACGATGCCCGCATCGTAGAGCACCTTGTGCCAGAAACGGGCATACAGGAGGTGCAGTACGGCGTGCTCGGCGCCGCCCACATAGAGATCGACCGGCATCCAATACTTCTCTTTCTCGGGGTCGACGAGCTGGTCGGGGTTGTCGGCGTCGATGTAGCGGAGGTAGTACCAGCACGAGCCCGCCCACTGCGGCATCGTGTTGGTTTCGCGGAGAGCGAGCTTGCCGTCCACCGTCGTCTCGACCCACTCCTTGATCGTCGCGAGCGGACTCTCGCCGGTTCCGCTGGGGGTGTACGTTTCCACCTCGGGGAGGATGACCGGCAGTTCCTCCACCGCCTGCGGCTTGCCGTCCACGTGGACGATGGGGAACGGCTCGCCCCAATACCGCTGGCGGCTGAAGAGCCAGTCGCGGAGCTTATAGTTCGTCTGCGCGCGGCCGACGCCGTTGTCCTCCAGCCATGCGATGATCTTCGCCTTCGCCTCGGCCACACCGAGGCCATTCAGCGACGTACCGTGCGCGGCGATGCCGGGGATTTCCCGATCGGAAGCGTCCGAGTTGATCGCCGATCCGTCGCCGAGGTAGGCGTCGCCTTCGAAATTCTCCGGCGGATGGACGGTGCGGATGATGGGCAGCTCGTACTTCGTGGCAAACTCCCAGTCGCGCTCGTCCTGCCCTGGAACGGCCATGATGGCGCCCGTGCCGTACGAGGCCAGCACGTAATCGGCCGTCCAGATGGGGATGGGCGCGCCGTTTACGGGGTTCTGTGCGCGCGCGCCGGTGAACACACCCGTCTTCGTGTGCTGCTCCATCCGCTCGCGCTCCGACTTCCGGTTCGCTGCCGCGACGCACGAATCCACAGCCTCACGCTGTTCATCGGTGGTGATTTGCGCCACCAGCGGATGCTCGGGCGCCAGCACCATGAACGTCGCGCCGAACAGCGTATCCGGGCGCGTGGTGAACACGCGGATGACAGACTCCGGGCGGCCTTGCACGCGAAAGTCGACCTCTGCGCCGACGCTCTTCCCGATCCAGTTCCGCTGCATCTCCTTCAGCGAATCCGACCAGTCGAGGTCATCGAGCCCTTCCAGCAGCCGATCGGCGTATTCCGTGATCTTTAGCATCCACTGCCGCATGGGCTTGCGAATGACCGGATGGCCGCCGCGCTCGCTCTTCCCGTCGATCACCTCTTCGTTGGAGAGCACGGTACCCAGCGCCGGGCACCAGTTCACGGGCGCATCGGCCTCGTAGGCCAGCCCGCGCTCGAAGAGCTTCAGGAAGATCCACTGCGTCCACTTGTAGTAGTTCGGGTCGGTGGTGTCCACCTCGCGGTCCCAGTCGTACGAAAACCCGAGCCGCTGGAGCTGCTCACGGAAGCGGTCAATATTCTCTGCTGTTTTTTCCGCGGGATGCGTGCCCGTCTCGACGGCGTACTGCTCGGCGGGCAGTCCGAACGCGTCCCATCCCATCGGATGGAGCACGTTGAATCCCTTCATCCGCTTGTACCGCGCTACGATGTCAGTAGCCGTGTAGCCCTCCGGATGCCCTACATGCAGTCCCGAGCCGCTCGGGTACGGAAACATGTCGAGCACGTAATACTTCGGCTTCGAGGCGTCGAAGTCGGGGTCGCTGGGGTCGGGTGTGCGAAAGGATTTCTGCTCCTTCCAGTACGCCTGCCAGCGGGGCTCAATGACATCGAAGGGATAACCGGCCATGCGGGTTCTGTTTTCGGCGTTTTGTTCGCAGTGGAATGAGCGAAAAGCTACGACGCCCGTCGGCGATGGATCCGTGAAGCAAGGAAGGAGGGCGAGCGAGTTGAAGAGAGAACTTCTTGTGGCTTCAACGACTAACCGGCCTAAAGTGCTATCGATAGTGCCACTGCGATCACGGCCACTCCGATCACCACAAAGTTCAGTGCAAACGTGATGAGCAGGCCTAGAACAAACGGCAGGCTGGCGAGCCGAGCCAGCCGCGCCGCAGCTACCGCCTTCCCCCACGCCCCCTTGGAATCGAGGACGAGGCCGCGCGCCGCCCAGATGGCCCGGAAGAATCCGAACAAGCGGCCGCCCTTCCTCTCCTCTGTCGGCACGGCCACATCCTTCGCGTGACCGGCAGCCTCCGATGCTGCGCTCTTCAGTTTTTTCGGAAGGTCGAGGATTTCCTTCAGCGTTAGATACCCGATGAATGTGGCTCCCGCCGGGATCAACAGCGCCAGCAACACGATTGCGGCCAGCGACGCCCACTGCCCCGTAAGGCCACCGATCCACCGGTGAGGATCAAACAATATCCACCACAGCACAACAGCCGAACCCGCCGATACAATGCTCAGCGTGCGCACCTTCCCCGTGACGGAACGCACAACCGGGAGCAACCGCTGGAGGCGGCCCTCGGGACTTTGATCAGCAGGGATCTGGGCGACTTCGGTGGTTGGTTTGGAATCCATGCGGGCTGCGTCACGTACCAGCGACCCGCCTACTTAGCGCTCGTCCACCGTGGAAATCAAGTCCCTCCTCGAAAACGCCCGAACCATCGCTGTTGTGGGCTGTTCGCCTCGTTCGACACGGGCGAGCCACAAAATCGCACGCTACTTGCAGGAACAGGGCTACCGGGTTGTGCCCGTCAACCCGTACCACGAAGAACTGCTCGGCCAACCCTGCTATCCCGATCTCCAGTCCATCCCGGATGACGTGGAGATCGACATCGTTGACATTTTCCGGAGGCCGGAGTTCACCCACCGCGTTGTGCTCGACGCCATTGAATGGGCCGCCGAGACCGGACGCAAACCCGTCATCTGGACACAGCTTGGCGTGCATTCCCGCGAAGCACAGCTCGCCGCCGAGGAGGCCGGATTCGACTATGTAGCCAACCGGTGCGTGCTTGTGGAGCATGGGCGGGTAACTGCGTAGGGATGTGGCATACCGTGTCCCTACATATGCATGGCTGACCTAGAGATTGACGACTTGATGTGCCTGCACATCCGGGCCCATAACGTCCAGCAACTCGACTGGCGCGAGTTTGGTTAAAGACGCTAGCGCGCACATCGCCCTCTCCTGCGGAACACCACCCGGCATAATCTCACCCACCAGCCGCTCAAGTCGTTCGAGGATCACGTGCTGGTTCCGCTTCTCTGCGCGGATGGTTTTCTTCTCCAGCCGTTTCAGCGCCTTTTCCATGCGGGTGTGCGCGGCTTCAACGGCGCTGTCCAAGGAGGAATCGACGCTGGTAGTAGTTGGCTTAAGTGCAGCCATCAGTTCGCGGATGCGCCGGGCCGTTTCGTCAAACTCGCCATCCAGATTGGTGTCCGCGCGCGCCAGCGCAAGTCGGCGGTGGAGTTGGGAGACGTCGCCAGCAAGGTCCGGGATGTCGATCTCGTACTTGTCCAAGAGCCGCTGCTGCTTTTCCGAGACGAGCGTGAGGCTCGCCCTCGGGTAGATGACCGGCATCGGCACGCCGAAGGCCTCGTAGATCGGTTTGAGTTGCGCGAAGTACGCCATCTCGCCGGGGCCGGCCACGTCGGCCGCCGTCGGAAACAGCATGTCCTGCATGAGCGGGCGCAGCACCACGTTTGGGCTGAAGCGCTCGGGCAACTCTTCCAGCAGGTTCAGCAACTCTTCCTTCGAGAACCTCTCCGTCGTTCCTCTAAGAACGAAACCCTCCCCGTCCGGATCGATAGGGAGACGCCGGCCATCCTCAGCAAACAGGAAGAGGTTGACCTCGCTCGGCTTCACCTGCGAGTGGAAACCGTCCTCCACCAACCGGCTGCTCACCGAGGTGAGCCGGCCGAAGGTGTCCGGCCACGCCTCGATTTCGCGCAGGAAAAGCGGAGCGGCAAGGCGCTTGAGGCGCGCGTCGTCCCCCGAGACGAACACCAGTCCGGCTCCTTCGGTGAGCCGCCTGAGCGTGTGCGCAAACGCATCCCGCCAGAGCGCACCGGGCGTCCAGACCTGCCTGACCCACTCCGGAGTCTGCGGATGAATCGCGACGAGTTGCTCAACGGATTCTGAGATCTGCTCACCGAGCACGATTCGCCCAACTGGTCCACGATTTACGTCGGGCGGCTGCCCATCATCGTACACGATACGGACGGGATCGGCGCCGTTGGGCAAGGTTGTCGCGTGGACTTCGGCAAAGTCGTGATCCTCGCCCGCCAGCCAGAATACCGGCACGGCCGGCCTTCCGGTTTCTTCAGCAAGTTGCTCGGCCAGCCGAACGGCCGTGAGGGCCTTGTAGATCGTGTGCATCGGGCCACCGAACAGCCCCAACTGCTGGCCGGTGACGACCGCCACGCTCTCCGGGTCGCGCAACTGCTCAATGTTCGCCCGCACCGAGTTCTCCTCGGCTCCCCACCAGCTTTCGTTCTGCTCAAGGAGAACATCAACCAGCGTAGTGCGATCACGGGGATGGGCGGCTGCGATCCGGGCAGCCTCCACTTTGCTGTCCACCTCCCACGGATTGTGCGTGACGTACCGCATGGCCTTCTCATCGCCTTCCACGTAGGCCGCAAACAACGCCGACGCGCCAAGCCTGTCGTAGGAGATCCGGCGGGTCTGAAGATCGGTTGTGGTTGCGGATTCCATCGGCAAAAAGAAAGCCCCGCCGGGCGGGCGAGGCTTCTTGAATCGGACGCGGCGCGGTTAGTTCTCGGTAGTCATGCGTTTTATCTCGTCGCGAAGCTTGGCGGCCAACTCGTAATCCTCGTCGTCCACCGCCTTCTTCAATTCCGACTCCATGCGCTCCAGTTTCGTCGCACCGACGGCAGGCCGTGCTTCCGGAGCGTCGCCCTCCTCGATCGGCGCCATCTCATCGTCGTCGGCGGGGATGCCCGCTTCGTCCAATACGTGCGCGGCCACGTATATCGGCGCATCGGTCCGGACGGCAATGGCTACGGCATCTGACGGGCGCGCATCGAGTTGCCCTTCGTTGTCGTCGCTTCCGTAGCGCACCTTGGCGTAAAACGTCCCTTCGCTCAAGTCGTCAATCACGATATCATTCACCTCGGCGCCGAGAACGTCGAACAGGGTGCGCAGGAGGTCGTGCGTCATGGGCCTGGGCGGCTGGATCTTCTCAAGCTCCAGAGCGATGGCCTGCGCTTCAAACGCGCCGATGATGATCGGGAGGCGACGGTTGCCGTCCACCTCGCCGAGAACGAGCGCGTACGCGCCGCCGCTGGAAGGGCTGGTGGAGAGGCCGATAATATCAACCTGAACGAATTCCATAGAAATGCAGAAAACGGGCGAAGAGGCGCAAGATACGGCCCTGGCCTGCCTCGTGGAACGTAAATCAGAGCCTACGACTCAGAGACGATCTCCGCACGCTCATCGGCCAGCGCGTGTTCCAGCGCCGACAAAAAAGCCTCGTTCTGCTCCGGCGTGCCGATGGAAACGCGCGCCCAGCCGCGTGCCTCCCGCGTGGGCGCGAGGGCGCGGTAGCCGCACACGTTGCGGATGCGGACGCTCTGCTCGGCCATCCTCTCACACAGATCGGGAACCGCCAGCGGCGTGCGCATCAAAAAGAAGTTCGCCGCCGACGGTACGGTTTCCACGCCGGGCCGGCTCGCAAGCTCCGCCAGCAAACGATCACGCTCCGATTTTAGCATCGCCACGCAATTCGCCACCAGATCGGGCCGGTCCAACATGGCCAGAGCAACGGCTTCGCATCCCCGGTCCACGAGAAATGGCAGCCTAGCTTTTTCGATCTCCTGAATGACCTCTGGCGCTCCCAGCAGATAGCCAATGCGCAGGCCGGCCAGGCCCATCGCCTTGGAAAACGTGCGCGTAACCAGCACGTTCGGGTACGGTTTGATGAGTTCCCCGGCGTTTGGCCCTTCCACAAACTCGACGTACGCTTCGTCGACGAGAACGAAGCCGGGCGCGCCCGCCGCGATGCGCTCGATCCCCTCGAACGGGATGACCTGCCCTGTCGGGTTGTTGGGTGTGGTGACGACAATCAGGGCTGCGTCCGACGTTATGGCCGCTTCCAGAATCGTATCCGCATCGTGCCCGAAATGCGGCCCGGTGGGATCGACGGACACAACACGGGCACCGTGCATCCGCGCCACGCTTTCGTAGAGGGCGAACATCGGATGGGGCAATACAACAGGTACGTCCTTTCCCATCATGGCCAGCCCGATGGTGTGCACGATCTCGTTGGAGCCGTGGCCAACAATGATGCCCTCTGCCGGATGCCCCAGCCGCTCCGCCAGGGCAGCAATCAATTCGTGGGGGCGGTCTTCGGGGTAGCGGTTCCAGTTGGCCTCCACGTACCGCTCAACCAACTCCCGCTTCAGTTCTTCAGGCACGTCGAGCGGGCTTTCGTTTTGGTCGAGCTTGGCGAAAGCCTTCGAATCGGTAGGCACACGGTACGCGCGCTCGCCGCGAACCTCTTGGCGGATTAGATGGAGGGGTGCGTCGGGCATGGATGCGGGTTCGGATGACGGCCGCGTCAGGTCACCGACCGACCCTCTAACGCCGTCAGCGGTCTGCCGTCGGTGGCCAACAGAAACTAGGAGTCTGTCGGACTTAGGGGTTCGTAACGAGGCAGACGGAAAATCGAGAGCAGTTTATCGATCTTTTGAGACGCATAGTGGTGCTATGTAACGAAAAAGATCGGGAGAATGGGCCGATTTACTGCTGCCGCAGTAGAATCATCCTAAGTCCGACAGACTCCTAACCCTGGCTGTTCTGCAGGCGGCGTACGTCCGAGAAGTCGTACTCGGGCAGGCGCTCGGTTCGGATGTGGTCGATGGCCTCGTGGAGGGCGTCGACGAACTTGCCGAAGTCCTCCTTGTAGAGGAACAGCTTGTGCTTCTGGTAGGTGTCCTCGCCTGTGCGCTTGCTTTCGGTGATGGTGAGGAAGAAATCCTCGCCCGACCGCGTGGTCTTGACATCAAAGAAGTAGGTGCGCTTGCCTGCGGGGACACGCCGGGAAAAGACTTCGTCGTTATAGTGGTCGCTCATGCGCTCGCCTTTAGTGTTTCAGATTCCCTCCGCCGCGAAGGCCGCGGAGGCACGACGAGGCCCCTGTATAGGATTCGCCGTTGTGAACTAGGACCTGTTCACAGTAAATCACGATGGACCGTTTCGGGCCATTCTGGACCGTTTCCGCGTTGCGCTCGTCGTCTGGGACTAGTGCCCCGAACTCCTCGCGCGTCTTGAATCGGCCCTAGACTGTCCTCGAACCAATCTCAACACGCTTACTGTGAACAGACCCAGGGAATATGCACAGCGCGCGGCAGAAAAACAACGGCACGGGCGTCAATCCTCACTGTTCGCAAGGATTTCAGCACGCGGCAACGGCCTGACCACAGCCGGATGAAGCAACGGAGCGCCGATGTGGAGCCGCAGTGCATCAGCCCACCCCGTATCGATTCGATCCAGCCGGACGGCCATGGCCTCGGCTTCGGGAATACGACCCTGTGCGAGATGGCCGTAGCCGAGCAGATATAACGCAGGCGCATAGTCAGGATTGTGGTCCAGAACCTCCGCCAAAGCCTCGGCGGCGTCATCGTACTCGAGCCGTGCCGTGTACACACGCGCCAACCCCAGGGAGCCCAGCCGCGCGTACGGCGCAATCAACCGTGTCCGCTCGAATAGCTCCTCGGCCTGCTCATATTCACCCCGTTGATAATGCATGTTGCCCAGCGCATAAAGGGCGGGGAAGTATTCCGAGAGGCCGTCCAGCGCGGCCAAATACGAGGCCTCGGCCCGTTCGGCATCACCCATCGCCTGGAACACGGAGCCTGCGAGGAACTGAAGCGCCGCATCGTTTGGTGCACGCTGGGCTGCAGCGGCGATCCGCGCAAGATGATCGCCGGCATTCCGCCCAGCCTGCCCCGGCATCATCAACATGGAGGCTGCATGTAGCACCTCACCGTTGGGTGCATCCTGCGCGGCTTCGCGCAGTGCATCTCGGAGAGAAACCGGCTCGTCGCGAACAATGCGCACGGCGAGCGCACGGCGCGGATCGGCGGCAAGGCATAGATCTTCCCGAAGTACGTCGCGCTCCCGGTTCGTGCTCCTCCCCGACGACACGACACCGATAACCTCCCCCTGCTCGTTAAGCAACGGGCCGCCGCTGTCACCCGGCCGTACGGCGTTAGACGACACACCCAACAGATCGCCGGTTTCAAACCGCAAGCTGCGGTAGCGCTCGCCCGCCGTAGGCTGTTGGATGCCGTCCGGCCAACCCGCCGTGAACGCCGCGCCTTCCCCGATAGCCTGAAAGCCTCTGGAGAGGTCTGGAGAAAGCACAAGCGGCGCCAACCCCGATTGTCTAGTTGCTTCAGGGTCAACCCGCAGGATGGCCACATCCCGGACGGGGTCGATCGCCCACACCTTGTTGGTCGTGATGCGACGTCCATCAGGAAGTCGGATGCGAATCCGGTTGGCACCGAAGATGACGTGGTACGCCGTTACTAGGGCATCGTCGGCGATCAGAAATCCCGACCCGATCCGGTGTAGCTCCCGCCTGCCCATTCGGCTCTCTGCTACCACGGAAAGCACGTTTTGGCGCGCGTTCGTAAGGCCCGTCGTCTCTTTGTAAGCAAGCACAGATTGCGACCTTGTGCTGGTTTCCGCACCATCCTCCAGTGCAACCACGACGGCAGGAATAGTGAGCCGACCGGGATGTGTGGCTCTCAGCGTAAACAGACGGGAGAACTCAAGAATTCCGGTTTCGGCCCGCCGACGAATGATGGGTGGGGCTGCCTCCACTACCTGAAAGTCAGCGTTGGCCTCCGAAGAAAAGGCAATGCGCTGGAGCGCATGCACCAGTCTCTCACCCGCCTCGTCATCCTTCGGCACGGCTACGCCTTGCACGACGAACCTAAACTCCTCCCCCACGGCAACAACGCGGCTTTCCGGCGCGCTGAACAATTGAAGCCGATAGGCATCCCGCGCTTCCTGCCCGAGCGCGGCGCCGGCAAACAACAATCCGGCAAGGACGCTTGTGATGGTACGGGGAACGGGCATGTGGGATGGCCTCTGGCCGCGTGCGCGCTACACTGCAGGCAGCGGCGCCGCGACGAGGGCGCGTATCCAGGCGGCTAGACGCTCACGAACCTCGCGGCCCACTTCCAGAACCTCTTCGTGGTTGAGTGAAGTTGCGTGGAGGCCGGCTGCCAGATTGGTGATGGTGGAAATGCCGAGCACCTTCATCCCCAGAGCCGCCGCCTGGATGGCCTCTGGCACGGTGCTCATACCAACGGCGTCCGCCCCGATCCGCCGGAAGAATGTGATCTCCGCCGGCGTCTCGTACGACGGGCCTGCCGTCCAGACGTAGACCCCGCACCGCACTTGTAAGTTTCTGTTGACAGCCAGCCTCTCGGCCTGGGCCGTCCATTCCGGGTCGTACGGCGACGACATATCGGGGAAACGCACCTCACCATCTTGCACCGGCCCGGTAAGCGGGCTCGTCATCGCCATGTTGATTTGGTCGGTGATGAGCATGAGGGTGCCGGGCTTCCAGTCGGGGTTCAGTCCGCCTGCTGCATTGGTCAGGATAAGATGCCGCGCGCCGAGGGCGTGGGCAAGCCGCACGGGTACGCCAAGCGAACGAGGATGATGGCCTTCGTAGAGGTGCACCCGCCCCTGGATGAACAGCACGCTCCGTCCCTCCAGCATCCCGAAGATCAGCTTTCCAGCGTGGCCTTCTACTGTGGATTGCGGGTAGCTGGGCAGGTCGCTCGTCGGGATGACGACTGGATCGTCCAACTCGTCGGCGAGGGCGCCGAGGCCCGAGCCGAGGACCAGCGCTAGCTCCGGCTCCATGCCCGTGTGCTCGCGGATAGCGGTGGTCATAGCGGGGATGTTGAACGCAGGCATCCGGCGACGTTTGAATCGAGGAAATATCCTCGACCGTCAAACTACCTCGCGACTAGTCGGCTTGCTCCGTATCGGTTTCTTCGACCAATGTGTCCAAGATTTGGTGAGCCAGCCCATAGTCAAACCGCCGCCGCACAAGGAAATCGATCACTTTCTTTTTGCGTTTGCGGAGGTCGGTTTCGTGTTCCAGTGCTGCCCAACGCTTTCTGCCCTGCTGGAGGGCGGCCTCCCTCAGTTCATCGTCCTCGAATGCCTCGGATACTACCCTCTCCACGATTGCCCGATCCACGCCGCGCTTGATAAGATCTGCGCTGAGGCGACGGGGACCGTACCCGCTGCCCGAGAACCGGCTCTTAACGTAGGCCTTAGCGTAGGCCTCATCGTCCAAGTAGCCGTAGTCGAGGAGATGCCGAACGGCGTCGTCTATGACATCGTTTCGGTAGCCCTTCTCGCTCAACTTGCGACGCGCCTCTTCCACCGTTCGCGCCTGGCAGCCGACGTAGTTGAGAGCAACGGCCCGCGCGCGGTGCCCCTTCTCATCATCCAACAAAGCCTGCTGCGCTTCAGTGGAAAGAGGCATCCCTTTCTTGAGCCCTTCCCGCGCCGCCAAATCGAGCGTCAGGCCGAACGCAAACTCGTCGTCGATGAAAACGCTTACGCGCTCGGGGTCGCGCTTTTGCTGGGCGACGCGCGTGATGGTGCCGGCGCACAGCTCACGAGCAGGTTCATCGGGATGCTCACCGGATGCGTTCGTCCTACGGCGGAATCCCATAACTACCACGTGGCCTTCAGGCTTAGGAGGGGAAGCAATGCCCGGCCACGCACATCCGTGGCAAGAAACGCCGCGTTGCCGTCAGCGAACAGCGGAATGTCCGTGGATGGCTGCCCGGCAAGGTTGAGCGCCTGCGCCTGCGCGTCCCACTGAAGGCCAAGCCACTGGAAGCGAAAGCCCGCCGAAAGATCGACACGGATTTCTGTGGGGAAGCGGGCCTCTATCAATCGGTTTCCGCTCTCCTGCTCTTCCGTGGGCAAGCCACTCTGCACGGTGAGCCTCGCAACTACGGACCAGCGCGATCCGCCCCGTTGCAAGAGAAGGCCAAGGGCATGCGGGCGGTCGTAGCGGCTCGGCCTCCACCCGTCATCGCCGGGCACATTGATCTGCGCGCGGCTCAGCGCGTAGCTAAGCCCGAAGGTCCACGAGCCGTACTCGGCCCGTCCGGCGACCTCCACACCGAACGCACGCCCTTTGCTTGGCCGATAGAAGCGAAGGAGGTCTTGCGCATCCACGCCTGGTCCGAGCAACGCATCCCCCACCCCAAACAGATCAATGGGTTCAAGTACATCTTGAAGCAACCGCCCGTACGTGTCTACGCTAAAGGCGAGGAAGGACATAGGCGCCCATTCGGCTCCAAATCCGAGCTGCCACGCGGAAGCGGGCGATACCGCACCATCGGACAGGAGCCACCGACTCGTCGCAAGGTCGTATCTGTACGCATATCGGTCGCGGACCCGATGAAGCGACTGCACCTGCCGGCTAATTCCTCCCCGAAGATAGAGGCGTTCGGGTCTAACTGTCCAGCGAAGGTGAATACGTGGGCTAACATCCAGGTAGCGGCCGTCCGCGTACACACCCGCTCGCGCGCCAAACTGTACGCGCCAGTTGGGCGAAGGCTGCCACACATCCTGCACGTACACCTCGCCATCCACCGCCTCCGATGCAGCCTCCTCGCTTCGGACTTGCGGGAGGTCGTCACCGTTAATCAGATTCTCGTTGATTTGCGATCCCAACCGCTGCTGCCTAACGCGAATGCCAAATCGAAGCTGGTGCGCCACCGAGTGGAAATAGTCTACGTCGATGCGCCCACCCGACTCCCGAAAACCGACCTCGTAATCGCGCTCCACCTCTGTATCAACATCGCGGGCGAGGGTCGTTTCGTGGGCGTCGAACCTCGTGTGGTAGGCCATCGCCGAGACGAACGCTCTTCTACCGATCACGCTGTATTTGATGGAGCCCAGCCCGTTGCCCCATCGGTTGTCGGTGGCCAGCATCGAAGGCAGGGAAGTGCTCGGCGTGCTTAGGTGATCGCCGCCGATGTAGCCGCCGACAGTGAGGCGGTGCCGCTCACGCGGGTTCCACGTCAGCCTGGCCTCGACGTCGTAAAACAAATGACTCGCCTCCTCCACCCCGTCGCGCCCGTCCGTACCCAGTGGGTCGAGGACAACGGCAGCCGACTTCCGATCCAGTGACGGCGGAAACAACCAGTTGATCGTGGAGCGGCGGACGGCGGCAAACAGTCCCGTCCGATTGCCGAGCGGCGCCTCCACCACCACACGCGCGGCAATGGGGCTGATGGCAGCGATACCGGTGGGACGATCCACAAGGCCGTCCTTCGTCTCCAGTTCCACCACACCCGCGAGGCCGTCGCCAAGCTCCGCCGGGAGCGAACCCTTGTGGAAGTGGACGCTCTGCAGCGCCTCCGGCTGGAAGGCCGAAAAGAGCCCGAACGCATGCCACGGCTGGATAAAGGGCACGCCGTCTCGAACGTAGTGCGTCATGCCCGGATCGGCGCCACGGACAACGAGTTCGCCCCTGCCCGCGCCGGAACGCGAGAGTCCGGGAAGCCAAACCAGGGTCTGGGCGAGGTCTCCCTCTCCAAGATTGACGGGAAGCGCCGCGGCCTGTCGAGCAGCCAGATCCGTGCTGCCCGGCGGCACATCGGGCTCCTCGCCCGGCCGTACCAGGGCCTCGTTGGATACAATGGTTTCCGGCTGAAGGCGGATGGTGGGAGGGATCTGCGGCGAAACCGGATAGACGGAGAGCCGGGAGCGGACTGCCTTGTAGCCGACGTGCGAGAAGCGAACGACATACTCGCCGGTTGGGACGCCCGGCACTGTAAATGAGCCGTCCGGGCCAACGACATCACCTAGATCGACGTCCACGAGCCAGACGTGGGCGCCCCACAGCGGCTCGCCGGTCTCGGCATCCACCACGTTGCCGCGCATGGTCCCGGTGAAAGCTGCCGGGTCGTTGGTGTCGAAGAGGACGTTGAGCGGCGCGGTGATGATT
>JADFQN010000045.1 GCA_022561755.1 Bacteroidota bacterium
TAGCGACATGCGGTAACTTAGGGTTGCACGAGTCGTACTGCGCGCCATCCCATTCAACAGGTTCCCACCATGTCAATCACAACCACTGAACACTATCACGCCGTCGCCGTCAGACTGAAAGGCGAGTTCTTCGGCAGCATTCAGGGCAAAGCGTTCCGCGATGCCGTGGCCAAGCTCCGCGAGGAGAGAAAGACTAACATCGTCTTTGATCTCAGCAAGACGACGCTCATGGACTCGTCCGGCATCGGCGTGCTCATCGAGACGGCTAAGGAGCTTCGTGCGATCGACGGCGACCTCCGCCTGGCGGAGCTCGAAACCAAGATGCGCAACCTCTTCCTGATGACACGCCTTCTCGGCGAGGTCTTCGAGATCTTCGACACGGTTGACGAGGCCGTCGAGAGCTTCTCTGCTACCCCGGACGCTGCGTAACGTTGAGTCGCAGCCCCTTTACGTAGAGGCGCTCCGCCGAGGCGTCTCTATTATTTTGTTCTCTTTTTGCACCATAAATACACATGGCCGCGCAAAAACCAATTATGCTGCACCGGAGGACAAAGCCCCCGTTGTTCGCGTCCGGGAGATGGCAGCCGAGGAAGGAAAAGGGCTAAGAGGCTGTTGAAAAACTCCGCCTACCTGCGGCGGCGCCTCTTGCCGATCTCTGCGTTACGAAATACTCGCCGAATCACCGATTCGTCTTCGATTTCGCGCCTTGATCTCGGCCAAGATTCGCGTACCTCGCTTACGGCGTAGTATTTCAACAGCCTCCTAAGTGCGGATCGGTACGCGAAAGTCACAGGCGCGTTCAGTCGATTTGCAGGAGTCCGGGGCGAGGTGTCGTTGATTTCAGCCGAGGCTATTGAGGGTGCAGAGAACGAGGCATGTGTTCGAGATCTTCGGCACGGTTGATGAAGCCGTCGAGAGCATTGCTGGGCCTGTAGCTGCGTAAGCTTCAACGCTCTGTTTTTGATCGAGGCGCTCCAACCGGGGCGCCTCTTTTTTGTGGGATGAAGGCGGTCAAGCCCACCGACAAGAGTGTCCCCCTGTTTTAGGGGGACGAATTCTTGGAGGAGGAATCCAAACACACGGGGGCTCCTTGAGAACGAAACGATAGGTGACCAGCGTTGTAGCTTGCACTACTCGTAAACCTTCCCCATGGCCCGCATCCCTGATGCCACCGTTGACGATGTTCGCGCCGCCGTCGATCTGATTGACGTGGTGGGCGACTACGTGCGGCTGAAGAAACAGGGCAACCGGTTTGTGGGTCTGTGCCCCTTCCACAACGAGAAGACGCCGTCGTTTTCGGTGGATGGGCGGCAGGATCTGTTCTATTGCTTCGGCTGCAAGCGAGGCGGCGACCTCTTCAAGTTCGTCGAGGAAATCGAAGGGGTGGGTTTTCTGGATGCCGTGCGTCTGCTGGCCGACCGGGCAGGCATCGAGATCGTGGAGGAGGGAGGCTCGCACCCGGAAGCCGACGAGCGCGAAGCCATGCACGCCGCGCTCAGGTTCGCCGCCAGATTCTTCTTCGATCAACTCAAAACCCCATCCGGCAAGCGTGGTCTCGACTACCTCCTTGGCCGTGGCTTCTCGAAGGAGACCATCACGACCTTCGGGATGGGCTACGCGCCGGATAGCTGGGATGCCTTCCTGCAGGCCGCAACGGAAGCACAATACCGCCCTGAGTTGCTGGAGAAGGTGGGCCTCGTTAAGCACCGCGACGGAAGCGACGGTCATTACGACTTCTTCCGCGACCGCGTCATATTCCCCATCCTCTCGCCGGTGGGCAAGGTTCTCGGCTTCGGGGGGCGCATAGTGCCCGGCGTGCCCGGCGGCAAGCAAGACGACGATTACGAGCCCGCGAAGTACATCAACACGAGCGAGACGCCGGTTTACAACAAGAGCGGGGTGCTCTATGGGCTCAAACAGGCCAAGACGGAGATCCGTGGGCAGGAAGAGGCGCTGCTCGTGGAGGGCTACGCGGACGTCGTCTCGCTTTACCAGGCGGGGATTAAGAATGTGGTGGCAAGCAGCGGTACGGCGCTGACATCGCAACAGGTAAACCTGCTGGCTCGCTACGCAAAGACGGTCGTATTACTCTACGACGCGGACTCCGCTGGCATCGACGCGGCGCTGAAAGCGGTTGAAATTGTTCTGACCGGAGGCCTCGCTGTCTACGTCGTGCAGCTCCCCGACGGCGCCGATCCCGATTCGTTCGTGCAGCAGTTTGGCGCCGACGCTTTTAGGAAAGTGCTGCGGGAGGATCGGGTGGACTTCGTGTCGTTCTACGTCGGTCAGGCGCGCAAATCCGGCGGGCTGGAGACGGGTGAGGGGAAGGGCGCCGTGGCCGAGGCGCTCATGCGCGCGGTAGCCCGGATCGACGACCCGGTGGCACAGGAGCACTACATCCTCCGCGCAGCGGCCGAGCTCGGCGTACCGGATGCGCTGCTCCGCTCGCAGTACGCGGACGCCTCACGTAATCGGCGGAGGGAGGAAAGAAGGCCTCCCCCCAGATACCGCACATCGGACGCTCCCGAGCAACAACCGCCTCCCTCCGAAGCCCCCATCGTTATGCGCCCGGAGGAGCGATCGCTGTTGCGGCTGATGTTCGAGCACGGCACGCCGATGGTGGAGCACATCCTGATGAAGATTGGGATTGACGAGTTCAGTCCGGGGCTGGTGCGCGAGGTCGTTGAGCACATCATCGAACGCTACCAGGCGGGCACGTTCGATACCGAGGCGTTTCTTCGTGGTGACCTCGGCCCAATCATTCAACGCTTAGCGGCCGAAGTGCTATCCGAGACCCACACCTTGTCCGACAATTGGGAATTGAAGAAAGGTATTGGTGTACCTGTGCTGGACGAACATCCCTACGAAGCGGCGAACAGTACATTGAAGTTTCTCAAGTTGGACCGGGTAGAAGAAGCCATCGAGCAATGCGGGCATCGCATTTTTTTGGCGGCCCAGGCCGACGAGGACTTAACCATTCTCAATAGGGAAAAAGATCAACTGACGGCACTCAGACTACAGATTGCCAAAGGCGAGTTTTTGGAGTGGGGTACGGAAGCGGTGGGATAGGGCACCTGACACGAAAACCGGCGTATTCTTTGCCGATATAAACCAGGACGCTCATTTCCACCGCTTGTGGCCACTACACGCCCATCCCTGAAGCCCATCTTTACGGAAGTAGCCCTCCCCGACACGTCCGTGCCGCTGGGCGACGGCGCCGATTTGTCCATCTCCTTCGCGCCGGCCATCCCCCAGGCGACCATTCCTCGGGAGGTGCCGGAGGGAGCCCCGCTGGATCATCCATCGCTGTACTTCAACCGCGAACTGTCGTGGCTGGATTTTAACTGGCGGGTACTGGCACAGGCCCTGGATGAGCGCACGCCGCTGCTGGAGCGTGTCCGGTTCATCGCCATCACGGCCAACAACCTGGACGAGTTTTACCAGAAGCGCATCGGTGGGCTGAAGCGACAGGTGGCCGCTGATGTGCGGGCGATATCGCCCGACGGCCGGACGCCGAGCGAGCAGCTACGGTTGGTTGTGGCGGCTGCCCGGCCCATGCAGGCCGCATACTCGGAGGCGTGGGAGAATGTGCTTCGGCCGCTCGTCGCGGAGAGGCTAGGCATTGTGATTCGGGATTACACGTCGCTGGGAAAGGATCAGCGTGCGGAAATGGACGCCTACTTCCTTGAGAACATTTCCCCGATCCTGACGCCGCTCGCCGTCGATCCGGGCCATCCGTTCCCGTTCATATCCAACCAGTCGTTGTCGCTGGCCTTCATGCTTCGCCATCCGGCGCGAGGCACCGAGCACTTCGCGCGGCTGAAGGTGCCCACCTCGCGCGGGCGATGGCTGGCTGTACCGGGCGAAGCGCGTCACTACGTGCCTCTCGAAGGCGTCATTCGCCATAACGCAGAGTTCCTGTTCAAGGGGATGGACGTGGAGAGCGTGCATGCGTTCCGCGTCACCCGCAACGCCGACGTCCACCGCACCGACGCCGCCGCCGGCGACCTTCTGGCGTTGATTTCCGAAGAGCTGCGCGAACGCAAGTTTGCGGCTGTCGTTCGGTTGGAGGTGGAGGCCGCCATGCCGGAGCGCGTGCGAACGATGTTGCAGGATGAATTGGGACTGGCCGAAGAAGATGTGATCGAATACGACGGCATCCTGGACCTCACCGATCTGCTTCCATTGGTGGATATGGAATCGCCGGAACACAGCTTTGAGCCGTGGGAGCCTGTCGTTCCAGTGAGCTTCCGGCATCAAGGCAAGAGCGAGGACCAGGCGGACATCTTTTCCGTGATCCGAAACGGCGACCTGCTGGTTCATCACCCGTATCAGTCATTTGCGGCGACCACCCAGCGGTTTATTGAGGAGGCGGCAGAGGACCCGGCCGTCCTGGCCATAAAGTTAACGCTGTACCGGACGAGCAAGGACTCGCCGATTGTGCAGGCGCTGATCCGCGCCGCTGAAAACGGCAAGCAGGTTGCGGCCCTCATCGAGGTGAAGGCCCGCTTTGATGAGAAAAACAATATGGAGTGGGCGCTTCAGCTTGAGAACGCGGGCGTTCACGTCACGTATGGGCTCGTGGGGCTGAAAACGCATACAAAAACAGCGTTGGTCGTCCGAGAAGAAGAGGACATGCTGCGCACCTACTGCCACATCGGGACGGGTAACTACAATCCCTCAACGGCCCGGCTCTACACGGATTTTGGACTGCTCACGTGCGAGCGCGGCATCGGCAACGACCTCGTCAACCTCTTCCACTACCTCACCGGCTACGCGCCCGAGCAGCACTACGACACGCTGGTTGTAGCGCCGCGCGACATGCGGGATCGGTTCGTTGATCTCATCCGGCGGGAAGTGGAGCATCAGGAGTCGAACGGAAATGGCCGCATTATTGCAAAGATGAATGCCCTCGACGATCCGGCGATTATCGAAGAGCTTTACCGGGCCTCGCAGGCCGGGGTCGAGATCGACCTGATCGTGCGGGGCCACTGCCGGCTGCGGCCGGGCATTCCCGGCTACTCAGAAAACATCCGGATTTGCTCCATCATCGGGCGGTTTTTGGAGCACAGCCGCATCTTCTTTTTCAAGAACGGCGGCGACCGCATTACGTTCATCAGCTCGGGCGACTGGCAGCGGCGAAACCTCGAAGACCGCGTAGAGGCGGCCGTGCCGGTGCGCGAGAAGCACCTCCAGAAGCGCCTCGTCCAGACGCTAAGGTATTGCCTCGACGACAACCGGCTGGCCTGGGATCTCCAGGCGGACGGCCAATACGTGCATCGCCACCCCGCAGACGGCGAAAAGGAACGCTCGGTCCACGCCAAGCTCATGCGTCGCGCCCGCAGCCGCGCCACCAACGAAGACATCCCGTGGGATTTGTAGAAGCGGGGTAGAGACGTCCCTGAAGGGCGTCTCGCACGACTGAAAAGGATCAGGGTGCAAGAGCGTGCATGCTTGTGACGCTCGCCCTACCTTAACTCCATGAACCACGTCCATTCTATTCTCCTCGCCGCAGTTGTTCTCGTATTCACCCTCCCCGGCTGTGGCGGAGGCGTCGATCCTATCCCGCCCGAGATGGTACCCATCTTCGAGGAACAGGTGGATGTCGAACTCGTCGTTCGCGCAAGGCGCAACGCGATGGAGTACCTCGATACACGCATCGAAGCGCCGGCCGGGGCGAAGGTGCGCATCGTGATAGACAATACGGAAACCTCAAGCTCGGCCATGGTCCACAACGTGGTCGTCATCCACGTTGAGAGCGCCGTAGACCGCGTTGCCCTGGCCGCGCAAAGGGCGCCGGGCAACATCCCTGACGATCCGGCTATCCTCGTTTACACCCCTCAAGCAGAGCCGCACACGAAGATGGCCGTGGTCTTTACGATGCCGCCGGCGGGGGAGTACCCGTTCATTTGCACCTATCCGGGCCACTTCCAGACGATGCGCGGTACGCTCGTCTCCACACCGAACTAGAGGGGCAACGGGATTCAGCCGTCCTCGATGGACGCTTCTGCGGCGGCCGCGGCTGCCAGCGAGTCTGCAATCGCCAGTTCGCGATCAAATGCGCGGCGGTTGGGCACGATGCTCAGCAGTGTCTGGGCTGTACCCATGAGGTCGCGGAAGGCCCGCGTGTTCCAGATAGACTGGTGGAGGCGCGCAACGCGAGCTTGCGTCTGGCGGTAGCGCGTAGGGTTGCGCAACGCGAGGGCATCCAACTGGCCGACGATCTGATTAAGCTCGCGCTTGTTCGCAGCGGTGAAGCCGAAGCGGCCGGCCCGTTGAACAAGGCGCTCGTAACGCCGGTCGGTGCGGCTAATCTCGTTACTGTCCACGAGGTAGGTGTTCTCGTTGAACTCGAACACGTCGCCGAAGAAATCGTAGCCCACGCGCCGAAGAACTTCGACCGCGCCGTCCGGAAGGAAGAAGCGAAGCGGGTCGCCGTCGGCTGTAGCTGTGAAGCGAAGGTTGCCGTCCCTCGGGACGCCGCCGCGTTCATCGCGGGGCAAGTCGATGTGGGGATTGAGGCGGCGGAACCGCTCGTAGAGCGAGAGTCCGTCGGTATCTGGTCCCCAATTAATGCTGCTGTTTCCGCCCAGGGCAGTGAGGATTCGATCCAGCGTGATGAGCTCGCCGCGGCGAAGTTGGACGCGATCGACGCGGGCCATTCGCGCCGGGTCGATCAGCTTATTTTCGGTCGCGCGGAGAGCGCCGTAGGCCTTCATCACGTACGCTCTGGAGTGCCGCCCAAAGCTCGACTGAGCGCGAACGCGCTCGAAGCCTTCGGTGACGCCCCACATGTAAGCATCAGACACGTGACCATTCAGCGGCGGAGGGGCTGCGTGGGCGCGGAGGTAGGCCTGATAGAGGCGGAAAATGTTGCCGGGGCCGGTGTGGTAGGCCGAAATGCCTGGGAGTTCGTGGCCGACTGCGTTCGAGTACGCGCGAACGAGCATCATCGACGGCTCCATCGAGAGCAGCGGATGGTACTCCTCGCGCACGCGCACAAAGTCCCCCGAAACGGTTGGGATCATGTACTGCTCCACGTCGAACAGGCGGAGGTTATCCGGCATCAACTGGTAGCGGCTGCGGGCGCCTGCGCTCGAAACGAGGTGGTCCTGGTTAAACGTCTCAACCGTACCGATCTCGGTAGCCAGCAGGCTCAGACCAAGGCGGCGAGCCAGGTTGATTTCGTACTGGATGAAGGGCTCGTCGCGCTCGCGCGATTCGAGGCTCTGATTGGCGCGACCCCAGCGCACAACAATCTCATCGCGAGGAACGCCGCGCGCTTCCCACTTGTCGCGAAGGCGGGCCGAGTGGGTCTGCCTGTTGGGGAAGTCCACGTCGTTCCAGTCGGTCTCACCCGTTGCATCGTAGATGGCTTTCAGGTTGCGGAGGGTGTAGACCTCCAGCATCTCGCCGGTACGCCCGTCGTAAACACGGATCGTAAAGTTGTCGTCCACGCCGTAGGTGCGCTCGAACATCTCCAACCGCCAGCGGAAGTCGTCGCGGAAACCGGCTTCATCTTCTTCCGTCTCCTCATCGGAAAACACGCCTCCGAAAAACGCCGCGAACATCCGATCCGGGTGGATGTCGAGACTGCTGATGGTGTACGGATCGCCTGGGTCGGCAGGGGGAGGAGCTGCGTGATGCTCTCCAATTTCCTGCGATGCCGCATCCGCCTGACCGGATACGGAGCGGGCAATGGGTTCCGTCAGCAATACGGCGACGGCCAGGAGCACAGCCATCCCAATGAGGAAGAGGGGGATGTGTACGGCCGGGTGCGCTATGATCCGGCCCAATCGTGACCGTTTCCGTTCCTCACCCGTCGGCGAGGCATTCTCGCTCTCAGTATCGGCTGGGTGGGGATCGTAGGGGCGGTCCTGCATAGGGCCGTCGTAGAGCGCTGAAAGTGGTGCGGAAGCCCTCCAATAACCAAATAGAGCACTAAAGCTAGTGCATGAGGGGCTGAATTGTGCGGTAAGGGCCAAAAAATTACCCTGTTCCTTCAGCAAGAATCACGCCGTGGCAAGGTATAGGAGCCTCAATTGCCGGCAGCCCGTTCGATCAAATACGAAAAGAGCGGGTGTCCGGCTTTGCCCATGCGCTCGGGGTGGAACTGCACGCCGACGAAGGAACCATCTGTACTCTCGATGGCCTCAATCACCCCGTCCGGCGCCGTGGCGGCTACGCGGAGGCCTTCCCCCGTCGTCTTGATGGCCTGTATGTGGCGCGTGTTGACGACAAGCGAATCAGTTTGGAGGATGGTTTTCAGGAGGGAATCCGGGCCAACGTGTACCGTGTGCCTAGTGCCCCCGCGCTTCTGGCTGTGGACCTCTGCGCCCCCCATCTGTGTTTCCACATCCGCAAAGATGTGTCCTCCTCTCAGGGCATTGGCGAGCTGCATTCCATAACAAATCCCGAGGACCGGTCGGCGGGCGTCGAGAAAAGCCCCGAGGATGTACGTGTCCGATGCGACGCGAATCGGGTCGGCTGGGGAGATATCGTCGGGTAGCTCGCCGACTAGTCCGTCTTCTACGGCGGGGCCACCCGTTACGACGAGCCCCTCAAGCATACCGGCAAACAGTTTTGCAGCCTCCTCGTCCTTCAGCATGGGGACGATCATCGGCAGGCCTCCCGCGCGCTCAACAGCTTGGACGTAGCGGAGGTCCAAGCGCTGCTCTCCTTCGTTGAACGACGTGGTGATGCCGATATGAGGTCGCTGCATCTTATCGCACGTCGAGAAGGGTGATAGGAGTGGGATTGCGGTGGGAGCTGCTATCGAGGCTCAGCAAGGTTACATCCTCCATCTCATAATGGGAGGCGACGCCCCGCATTCCGCGATCCAACGCGTCCAGAAGCACATGTTTGATGGTGCGATTCCGCGCCAGAGGGTCGCTGGTGGACGATCCGTGAACGACGCGGAGCGTGGATCGGCCGCGCTCAGAAGCCAAGGATGCAACACGCCGAACAAGGTTGATGGCTTCGTCAACGTAGGCTCCGTGTAAGTCGAGTTCTACGGCCGTGCCGTCGTCTGTGAGGCTAGGCTGCTTCATCCACGTGCCTCCACAACATCAAATCCGGCTTTGGCCAACGCAACAAAGTGCAGGCTGTGTTTCTGCGTCATCCATTACTCCTCGCATCCCCGGATGGGAACCACTTCGCCGGTGCGCTCCACCAGCCAGAAGCCGCCGAGGGGCGCGTTCTCTTCCCCCAAAACCGGCGAGACAAACCCAACGAGCACGGTTACGTGTGGCTCGTTGGGGGCGCACGGATTGGTTATGATGGAGTCGCGATTTACGACCACGGCGAGGTCACCCAGAACGGCAGCGAGCAATCCGGGGTCACCGAGCGAGGCGGGAAGCGTCGGCCGTCCAGCGGCGCGCACGATGGCGTCGGGTTGGATAAGCCGCATATCCTGCAGGGCTACGTCGGCGTCCGTCCGCTCTCGAAATGGCCCGATCACCGCTGCATAGAAGCCCTGCGTAAGTCCGTCGTAAAGGTCTGTGCGCAACGTCCATCCACCAAACTCCTCTGCATGGTTTTGCGCCGCTGCCTTCGTCGAGAAGCTGCCCATATAGACGAAGAACGGCCCTTGCTCAGGCGTCGGAGGGTCCTGGGCTCCTGCGGTGGTGGCAACAAGACCGCAGATTATCGATAGGGCAAGTAGGCGTAACACAACCGGCAACCTCGGTTTCTAGTTGGCGCTGCCTTCGATGAGGCGAAAGGGCCGCCGCACGGTCTCCGATTCCGGGTAGTTCTGCACCGTGTAGGCCATCTCGTGCAGGACCGCCGTTTCATCGAGCGAGAGTTCGAGAATACGTCGAGCCTGGTGTAATCCCACGTGTTCGCCGGGCTCGATCGACTTATCCGCAAGCACGATATCGATCAGGTTGAGCATCAGCGCCCTGCGGAACTCCAGATCCGCGTTCTTGAACACGAGGAGGCAGCGCTCCATCGGCGGCGGGTTGATGGAGTGCGCAAACACTTCCTTCCGCGCTTCCTCAGACATGCGCGCGAGGTCGAGCGACTGGAAGATGCGGTCGGTCTCCGACTCCACCATTTCGCCGTCGGCGGCCGACATGGAGAACAGAGCGCCGTAGAAAGCGAGTCGGTCAGATTCCGAAAGGCCGCTGAGGTCGAGGGCGCCGATGACAGGGGCGGTCGTATGCATGTGTTTCGTCGGTGGAGGGTCGAACAATCTGATAGCCAAAGTACGGCGTTTGGCCGCCCGTACGGCAGTCGGTCGCGCCGATTAGGGAGCGGAAAGGCCCACCTGGTCATGCTCTGCCCGTTCAATAAGCGCCTCGGCTGTTTCATCGCCCAGGTAGCCGTCGATCACCCAATGGCCGGCGTAAATGACGGGCGTGATGACGACGGCGATGACCAGCTTGTAGCCATAGTTGAACAGGGTAATGGCCACGATGTGCGAGAACGGAAGTTGCCCGGCAAAGGCCACCGACAGCACGATGAACGTGTCGAGGAGCTGCGAGCCGAACGTGGAGCCCGTTGCGCGGAGCCAGAGGTGCTTGCCGGCCGTGAGTTTGCGGAGCCAGTGGAACAGACTGATGTCGGCGAACTGCCCGACGATGAATGCAGCCAGGCTCCCGAAGATGACGCGGGTGGTCGTCCCAAAGACGCTGGCAAACGCCTCGTCCGGCACGGGTGAAAGGGGGTCCGTCGGAACGGCGAGCGCTGCTTGAAGCAGCATGAACTCGAACACGACCATCGCCACGCCCAGCATCGTCACGAAGCGGATGCCGCGCTTCCCGAAGTACTCGTTCATCACGTCGGTGACGATGAACGTGATGGGGAAGGCGATGACGCCCGCCGTCATGATCACTCGGTCGAACTCGACGCCCAGCAGGTTGAGCGTAAACGGCAGGTGAAAGGCCGTGAAGAACTTGCCAGCCGTAGCCTCGGCGATGACGAGCGCCGTCAGGAAAATGGCCGCACAGACCACGAATACTCTCTGTGGGCGCGTGAGGACGTAAAACGAGCGCATGGAATCAGAGGACTGAGGCCCAGTTTACGCTTCCCTTGCTTGTTGGCCTGATCCTGAGCATATCTCTACTTCCTACGTCAAACGCCAGAATTTTACCATGCGAATCAAAATGACCCGGTTCACGAGCCTCACCAACGGCTTCAGTAAGCAGCTCCACAACCTCAAGGCTGCTGCGGCGCTGCATTCGCCCACTACAATTTCGTGCGTGTCCACCAGACGCTACGTGTCACACCTGCGATGGAAGCGGGAGTTGCAAAGCAGTTGTGGTCAATTGGCGATCTTGTTGGCATCGCAAGCGACTTTTCCGAATGAACGCCGACCAGATTCGGGCTCTCGTGAGTTCCCAAATAGGCGATGCCTGGGACACGACGAACCGTCATGGAGTAGCACTCCGGGAGGCATTGGTCCAACCCCACCGGATCACAGTCATAGAGCGGCTCTTTAACGACGGCAAGACAAAGGATCGATTCGTTGACGTCTGGCTTGTCCTCGTCGAAAACCATGAATCAGGAACCGGATACCAGGTCATCGCTGTGCAGGATGGCAGTTCGTTCGGATTGGCGACGGAGGGCTTTGCGAGTGACAAACACCTAGTGATGTGCGGTTGGTATGGAGATTTTCTGACGACGTTCCGAGCGATGTAGCCGAGAGACTAGGGCCAGTTAGCAGATATCAAATTAGGACAGTACCCTTTGTTGGATAGATTTGACACCCAGCCCGCCATTTCGTAAAAGGGTATCGTATAAGATTGAGGCGCCACCACACAGGCTCACGAGACGGATCCGGTCTGGTCACGTAGGGTAATTATGGAAGTCGAGTCGAAATACATCGTCAACCGGGCCGGGGCGTTTTCGGCGTTGTTGGGGGCAAAGACACTGGGCGAGTATCGCCTGGAGCCCCTGGCGTCTGTGCAGGTGCGCGACACTTACCTCGATACCCAAACGGGCGACCTGCTCAATCAGGGGTATGTACTTCGCATCCGAGAGCAAGGCGACGACGTGCTGGCCAGGCTAAAGAGCATGAGTGGGGCAGAGGGGCCGCTCCATCGGCGGATTGAGATAGAGGCCTCTATCGATCGGGCGCCGGACGAAGAAGGGCGCTTCGACCTCCCCGAAGGGCTGATGAAGGAAACCATAGACCAGTTGATCAGCGGAGGCGCATTGTCCCCATTGTTGCAGTTTCGGCAGTACAGGTCGCCGCGCGTCGTGTTCGATGGAAACCGGCTTGTTGGTGTTCTCTCGCTCGATGTCATCGCCACAGAGACGGAGATTGGGCCGGACGTTTCGCATCAGGTAGAAGTAGAACTCGCTGAGGACGGGCGCGAGACGGACCTCTATCGGCTCGACCCTATCCTGAAAGAACTGGGTTTGGGAGACGCCGAAAGTTCCAAGTTTGAGCGTGGCCTGGTTCTTCTACAGCGGAGCGCGGCTACCGCCATTCTCCTACTTCCCAGTGAACAGACAGCGCTGCGCGGCTACCAGGAAGCGGGCACGCCCCTATTGCGGAGACGGGCGCGCATACTGTTGCTGTCTTCCCGCGGGCTGAATCCGCCTGCGGTGGCCAGCAAGGTTGGCCTCAGTCTTCTGCGCGTCGAGCATTGGGTAGACGCCTTCCGTCGGCGGCGCATGGGCATTTTCGAGGACGCCACGATCAGTCGCGGCGCGTTGGCCGGAGGGAGTGGGGCGCGCCGCTACGATATAGCCGAGCTCGTATCGGCAGGCTCTTCCGTACCCTCGCTGTTTCCGTCCGAAGACCATGCGGAACAGAAGTGGGGCGAACCGACGAGCGGCAACTGGGGGTCGCCGTATTCACCAAATGATATCGATGGAGACCGAGAGGATGCCTCTTCTGAGATTGTCCGCGAAGAGAGCATCGAAGTCGAGCGCCACGCCGCAGACCCCGTTAGCGCCGTGTCTACGGGTGATGGCGCAGGCGGGCGGCCCCCGGTTCCGGTGGAGGAGAGTGCAGAGGCAGGAGCTACGATTGAAGATCCTCAAACGTTGCCTCCGCCGGAGGCGCGCCACGTAGAAGCTGCTGCAACTGAGCGAGTACCGACCGTCGAAGAGATTGCCACCGGCGTAGATCCTCGATCGTCCGCGACCGGCGCCGAGGTTGCCGACCCAACAACCGTCACGGCGCCTGTTATCCCTATCCCGGAACGCCCCGTCCTCGGCACTGAGGATTCGGTGCTTTCTGCGGCAGAGCGGGTTCTGCGGTACCAGTACGCCTGGCACGCCGACGCGGTGAAACGCGTAGCGGACGCTGTCGGAGAGCCGCGCAGTATCCGGCGGCTTCTCATCGCGGTGCATCGCCTTCGCATTGCCTTGCAACTCTTTAGCGACTATCTGCCACCGACGCCCGTTCAGCGTCTCCACCAGGGACTGCGTGGGATGGCGCGTTCGCTGGATGCGCTGAGCGATCTCGACCACTGTATCACGCACGTGGCGTCGGCCCGCGCCGAGGCCTCCAAAAACGAAGCTATCGGGTTCGGGGTAGTGTTGGACAACCTGAACGAAGAGCGGCAAGCTGCCTGGGAGGCGGTGCACGTGCGTCTCGGCAATGCCGCACATGCACAATGGACGCACCGTTTGGAGATGCTGTTGGAGTGGCTTGTGCGGCAGGTGGACGAGGGGGTTGGGGTGGGCGAGTTTTCTCCCAGCGAGCCTGATAACTACCTGGAGAGTCTCGCCGATCCTCCGAAACGCACTCGCCTCCAGCACATGCTCGGCTCGGCCGTCTGGCGTCGCTACGAGGGTCTTCGCGCCTTCGATTCAACCGTTGGCGCAGCTACCGACGATCTGCTGCACCCCTTGGGCGTAGCCTGCGCGTCCATGCAGTATGTTCTTGCCCTCACAAGTGGATGCTCCGAAGAGCCGATCCGCGATGTATCCGGGCCAATGGCCCGCCTCGAATCTCATCTGGCTATGCTCCACCATGCTCGGCTGACGGCCGATACGCTCGACACGTTTGCCGACGTGGACGGCGTGGCAAACTTGCGTGACCGCCTTCGAGATGTCCAGACTGAAGTGACTACGGAGGTGGCTGAAATGTGGCGCGCACTGATCGAACCCACCTATCGCCAATCGTTGGCCCGCATAGTTGCTTCGCTATGAGGCTGTTGAAATACTTCATCCTGCCTTCCCGACATGCGGCGGGACTCTCGGCCGATCTCTTCGTTGCGAGATGCTCGCCGAATCACCGATTCGACTACGATCTCGCGTCTTGATCTCAACCGAGATGCACTCGTCTCGGCGACAAGCCTGCCCCGCGCTCGCTACGGGGAGCACTTAATTCAACAGCCTCCTATGAGATTGCCGCCGATACGGCTCAATGTTGGTTCGCTCGCGACGGCCGCACTGGCCGTGCTTCTGTCGGCGTGCGCCGGGCCGCCTGAGTCCGCGTCCTCTACGCCAACCGTCGTGGAAGGCATTGCACGGCTCGCCGGTCCCTTCCGCGATTACCGTTTAGGCACCCGCCGGCCGGGGGGCGATACCTGCGCAGAAGAGGCGGCATCCGCAGTTACTTTGCGCTACGTAGAGTCACTCGAATACATCGATGCGCCGCCCGTTACGTTTGGGATGGACGGGGACTGCATTCGCGAGATTCGGACGGACTACGCCATGCGAGAAGGACGTTTCGAGCACGCACTCAGCTTCGCATCGCAGCGCCTTGGCTCGCCCGATGGCGAGGATCGCGCCGTATGCACGGCAACGGGCAAGGAAATCCACGCCGTGTTCTGGAATCAGCCTGAGGGTCGTTTCCAGGTGGTTCGGATGGGGTTTGAGAACCAGCCGGAGTTTGTTCTCCTGCCGGCGGGGGCGCCCTTCACGTACGCACGGATTTGTGAGGGCGGGGTGGAGCGCTAGGAGCCTGTATGATTAAGGGGATTGTAGCAAGGCGAGTGAGGAATCGAGTACATTTTTCGATCTCTTGAGGCGCATAGTGGAGCTACGTAACGAGAAAGATCGGAGAAATGGGTCGATTTATCGCCGCCGCAGTAGATCCGTCCTTAATCAGACAGACTCCTATGCCACGGAGGCGGCGGCTTTCACCAGATACATCGTGTTCTATTACCAGCTTACTACGCACGTTGCATCCGCCACCTTCAGACCACCTTTTGAGGATACTGGCAAGGGAAGCCACGGCCGGCTGCGTACTCGATTTAGGCTGTGCGGACGGACGCCACACGGAGCCCCTCGCACGCCTTGGGTTCGATCTGTACGCCTGCGATGCGGTAGATGTGGAGGCGGCGCGCCAACGTCTGGCGGAGGTTTGGGGAGAAGAGGAGGCCACACGGCGCATCACCCCGGCCAAGCCTGCCGCGCTGGGGTACCCGGATGAGTTTTTCGACTGGGTGGTTGCGCACGGCGCGTACGACGAGGCTACCAATGCAGTCGACCTCACGGACGCCCTCGAAGAAACCCGGCGCGTGCTGAAGACCGGCGGATGGATCTACGTAGCCATGCGCCGGCGTACGGTAGGGGAGGAGGCCACGCCCGAAGCCCTCACGCGGCTTTTCGATGAGGCCGGGTTCGTTCCGGCCGAACCTGCGGAAGAGGCCGCCGAGAACGGCGAGCTGCTGCTGCGCGGCATCTTCCGTAAGGTGGATGCGGGGACGCCGCTGTAGTGCCCTTCGGGAAGGAAAAAGTGTAAAGTGAAAAGAGCAGCGGGTGGATATCGATCTTCGTGCTTCGTGTTTGGGTTGGAAGGTTGCGGGTTTGGGGTTGGCAGGTTAATGGTTGGAAGGTTGCAGATTGGACGGTTAGACCAGCCCTGTTTCCTGTCCTCCGTCTACGGCGCGCTCGGCGATCACGCCCTAGCTCCGTCTGCGGCCTACGGACCTTGTCGGCCAACCACCACGCCAGCCTTCTACGCTGCCCTCTTCTCCAAATCCCTGATAAGCACTTCGGTCATCAGACGGGCAGCGGGGGGGAGGGCGGCCTCGTCGATGTCGAAGCGGTCGTGGTGGAGGGGGTACCGGCTCTCCGGCCCGCCTGCCGAGCCAATGCGCACCATCGCGCCGGGGACCTCTTCCAGGTAAAAGGCAAAGTCCTCGCCGCCGAGGCTCGGCACTGGGATCTCCCGAATACTCTCCTCCCCGTAGATGGCCGAAACGGCTGCACGAACCGTCTTCATTTCGTACCGAGTGTTGACAACAGGCGGGAGTGGGGTGCCGTAGTCGATATCCACGTCGGCTCCGTACAAAGCGCCCATCGAACCGGCCACGCGGCGCATCTTGTCGCGGAGGTAGACGAGCGCCTCCGCGTCCGTGCACCGGAGCGTCCCGCCGAACTCAACCGACATCGGGATCACGTTATAGGCTTCGCCGGCGTTGAACCGCGTGGCCGTGATGATAGCCGTTCTGCGCGAATCCGTAATCCGGCCCACAAGCTGGTAAAACTGATGGAGGATCTGGGTGGCGAGCCACACGGTGTCCACGGTCTCGTGCGGGCGCGCCGAGTGCCCGGCCTGCCCGGCGATTACTTTAACCCGAAACGTCAAGCAGCCTGCGGTGAGCGCGCCGTCCCGAAGCCCAAAGCGGCCAACCGCAATCGTCGGATCGACATGGATGGCATAGACCGATTCGAGGCCGTCGAGAACGCCTTCATCGATCATCACCGGCGCGCCGGAGGGGTTGCTTTCCTCGTTCGGCTGGAAGAACACCCGCACCGTGCCGCGGAGCCGGTCTTGTTGCTCTCGGAGCAATGTGGCCACCCCGCACGCAACGGCCGTGTGGGCATCGTGGCCACAGAGATGCGCCACGCCGTCGTTCCTCGACGCGTACTCGAGCCCTTTTCCGTCCTGGGCTGGCAACGCATCCATGTCGGCCCGGTAGCCGATCGTTGGGCCGGGGAGCACGCCACTAACCTCCACGTAGAAGCCGGTCTTTGCAAGGGGGCCGTGGGACGTAAATCCCTGGAGCGCCAGCCAATTGCGGATGTACTTCGACGTCTCGTGCTCCTCAAACCCAACCTCGGGGTATTGATGGAGGTGCCGGCGGAGCCCCGTCAGCATCGCCTGGAGTTGAGCGTCGGTAAGTGGTTCGGCCGTAGCCGTCGGACTTTCGAGAGGCGCGTGCAAATCGAGCGGGGGGAGGTTAAAACCGGCGCAGAAGATACGATTTCGTAACGCGGCAGGTGCAATCGCCCTCCATCCGGAAAGGACGCGCCACCTTGTGCGTTACGCCCACTATGCGGCAGTTTCTATGCCGTTTCCAGCACGCCGGTTTTTAATTCCTCCGTTAGCCCGGCAATCACATCCTCGAAGCGCCCTGTTTCTTCATACCGGCGGAGTTGCCGTTCGTACGAAGCGCCGGTGTCAAAAATCCGCAGAACGTCGGCCAGTTCGGTGGCGCAGCCCAGTTTCTCGGCGAATGGGGCCAGTTCTTCGAGCACCTGCGGTATGTGCTCGCGGAGCGGCATCTGGTCGCCTTCGTTACTGATGATGACTTCGGCGTCGAGGCCGTGCCTCGCACCCCGCCACTTGTTCTCGCGGACGATCCATGTGTGAAGCACGTCCATCGGAACGCCCGCGTCATAACGTTCGCTCATACTTACGGTGAGGCACTGGATAAAGGCGGTGAGGGCCGCTACTTCGCGGAGAGTACTGGGCGCATCGCAGATGCGGATTTCGAGCGTGCCGAATCCAGGATGAGGCCGGATGTCCCACCAGATATCACGGATGCTCTCGATGGCGTTTGCCCGAACGAGCGTGTTCATGAACTGCTGGAACTCGCCGTAGCTGTTCAGGCGGAAGGGAAGGCCGGCCGTCGGCATCCCTTCAAAAATCTTGGTACGTGTAGAGGCCAGCCCGGTGATTTCGTGGTCGATGAACGGCGACGAACTGGAAAGCGCCAGCAGGTGGGGGATGTACGTCGTCAGGGCATTCAGGATGGCGATAGCTTTCTCGCCGGAGGAGATCCCAACGTGGACGTGCAAGCCATAAATCAAGAGCCTTCGTGCAGGCCACTGGATTCGATCAACCAGGTGCTGGTAGCGCTCGTTCGGGAAGATTTCCTGGTCGCGCCACTGGGCGAAGGGATGCGTGCCGGCGCTGGCGAAGGCGAGGTCGAACTCATCGGCGAGGTCGTACAGCTCGCGGATGGACGCTGCCAGATCGATCCGTGTCTCGGCCACATTGTTGCAAATGCCCGTAATGACCTCGATAGTCGATTGCGTTAGCTCCTGTTTGATTTTCGGATGATCTCCGAGCCGGTCGAGGAGACGAACCGACCCCGACTTCAGGTTGTACGTCTGCGGATCCTGAATCTGAAGTTCGAGCTCAACACCCAGCGTGGGCTTCGGCGAGCTGTTGAAGGGGATCTTCGTGGCGAGGTCGGAAGGCACGTGGCTCATAGGCAAAGGGGAGCAGCCGATTATCTGCAATAAAACTCTGCCGGGCGGATTATCGCAAGCCGCTCTCGCCCTCAAATCCGCAAATAGCTACCGCTTTGGGAAAAGCTCATGGAAGCGATCCACCATAAGCCGTGCCTCCGAGCGGATGGCATCCGAAGAGCCGTCGCCCTGCGAGAGTTGGGTGATGAGCCGGCCCAGCGCATGTTCCTGCCGGGCCTCGGGAACGGTCGCGAGGTGCCAATACGCGTTTACGCGCTCCACGGCTTGCTCGAAGGCGTCCGCATCTACCATCACGGCCGGATCTTCCAACAAGGGCTGCGCGAACAACGCCCGCGCTTCCATTTCGCTGAGGGAATCCGGACCATACGCGAGATCCTCGGGCTCCTCGGAAAGCTCAAAGGCGGGATGGGAGAGGAGGTCGTCGAAGCCGAGCGTGGGATAGCCGGTGTCCTGCGCGGCCTGGATTTCGTCCGGGAGCATCACCGACCAGTACGGCTCCACGGCCTCCAATAACCCCTCTATTTCCAGCCAATCCTCTTCGTTCGGCTGGTCGCCGACCAGATGCGCCGCAAGCAGCGGCCGCTTGTGGGCGCGTTCTTTCCGCGGGAGAGAGAAGAAGGCCCACAGCACGCGCGCGGTTGAAAGCACCGTCACCATCTCGGCGCTCGCGCTCGTAGGGTCGTGCTTGATGGAAAAGGCCTCCGCCGGATCCAGACCGTACAACTGAAACATCGGCTCGGCAAAAAGCACAACCGCGTCGAACGATACGCCGGTCTCGCCGCTTACCAGAACTCGGGTTGCAACGGTATCGGAAGCAGGGTCCAGGCGCGGCTCGAATTCGTCTTGAGCCGCATCGAAAGAAGTAAACGGATCCAGATCGTCGAAGTCCGGCATTGTGAGAGAGAATGGATGGAGCCACCCCTACACGCCCGAGGGCAGCTCAGGTTCGGATGCACGGTGATTCCAAATCGAAAATGTTGAGGGTCGGGCGAATGCCCAAAGGAGTCTGTCGGGTCTAGGGTTTGTGGTGAGGCGAGCCGAGAATCAAGTCAGGAATCAGGCGTCGGGAGTCAGGGGTCAGGAGGACGAAGGGTGACGAAATCCCAAACTCCAAATCTCAAATTCCAAAGGGTTCATTCTTTCAAACCTTCAACCTTCCAACCTGAAACCTTCAATCCTTACGTCGGGACGGTACCTACAAAACCTGGCCACTGATTCCTGACTCGACTTCCCGCCGGCGCAGTAGAATCTTCCTAAATCCGACAGACTCATGGGCGAAGGACAACGGTATCTTTACGCCTTCGTTCGTCCGATTGTGCATGGCCGATTCGGCCCCCCTCCAGCTATTGCTGAACGTCGAAGTCTTCGCCCCCGAGCACCTCGGTCGGCGGCACGTTTTGGTGGGCGGCGGCCAGGTGCTCTACATCGGTGAGGAGAAGCCGGTTGTGGAAGGCCCCGAGGTCGAGGAGATTGACCTGGCGGGCAAGCGGCTGATTCCGGGCCTCGTGGACGCCCACGTACACGTAATCGGCGGCGGTGGCGAGGCCGGAGCCCACACACGCGCGCCGGCGCCGATGCTCTCGCACTACACGTTGGCGGGCGTGACCACGGTGGTCGGGTTGCTGGGCACGGACGACCTCACGCGATCCACAAGCGGGCTGCTGACGCAGGTGAAGGCCCTTCGCAACGAGGGCCTCAGCGCTTTCGCGTGGACGGGCGGCTACCACATTCCACCGACCACGCTGACCGATTCAGTTCGCGGCGATATCGTGCATCTGGAGGAGGTCATCGGGTTCGGCGAGTTGGCGATTTCCGACCACCGCTCCAGCCAGCCCACGTTCGATGAGTTCCTTCGTGTGGCGAGCGAATGCCACGTAGCGGGGCTGATGACTGGAAAAGCGGGTGTACTCCACCTTCATTTGGGGGATGGTTCGCGCGGTCTCGAATTTGTCCGACGGGCTTTGAACGAGACCGAACTCCCCCCGCGGACCTTCCATCCCACCCACGTCAACCGCCGCCGAGCTTTGTTTGAGGAAGCACTGGACCTCGCGCAGCGTGGCGTCACCATCGACGTGACCGCGTTTCCGGATGAGGAGGCCGCCGAAGACGAGGTAAGTGCGGCCGAAGCCGTCCGGCGCTTCAATGATTCCGGGCTGCCTGCCGAACGCCTGACGGTTTCATCCGACGGCGGCGGCTGCCTACCGCACTTCGACGACCAGGGCGAGCTTCTTCGCATGGGCTTCGCTACCTCTCAGGCATTGGCGGATCTCCTCAAACAGCTTCTCGATTCGGGCCATGCTCTCGAGCAGATCGCCCCTTTTTTTACACAAAACCCGGCCCGGTACCTCCGCCTGCAGCGCAAGGGCATGGTTCGTGTCGGTTTCGATGCCGATTTTGCCGTTCTCGACAGCGACCATACGATCACGGACGTGCTCGCGCAGGGCCGTTGGCACGTCCGCGATGGGCAGCCCGCCGTGAAGGGCACGTTTGAATAGCCCGTCACACCAAAAACCCACCACACTTCCCACATCATCATGCCATCCAGAGGAACCAGCGGCTCGCCACGCGGCTACATCGTCCCCGTCGGCGGGGCAGAGAACAAGGACGGCGACCGTCCCATCATGCGCCGTTTTGTGCGGATAGCGGGCGGCGAGGAAGCACGGATCGTCATCATCCCGACAGCCTCCGAGTTGGAGGTCAAGGGCGAACGCTACGTCGAGCTGTTCGAGGATCTGATGGTCGAGTCGGCAATCTCGTTGCCGATGGACGAACGCAGCGACGCCTTCCTCGATAAGAACCTGCGCGTGCTGGAGAGGGCCACGGCCGTGTTTCTGACCGGAGGCAACCAGCTCCGGCTCTCCACAATCCTCGGAGGCACGCCCGTCGCCCAGATGCTTCGTAGGCTGAACGCGGACGGCGTCCACATCGGGGGCACCTCGGCCGGTGCGGCAATCATACCCGAGCACATGATTGCAGGTGGCCCCAGCGGGGCAACCCCGAGGGCGGACGGCGTGATCCTGGCGCCGGGCCTTGGCCTCATCAACCGCATCGTGATCGACCAGCATTTCCGCCAGCGCGATCGTATTGGCCGGCTGCTTTCGGCTGTCTCTTTGAACCCGTTCGCCATCGGCGTCGGACTCGATGAAGACACGGCCGTTTTCATTAATCGGGATAATGTGTTTGAGGTCGTCGGAAGCGGCGGCGCGACCGTCATAGATCCAACAAATTTGGACTACTCCTCTATGGATTCCGCCCGGCCGGGGCAGGCCGTAAGCCTGATTGGTCTCAAACTCCATGTGCTCGCCGAAGGCGCCCGGTACGACATCGAGAGCCGTACGGCGATTGCTCCCGAGCGCGAGCCGGCGAAGGTTTAGCCGTCAGGGTTTACCCTTGGTCTGGCAGGCACCTAACTCAACGGCGCCAGATGCGCGAACGCCGCGATGAAATGGCAGGTGCTGCCGGCGAGAACGAACAGGTGCCAGATGGTATGCGCGTACGGAATGCGCGCGCTGAGGAAGAAGTACGTCCCTGCGGAGTATAGAAGACCTCCCATCACGAGCCAGAAAAACGTGAACGGGTCCAGCGCCTGGGCCATTGGGACGATGGCTACGATGGCCAACCAGCCCATACCCAAGTAGATGGCCGTGGACGTACGGTTGAACTGGCCGGTCAGAAACAGCTTGAGCAGGACGCCGACTGCCGCCATCGCCCAGACCACGCCGAAGAGCGACCACCCCCACCCTCCGCGCAGCCCAAC
>JADFQN010000046.1 GCA_022561755.1 Bacteroidota bacterium
ACGTGAGCCTACATCGCAAATTCCAAGCTCCAAGTCCCGAGTACCAATTCCCTTTCCCCTTTTCCCTTTTTCCTTTTCCCTTCTCACTTCTCCCTTCACCCTTTTCCCTTTTCCCTTTTCCCTTCACCCTTTTCACTCTACCTCAGGCTGCGTTTCTTCCCCCACTGCCACTGGCCGTACACCACCTCGTTCGGCAGTTTGTGTCCGAAGATGCGCATGGCCACCATCGCCAAACCACGGTGGTGCGCCTCGTGCGCAATCAGATAACCCAGCATGGTTGCCGGCGAGCCATTCCACTTCTCAACCTTTCCTGCGGCCTCGCTCTCCTCAAGGAATTGGGCGACAGGGCCTTCGGAGGCTTGCAGGGCCTCCTTCAACTCCGCCTTACCTGGCTGCGCACCTCTGGGAAAGCTCTGGAGTTCGCCTATGAGTTGAGGAGCGGCGTGCTTCAGCCAGCGTAAACGAACATTGTGCATGTGGGCGAACTGGGCAGCAACGGTTCGGGTGCGAGCAGCGTAGCGGTCCTCGAGGAAGTCGTCCGGGAGTTGGTCGAGGAGGTAGAGATTCACCTCATTGCTCATGCGCCAGGCCTCAACAAGTTGCGATTCCATGACATCCTCCACTTGGTTCGTTCACACGCACAATCTACACGGCGTTGGTCTCTAATGCGACACGATCTAGAGCACTTGACGCGCCCACCGTGCACGACTATGGATCACGCCATTTACGATCACCCATTCGATCTCTCGGGTGTTGGCGAGATCCACCGTCGGATCGGCTCGCAGAACAACGAGGTCCGCCTCCTTGCCCACGCTGACGGAACCGATGCGATCCTCAAGACCCAATGAAACGGCGCCGTTGTATGTGGCAATCCTCAGAACATCAAGATTGGGGATCCCTGCGTCGTGGAGGAGTTGCAGTTCCTCGTGAAGGCTCGCGCCGGGAATCACCCACGGATTGGGCAAATCGGAACCAGCAGTAAGGAGAATGCCGCCATCGTAGAGCGTCCGGGTGAGTTCGAGGACACGCAGCCAGACCCTGCGGCCACGGGTGTAGTCCTCCAGCGTCCAATCATCCGTGAACGTGCCTCGCTGCCAGATATCGCGGATAAGTTGCGGGGCGTAGACCGAGTCAGGATTTGTGAGATAATGTGGATCGTCGCCGAAAAACTTGGTGCGAAAGGCGATCAGTGTAGGATCGACGGTCACACCGCTGTCGGCCATCACCCGAATCATTTCCTGGATCGCCGGCCCGCCGAAATCTACCTGCTCCAGCCAGGTCATCCGGTCTTTAAATGTGCCTCGGTAGCCCTGTCGCGCATCTTCAGGCATGTACTCAACGGACCAAGGCACCCCATGTGTGATGTGGTCGATGCCGAGCCGTGCAGCCTCTGTCCACGTTGTGCGCTGCAAATGCCCGATGACCTCCAAGCCCTGTGCGTGGGCTTCTTCAACCGCAGCCCGAATCAGATCGGGCGAAAGTGAACTGTACACCTTGATATAGTCAATGCCCTGCGAGGCCTGGCGCTCTACCTCAGCTCGCACTGCTTCTATGGTTGGCGTAGTAACGAATGGCCCGAAATGGGCTGACGCCCTGTCGAGCGCTTCACCAGCTGTAAGAATCTCCGGACCTGCAATCTTACCGGTGGCAACCGCATCCCGCAACTCGACACCGTCAGTGGCAGGCGCGGCAGGATTTCGTATGGTGGTAATGCCAAAATCGAGCAGAGTTGCCAAGACGTGCTCCGCAGCGGCGTGGTCAATCTCGGACACCAACCGGCCTCCCTCATCCATCGGCAGGATGGTGACGTGTGCGTGCATATCAATCAGCCCCGGCATAACGTAGCTGCCGACCACATCGAGCGGCTGGTTCTCAGGAGGAATGCCGTACTCCTGCACGCTAGCGATATCCGCAATCAGCCCTTCACGAATTATCACAACCTGATGTTCAACCGGCTCGTTTCCCAGCCCGTCTATAAGGGTCACATCATACAGAATCAGGCAATCATCGCATTGGGGTACGTTACCCGCGCATCCTGCAATCAATACAAAGAGAGTCAGTGCGAGTCGCTTCATTCCTGAAGCTACTCGGATCCCGGCACGAAGCCCCCAAGCAAAAAAAGGGGCTCGGTCTTTCGACCGAGCCCCTTTCAACGGGTACTGAGGGGTGCCTCAGGCGCGCTGGACGTTGACGGCGCTCTGGCCTTTCGGGCCTTCCTCGACGTCATATTGGACCGCTTCGCCTTCCGCGAGGCCTTCGTCGCGGCCAAGGTCAGCGATGTTGCTGCGGTGAACGAAAAGATCACGGGCTCCCTCTTCGGGAGTGATGAATCCAAAGCCTTTTTCGGCGTTGAACCATTTTACGATGCCGCTTGCCATAGTGTTTGTGCGTGTTTTGTACGGTCCTGATAGCGTCCTGGGGAATGACCCGCGAAGCGGGGTTGTCCTGTATGGAAGTACCGGGTACTCGTGCTGTTGAAAGATGGGCGCATTCCTTAGTGGAATTGCCCGGAAAGACAATAACCTACAACCCGACCCGTGAAGACACGAACAAGGCGTGTGCAAATCACGCAGAGATTACAGGACACGCCTGTGTCTCTGACTCTGAGAAGAACGGATCAGCGGGTAAAGCCTGGGAGCGTTGCTGAATCCGCAGAACTGCTGAGCACGCCCGATTGGCTGTCCACTACTCGTCCATCCACCGAAACGGTGACTTCGTAGTTCGTTGCGCCCGCTCCACACGCACCGAAATAATCGACGCGAACCTGATAGAATCCGTACGGCGCCTGGCCGGTTGGCCAGAAGATGTTCTCAACCGTAGGATCGTTCGAACATCCACCGTTCGCATCTACATCGAGCTCCCCGCCGCTCGTGGCCTGCCGATTACCGAAGTACACCTCCTCGCCCATCGGGTCCGTCACATGGAGGTCGATGTCGGCCGAGGTGTTCCACGTGAGCGTTACGCGCACGTCGCCCGTGCCTACCTCTACGCCGTCGACGACCGTGGTACCTCCTGTTCCGTTTTGCGGGATAATCCCGCTGAGCCAGTCGGGGGCCTCAATCGTTCCCGTAAAGATGAGCACGCCACCAAGTACGACTGCCCCGATTAGAATGACAAAGATGCACCCAATCGCCGATCCACCGCCAGAGGCGGCTGCGCCCGCTGACGACGAGGCCGCTGACGTAGCAGCGGAAGACGCCGCCGCTCCGGCCGCAGTGCTTCCGGCTACACCGGCGCCAGTGCCCGCTGCGCCCCCAGCCACCCCTTTCGCCGCGTCGATCCCGACTTTCTTCCGCAGCTGCCGCTTGTCGGGGTAATTGGGATCGAGGCGGTAGATGGTATCCAGGTGCGCCTTTACCTTATCCCACCCCTGTTCGAGTCCAAACGAGACGGCCTCACGATAGAGATTATCCAGGAACGCGGAGAGAAAGCCATCCCGTATCGGCCTGAGAACAAGGGAAGCCCCGGCGACTACCCCCGCTTCCAACAACGTGCTCCTCATGCTTAGAGCCTTGCTCGCACCCTCCGGAACGAGTTCATATTTCAGGTCGTCGGGCAGGCCGAGCCGCTCTACGAGAAGCGGCAGCAACCGGCGAACCTTCTGCGTCGGGTCGAGGAGTTGCGCCCAGTGCTGTCCGGCGGGGTCGAGAACTTTTACGGCGATGGATTCCATGGTGCTGTTTGCTGGTTAGGCTCGGGATGCAGAGGAAAGGTACTGGCCACCGGCCTAGGAGGCTGTTGAAATACCTCTTCCGGCCTGCGACGGTGTCTCACGGCCGATCTCATCGTTGCGAGAATCTCGCCGAATCGCCGGTTCGACTGCGATCTCGCGTCTTGATCTCGACCGCGATTCACTCGTCTCGGCTGCAGAGTAGGTAATTCACCAGCCTCCTAGCAAACAGCCTGTCACACCCTACTCGGCATCCAGAATGTAGATGGCCCGTAGGTTGCGGGCGAGTTGGCCGTAATCGAGGCCGTAGCCGATCACGAAGAGGTTTTTGATGTCGAAACCCACGTAATCGAGGTGGACTTCCACCTGGGCCGCCTCCGGCTTGCGGAGCAGCGTGGCCGCGCGGAGCGTAGCCGGATTCATCTCCCCGATCCGGTCGAGGATGTAGCGCATCGAGATGCCCGTATCCACGATGTCCTCCACCACAATAACGTGCCGCCCTTCGAGATCGGCGTCCACGTGCTTGAGCTCCGTCACCGCCCCGGCCGACACTTTTGCCGCCGCGTATGACGACAGTTTGTAAAAGTCGACCTCACAGTCGATGGAGAGCGCCCGCATCAGATCGGCGACGAACATGAACGCGCCGTTCAGTACGCCGATGAGAATGGGCGGCGTCTCCGTGTCTGCATAGTCTTCGCTGATCTGTCCAGCCAACTCGTTCACTCTAGCCCGAATGGTGGGTTCGTCTAGGTAGAGGCGGAAGCGCTCGTTTTGGCAGAAAACAGTTTCCGGGGCAGACAACGTGGCTGTTGCGGTGTCCATAGGTGCGTTTGAGGAAGGCAGATACGAAGCTACGCGCCCGATATATCCGGTTCAACAGGAAGACGATGAGGGAATCCCATCCGGAATGGCGATTGGTAGGTGTTCTCATTCCATCAAACTCCTTGAAACCATGCTACCCCCATCCCTCAAAACAACCCTCTTCGGACTCGCGGCGCTTCTCTTGAGCACTGCCCCGGCTGTCGCACAGATAGTCGGTAGCCCTCAAATGGATGACCACTTCGGCAACGCCGTGGCCACCGGCGACTTCAACAACGACGGCTACGCCGACCTCGCCGTGGGCGTACACGGCGACGATGTAGGTGCAAACGAGGCCGGCGCCGTCAATGTGATCTACGGCACGGCCGACGGGCTTGACGTCCCGGACAACCAACGCTGGGCGCAAGGTGTCGCCGGTGTCGCCGGCGCTGCCGAAGACTTTGACTGGTTCGGCTACTCTGTAGCCGTCGGCGACTTCAACGGCGACAACTTCGACGACCTGGCCATTGGTGTGCCCTACGAGGATGTTGGCGCTATCGGTAACGCCGGCGCCGTAAACGCGCTATACGGCTCGACCAGCGGCCTGCAAACGGCCTTCAACCAGCTCTGGGTACAAGGCGATATTGGGACTACCACTGACGAGGTTGGCGATTCGTGGGGTTGGGCTGTCGCAGCCGGCGATTTCGATAACGACGGCTACGACGATCTGGCTGTGGGCGCTGCCTATGAAGACATCGGAGGTACCAACGAAGGCGGTGTGACGATCGTCTACGGTACTTCCAACGGGCTTGAAGCGACGGGCGCCCAGTTCTGGAGCCAGAGCGGTGCGGGCACGGGTTCCAACGATGATTTCGACTCGTTCGGCTTCTCCCTGGCCGTAGGCAACTTCGACAACGACAGCTACGACGACCTGGCCATTGGAATTATCGGCGAGGATGCCGGAGGCCAAAACAACGCCGGAGGTGTAGCCGTCATGTACGGCACCAACACAGGGTTGTCGGCTGTAGGCAGCCAACTTTGGAGCCAGGCGACGGCTGGGATCGACGGGGCTGCCGAGATAGGCGATCAACTAGGCTATTCGCTCACAACCGGCGATTTCGACAACGACAACTTCGACGACCTCGCGGCCGGCGCCCCGTACGAGGACGTGGGTGCGATCTCTAACGCAGGCGCCGTCAACGTCATCTATGGAACGGCAGCCGGGCTCTCGTCAACGGACAACCAACTGTTCTCTGAAGCCACCGCCGGCATTTCACTCTTGACTGAGGCAGACGACCACTTCGGCTATTCGCTTGCCGCAGGACGACTCGGTCAAGATTCCGACGACGAACTGGTTATCGGCGTGGCCGGCGAGGGCGTTGGAGGTGCAGCAAGCGCCGGAGCCATCCTGGTGATTGCCGGGGCTCCGGGCGGGCTGGACCCTTCCAAAGCGGCTCTCATCTTCACACAAGACGATGCCGAGGTCGAGGGAGATGCCGAAACCAACGACCGGTTTGGACACGCCCTGGCAGTCAGCGATTTCGACGATAACGGTATCGTTGATGTCGCCGTGGGTGTACCCAACGAACTCGTGGACGGGCAGGCCGAAGCCGGCGCTGTAAATATCCTGTACAGCGTGTTTGGCGGGCTGGACAGCTCGCAACTCTTCTTCCAAGGCGCCACACTCGTGGCCAACGAGCCCGAGGCGCCGGGGCTGCCTACTACGTTCGCGCTCCTTCCGGCCTACCCCAACCCGTTCAATCCGTCTACCACGCTGCGGTACGATGTACCCGAAGCGGGGCCAGTTCGCATCACGGTGTTTGATGCGCTTGGCCGGCAAATAGCGCTGCTCGTGAACGAAGAGCACGTTGCCGGAAGCCACGAGATCGCCTTCGACGCGCAGGGGCTGCCCAGCGGTACGTACATGGTGCGGATGGAAGCGGGCGACGCGATGCAGGCCCAACGGGTGACGATGCTGAAGTGAATGCTGAAGGGTGAATGCTGAAAGATGAAGGAGAACGTGTTGTGCCCCGCCGCATGGCGGGGTAAAAGCTCCCCTCCCCGACGGAGCCTGCACCGAGCGCGGTCGAATTGTCGGGGGGGGAGTTGCGTCGGGGCTCACCGAGCAGTTTCTAAGAACATTTTATACCAGTTCGCTAGGAGGCTGTTGAAATAATCGTCATGCGTGCTGTCGCTGAGACCATGCCCCTCACCCCGTCCCTCTCCCGCCTGGGAGAGGGGGTTTCGTTGGCGAGATTGACGTTGCTCCCCGCAATTAGCGGTATTTCAACAGCCTCCTAAGCTGCCGGCGCATGGACTAACCCACAACCAGCCGTCATCCCCGACCCCGATCGGGGATCCATTCAGCAAGCCGGCTTCCAACATGGGTTCCGGGATGGACACAGAACGGGCAACAAATGGCGTGATCGACGCCGGAAGCTGAACCGTGGAATAGGCTCCCACTGGAGCTTGTCCGCACGAAGCAGGCGATGTTGGGCGTGATAGCCTACCGAACATCGTCTTCCCCACGAAGAGCCTGTGTTCGCGAAGGCGGGTACGGGGACCTATTCTACGAACCAGCTAACTGGTTGTATAGATCGTACCAGTTGGGGTTTTCCTTCTCAATCAGTCGGATCTTCCATGCTCGGTTCCATTTCTTGAGTTGCTTCTCGCGGACGATGGCATCCTAGATGTCATCGTATTGCTCATAGTAAACAAGACGGTAAACCCCGTACCCCAAGCCCTCCACGAGCCCTTGTATGTGCTTCCAAACGCGCCCCACAAGCGCGCTCGTTACGCCGATGTAGAGCGTGCCTCGTTTCTTGCCGGCCAGTACGTATGTGTAGCCGGGTTTGGGCATCTCCGCGGCTATCGGTTTACTCCCGACATGTACATTGAGAATCCCATCTTGTACGAGTGATGCTCTTCGCTGGATTGCCGAATGGGTCCCCACCGTAGCCTGTCCCCGCTAAGGCGGGGGCGGGGAAGACGCTTGGGGGGTAATAACATAGCCCAACATTGTCTTCCCCGCGAAGCAGATGTTGGGAGGTTGCCCCCGCGTTCGGAGTGGGAATCGTGAGCATGTGAACCCGTGAGTGTCACTACCCATTGCGCCCTTCGGCGAGCACCCAAACCAGACGAACAGCACGTTTTGTGGAAGAAACAATCCGCACCTCTTCCGCCAACCGGCGCCCGACCACCCATACGATCTCGTCGCCGGAGCAAAGAACCAGTTGGTTTGCCCGCTGGGAGGGCGGGACTTTCGCCTCCGTAAGCAGATCGCTGACGAGTTTTGAGCCGGCGAGGCCCAACGGATGGAACCGTTCCCCATCGCGCCACAGGCGAAGGTGAAGAGGCTCGGCCAACGCATCGGCATCGGCCGTTTCAAGGTTGCGGTCCTCAGTTACCGGATCGGCCGGAACGGATTCGAGCGGCTCGAAAGACAGGGTTCCGAACGGCGTTTTTGTAGAAGCCCCGATCTGTGCGGGCCAGGATTGAGGTGCGATGTCGTCACGCTCGGGTTCGATGACGAGCGCGTCGCGCTCCCTCCACACCGTAACCCCCGGCCAGACGACACGCCGCCCGGGCTGCGCGTCCAGAAGCGCGTCGAGTTCAGCCACGGCGTCCGCCCGGCGTGGAGCGGTGGGAGCGAACTGCCTCAGGGCGCTCACGTACAGGGCGTGGCGCTGGGCTTCCGATAAAGCTCGGAGTTCGTCGATGGAGAGCCGCGGAGACGCGCCGCCGTCAACGAGACCAACAACGGCGCGGACGCGTTCGGCCGCGTCGGCAATGCGCCGGGAAACGTCTTCCCCAAACTCCTCCTCAATAAGCGGAAGCACCTGATTGCGGAGCCAGTTCCGCCGGTACGTGTCGGATGCGTTCGAAGCGTCCTCCCGCCAGGTCCAGCCTCGTTCCTTGGCAAGAGCCTCAATATCGGCCCGCGACCAGCCGAGCAGCGGCCGGATAAGTTGAATGGGCGAATCTTGTGCAAGCGGACGGGAGGCGGGCATCCCAGCCAAACCATGAGGGCCCGTGCCCCGGAATAAGTTGAGGAGCACCGTCTCTGCCTGGTCGTTTTGATGGTGCGCAACGGCTACGGTCTCGGCGCCCTCCGCCTCCGCCGTTTCGCGGAAGAACGCATACCGCTCATCCCGCGCCGCTTCCTGCCGGTTTCCTTCTTCCGGCAACTCGACACGCCTCACCCGAACCGGAAGCCCCAACTCCTCCGCCAACGCGCGCACGAACGCCTCATCGCCATCCGACTCTGCTCCCCTCAACCCGTAGTTGACGTGGCATACCGTAACGGAGAAGCCTGCTCCGTGCAACAGGCGAAGAAGTACCGTCGAGTCTAGCCCAGCGCTCGCGCCAACGACAATCCGTCCGCCCGGCTCAATGCCGAACCGCTCGCAAACGAAGGCCCTGAATTCCTCAAGATCGGCTGCTGATGAAGCCATCGGTAGATGCCTAGCTGGATGGGTTGCGCCCAAACCGCTTGGCCAACTCCTCCATCGACATCTTGATCATCGTCGGGCGGCCGATGGGATCGGCGTAGGGCATCCGGCAGGCGAAGAGTTGGTCGATCAGTGCTCGGGCTTCTTCGGGCTTGAGAATGCGGCCCGGCCTGATGGCGCTCCTGCGGGCCATGCTACGGGCGAGGTTCTCTCGCGCTTCGAGTTGGAGGCCGTCCAGATTGCTGCGGTACTGGTCCAGAATCTCCTCGAGAATGACGTGCTCGGAACCAAGATGGACGTCCGACGGCACGCCGCGCACCAGCACACTACGACCCGAGAAAAGCTCGAGGTCGAAGCCGAGCAACCGCAAATCGGGCAATAGTTCTTCCAGTAGTGCGAACTCGGCCGGATCAAAATCGATGGTGCGCGGGAAGAGCAACTGCTGCGACGCCGCCATGCCGCCGTCCATCGCGGTAACGGCCTGTTCGTAGAGGATCCGTTCGTGCGCGGCCTGTTGGTCGAGCACCATCAGCCCGAACCGGATGGGCGTGAGGAGGTACCGCTCGTGGAGTTGCCAAATTGGACGGCTGCTCCCCTGAATCTCCGGGTCTGCATCAGCTCCATCTACCTGAGGCTCTACGCGAGATGGAAGTCGTAAAGTACCATCCTGGGAGATAGTTGCAGATGGGAATGACGCAATGTTGAACGTACGTGGATCGAGGGTTTCCGAACCGAGGATCTCCGGCCCGCGCGGCCGCCCTCCCCCGTCGCCGTCCGGTGCTGCAAACGACCGCGTAGGTGGAGACGTGGGGCGAGAGAACGGATCGGACGAACGGAAGGCAGGCTCAACAACTACGCCCTCGGCCGCGGGTATGGTGATGCTCGGCGACAGCGTGGGATCGACGGCCAGGGCAAGCCCTGCGGTGGCCAGCCCGCGCTTGACGACGGCCTTGATGAAGCCGTACACCCCGCGCTCGTCGTCGAACTTGACCTCTGTTTTTTGCGGATGGACGTTCACGTCCACGTGGCTCGGATCGAGCGTGAGGAAAAGTGCGAAAAACGAGTAGGCCCCCTGCGGGATGAGCTGCCCGAACGAAGAAATCACCGCGTGGTTGAGCGAGCGGCTCTTGACGTGGCGGCCGTTGACGAACAGAAACTGGTCGCCCCGGCTCTTGCGGGCTGTCTCCGGCGTGCCCACGAAGCCGCGAATGGAGAGGTAGCTCGTGGCCTCCTCCACCCGCACGAGGGCGTCGGGGCTTCTGCCGGCGAACAGGGCGTGTACGCGCTGAAGCAGCGCATCGTCGAACGGCACGTCGGCCTCGGGAGCATTGAGGCGGTACACGTCCATCTCGTCGTGAACCAGTGCAAAAGCCATAGTGGGATTGGCAAGCGCCAGCGCCTGGAAGGTCTCGACGATGTGCTTGAACTCCGTAGAGGGCGCTTTGAGGAAGTTGCGGCGCGCGGGCACGTTGTAGAAAAGGTTGCGCACAGCAACGGACGTTCCGGCGGGCGTGGCGCACGGGCGCTGCTCAACCAACTCGCCGCCGGCCATCTTCACCATACTTCCTGCGTCATCCTGAACGCGGCGGGTTTTCAGTTCCACCTGGGCCACCGCCGAAACCGAGGCGAGCGCTTCTCCCCGAAAACCCAGCGTGGCGAGGTGCTCAAGGTCATCCATCGAGCGCAGCTTGCTCGTGGCGTGGCGCCCGAAACATGCAGCAGCGTCCTCCGGTCCCATTCCACAGCCGTCATCCACCACCTGAATGAGCGTACTGCCCGCCTTCTTGATGTACACCTGGATACTCGAAGCGCCCGCATCCACGGCGTTTTCCATCAACTCCTTGGCAACGCTGGCCGGCCGCTGAACAACCTCGCCTGCCGCAATTTTGTTGGCGAGGACATCAGGGAGAACGTGGATGATACCCTCGGCCGGCATCGGAATCTGTTGGAGGGAAGTTTGCACGGGCAATTTGAAAGCGACTGCGCCGTGCCGGCGATCAGCCACCGAAAAAGAAGCTGCTGAACGCGGCAACTCGCTCGACAATCGAGTCGATGTGGAGGTAAAGGTAGAGCGCGAGAAGGAGGCCGAGACCTACGGCGATGAACGCCGGTTGGTTCGACTTCGGGCGGACGCGGGGGCGTGCAGCCCGCATCCGGCGCTTGAGCCGGTCGTCCTTCGTGGGATCGTAGAAACGAGGCTCGTAGCTGAATTTGCGTGGTCGAACCCGCCTGCCCCGGAACAGATTGAACATCGGACGTGCGCTCAGGTTGGCCGGATTATACAGAAACCCTGTGCCACCGTTCCGGCAACCTGTCCACGCGATGCCAACGCGTTGTCCACATCAAAACAGCCGTGCCACGTGGTCGAGGTACAGCGTAGCGAGCGGCACGGCGAGAATGGCGGCATCGAGCCGGTCGAGCAGGCCTCCGTGGCCCGGGAGCCAGTTCCCCGTATCCTTGGCCTCCACCGAGCGCTTGAAGCGGCTGACGAGGAGATCGCCCAGCGGGCCGGCTACGCCGCAGCACACCCCGAGGGCCGCCACATCCATCCAGCCTAGGATCGGCAGGGTGGCAGCCTTGAATGCGGCGATGATTGCAAAGGCCCCAACCAGTCCTCCGATTGCGCCTTCCCATGTTTTTTTAGGGGATACGGCCGGAAGCAGCTTCGTCTTCCCGAACACGCGCCCTGCGAAGTAGGCAAACGTATCGGCCCCCCAGACACCAACCAGCACGGTGACCATCAACCAGAACCCGTCGCCCTCCATGAGCGGGAAGCCGTCGGCCTCGCGGAGTGTGATGGCGAAACTCACCAGGAAGGCCGGGTAGAAAACGCCCAGCAGAGTTCCCGAGACATCCGCAAGCGGCTGCTCGGTTCTCCGGAAGACGAAGGCCATCAAGAGGACAATCCCACCGGCCACCAGAACCGGCGGCGCCCACGGGAGCTTGGGGTGGAGAGTGGCCAAAAGGCCGAGCACCAGCCCAAGCGGAACCATCGGGCGGATGTCCGCTTGCCGCATCAACGAATAGAGTTCAAACTGCGATACCACCACTGCGAACGCAACCAGCAGCGCGAAGCCCCATCCCCCGAGCCAGGTAAGCGCCAGCGCGATCGGCGCGAGCACGAGGGCGGTCAGGATGCGCCGGGTGAGGTCGGTCATTGCTATTTCGTAATGCGTAGTCCGTATTGCGTGTAGGTAGGACGAAACACTACGCATTACGCTCTACGCTCTATGCATCATCCCTCACTCCTCCCCACTTCCCGGAATATCGAACGTGAGTTCGTCGGCCCCGGAGTCGAGGGCCGCTTCTTCGGCCGGCGTGTGGGCATCCGGCGCGTTTATGTCGGCGGCGAGAGCGGCAGCCTCCAACTCGGCATCCGAGACAGGCGCGGCTGCGACGACCTTCTTTGCTTCCTCCTCGTGCTCGGGCTGCACCATCACATGAACCCGCGCGAGGTCGCCCACGGTCAGATTAAAGGCGTGATCACGCTGCGTGAGCACCACGGCCGAAATCCCCGCGTCGTCGATGCGGTCGCGGACGAGGTCGGCCTCGAAATCGGTTCCCGAGCTGAAAACGGCTATCCAGCCTTCGTACTTCTTTGGGTCGCTCATGTCGGGAGGAGGGTCGATGGGGAGATGATGGGATCACTCACAACGTGCACTGCATCCTGCGCGCCGCCGACAACGGATTCGCGGCGGCGCTTCATCAACATACACACCCCGACGAGAAGAAGAAGGCTCAGCAACGCCAGGCTCCACGCCACCGTCGCATCCTCAACGGCGTCGATGGCCGCTTGCCCTTCCTCGCGCACACGTACCGCTACGAGTACCTGCATGCCGTTGTGGAGAAGATGGACGACCGAGGCCGTCAAAATACTGCCCGAGGACCACGTAACGTATCCCATGTACATTCCCAGCAGCGACAGCGGGAGCGCCTGCGAAAGCCGCAAGTGGAAGAGCCCGAAGAGAAGCCCCACGCCCACGATGCTCCACACCACGCCCGCGTTGCGTTCCACCTGCCGCTGGATGTAGCCGCGGAACATGAGTTCCTCGCAGATGGCCGGCGCCAGGGCCACCGTGAGCAGCAAGAAAAGAGCGCTCACGTTCGAACCCAGCAAGGCACCTTCCAGCATGTCAATCTGCGCCTGCTCCAGATCCGTGAGCCACTGCGGCAGCGGCAGTTCGGCGTTCAACTGGGATGTCCAGAGCAATACCGGGAGCAGGACCAGCCAACCGACGGCAGCGAGTCCCAGTCCGGGGAGATCGGGCCGGCGGATTCGGAGAAACCCCTTCCAGTCGCGCGAACTCAACCGGGCTGCAAGAAGCGCAACGAGGCCCATGCCGAACACCAGTGCCAGTGCGTTGGCGCCCAGCAACACCCCGGCGTCCTCAAGAATCGCTGCCAGGAGTTCTTCCGGGCTGATCTGCCCGCCCGACTCCATCGCTGCAGGAATCGCGGCCATCGCTAGAACTACGGCGCCAATGAGGTTGAGCAACAAAAACGCCGAGATGACGACAAGCAATACCGCCAGCCACGGAGCAAAACTGTGGCGCTCGAACCAGCCGTTCAGGGCAAAGGGTTTCGCCGTCGGCCACGCATCCTTGAGGACCAGATAGCTGGGCTCAGCGTGGAAAGACACCGGTGTGCTCGGTTGCTCCGCAACGGATGTCGGTGGTTGGATTTCGGGCACGGATTCCTGGTTTGGGGGACGCGCCGGAAGCTACGAACCACGTGCCGGAGAAGATGTGCATCCTGTCATTGAGAGGAGCGTAGCGACGACGTGATCTCGTTGACCTCGCTCTTGTATCCGCGAAATTGCTTCGTCCTCTCGCTCTGCGGGCCTCCTCGAAACGACCGGTGGATTATGCCGCCACCTCGGCGACATCCGCCTCCACAAACTGCCCCTTGTTATAGATCGCCCAAGCCTTGCCAACCATCTGCGAACCAATAAACGGCGTATTAACGCTCTTCGACTGGATGTGGTGCGCCTCGAAGGTCCACTCGGTGTAGGCGTCGAAGATGGTGAGGTTGGCGACAGCGCCCTCTTCGATAACAGGAAAGGGCAGGCGGAGGATCTCTCGCGGAGCAACCGTCAGCTTGTAGACGGCCTCGGCGACGGATAGCACGCCGGGCTTGATGAGTTCGCTGCCCGTCAGCCCCCAGCACGTTTCAAGCCCCAGGATGCCAAACGGCGCGGCGATGAACTCGACCTCTTTCTCAAACGAGGCGTGCGGCGCGTGGTCCGTTGCAATTACGTCGATGGTGCCGTCGCGGAGGCCTTCTTTTATGGCTTCCACGTCGGCAGCCGTGCGGAGCGGCGGGTGCATTTTGGTGTGCGTGTCGAAGCGGCTTTCGGCCACGGCCTCGTCGGTGAGGGCCCAGTGGTGCGGACAGGCCTCGGTGGTAATCAGTACGCCCTGCGCTTTCGCCTGCCTGACGATGTCCACCGCCTTCGCCGTCGAGATATGGCAGACGTGCATGTGCCCACCAGTGAACTCGGCCAGCAGCGCGTCGCGGGCGATCATGGCTTCTTCGGCGAGTCCAGGGATGCCGGGCAGGCCGAGGCGCGTGGCCACGGCGCCCTCGTGCATGTGGCCGTGCTCGGGGTTCAGTGTCAGGTCTTCCTCGTGGCCGAGGATCGGCTTGTCGAGCATCCGCGCGTACTCGAGAGCACGTCGCATCAGGCCGCCGTGCTGGACAGGGTCTCCATCATCCGAAAACGCCACCGCGCCGCCGTCGGCCATATCTCCCAGCTCCGCCAGCGACTCCCCCTTCCGGCCTTTGGAGACTGTTCCGATGGGATGCACATCCACCGGCAGATCGGCCTGGCGCTTGACGACGAACTCCACCACGTCCCGCGTGGCGATGGGCGGATCCGTGTTGGGCATACAGGCCACGCCGGTGAATCCACCGAAAGCGGCCGCCCGCGCGCCCGTCTCGATGGTCTCCTTGTGCTCCTGCCCCGGCTCGCGGAAGTGGACGTGCATATCGAACCACCCCGGCGAAATCATCTTGCCGGAGGCGTCGTACGTCTCCACACCGTTCGCGCTCAGCCCCGCCCCGATCTCGGCAATCTTGCCGTCACGTACGAGGATGTCGGCGTTGCGCGCCTCGCCTGATTTTGGGTCTAGGATGGTGCCGTTAGTGATGAGTAGGTTGGAGGTGTGGGGCATGGATGATTTCTTGTCATTGCGAGCGAAGCGAAGCAATCTCGTTGACTCGCGAAAGATCCACGCGATTGCCGCGTCGCTGCGCCTGTCCTGAGCATCGCCGAAGGGTGCCTCGCAATGACAACTAGTAGTTGTTTAGAATGAAACAGCGATCCCGAAAACTAGCGAGATCAACCTTGCCTGCTGTGGAGGCCGTGGGGAATCCAAGACGGTTACGCCAGCCCCGCCGCCTCTACAAACGCCCACACCAGCACGCTACAGCCGCTTCATCAATTCGTCGTATTCGCCGTGCGATCCAATCCAGAACCACTCGATGTGATCACCCGTTCGACGCCCCACAGCCCTGTAGTCGGCGGTTACGCGGAGCGACCAATTATTTCCGCTGCCTTTCAAACGCTTGAAGTGCAGGCTGCTGTGCCGCGGATCCTCTCGCCATAGTCGGAATTTGGCGACAGCTGCGCGCCGCATTTGTTTTGGTAGCGTTTCCAGAAGCCTTCAGTCGTACTTGAGATCATCCTCCGCCCGGGCAAGAAACTCATCGAGCGATATTGTTTCACCGCGCTCGTCGTCCGCCATACGATTCAACTTTGCCCACTGCTCCTCAGTCGTCCCGTCGAACAGTGACTCCCAGCGCGCATCTCCATCCAACGCGCCGATGATTTGCCGAGCGTAGAAGTCTTGCTCGGTTTCCGGAAGGCGCTTCAGGCGCGCCAGTGCTTTTTGGAGAAGTTGTGTCATGGCTGAACTTACTAACTACCAGACCATTGTTCGCCAGAGCGTAACCGGATCGTCTTCTCCATGCTCTAGCCGGTCGGCAATAACCCGAAGTGCGAGAGCCTTTGCACGTGCCGCGGCCTCCTCGCGCGTTGCACCGTAGCTCATCACACCCGGCAGGTCGGCCACCTCTGCGAGCCGGCGCCCGTCATTTTCCTTGTCGATCTCGATTAGTATCGCGCGGTCAATTTTCGTTATGGATCGAATGCATAGCCCTTCAGTGTGTTCCTCACGCTCAGCCCTATGTGGCTGTTGAAATAATCATCAAACGTGCTGTCGTTTACACCATCCCCCTCACCCCGCACGGCGGCGCGCAGCCGTGCGGGGTTTGGTTGGAGAGATTGACGTTGCGCCATGCGGCGGGAAGGTAGGTGGAGTTTTGCAACAGCCTCCTAAACCAACCCCACCACCTCCACAAAGGCATACACGAGCAACGAGCTGCCAGCCAGCCAGTCCAGCACGCTTACCCACAGAAGAAATCCAAGCCAACCAATGATACCCGCATTGTACCCGTTTCTCTTGAGCTTCCGTGATGCAACCTGCGAACTGATCGTCGTCACGGCGAGTAGCCCGAACACTACGGCCATCCACCCCATCATCCCATCGGGAAAGCTATAGGGCGGATACAACGAAAGCAGGCCGCAAAAAACCAACGAGAGCAACGCCAGGACACCGTAGCTCCGCATTATCCGCTGCCCGAACTGGCGGAAGGCCTTCGGGAACTGCTCCTCACTGGCCAGCCGCACTAGCGGAAACGCCACGGCAGCCAGCGCAATCGCCGCTCCCGTCGTCATCAGAAACAGGAACAGACTGAGGGCAAGCCAGAGGTAGCCGATCTCCATGGGAGAAAGTAGTCTCTCTCTCCTCACCTTGTTAGGAGGCTGTTGAAATACGTCATCCTACCTGCGACGAGCACGTAATTCAACAGCCACTTAGCCCGAGTTTGTAGTCCTGGCTTTTGCAAACAACGTATCATCGGACACAGCTTGGTAGGTACTGTATGGCGATCGCACAGTCCGATCTGATGAATGACGCTTCTGCACTTTGCGCAGAGGCCTATGGCGTGACCGGCAGGTTCACTGAGCTAGGTGGACACAATGAGAACCTGCTCCTCGAAACGCCGGAGGGCATCCAGTATGTTCTGAAGCTCGCCGGACCTGAGGAATCAAGCGAATTGATCGATCTGGAGCACGCGATGGCGGAAGCTCTCCACGCCGCCGATGTCGGCCTCGCGGTGCCTCGCGTCATCCCCACGCATACGGGCGCTGTCGAGGCGCGCTACATGCCGCCGGACGGCGAGCTGCTGCGCGGACGACTCCTCACCTTTGTGAACGGCACTCCCTGGAACGAAGCGGGATCGCCCTCACATGAACGCCTGCGCAATCTCGGAGGCACGCTCGCGAAAGTCCACCGTGTCCTCGCCTCTGTCGAGCACCCCGCCGCACACCGCGGGCACGAGTGGAATCTGGCGCAGGCCGCGCAACTGCGCCCACTCATCCCGCTTGTGCCGGACGAAGAGAAACGAAGGCTCGTGGACCGCGCAATGCACGTCTACGCCGCCTGCGCTGCTCCACGCCTGGCCACCCTGCCGCACGGCCTCATCCACGGCGACGCAAATGACGAGAACACCTTCGTGGACGGCGACCGTGTCACGGGCTTGATCGACTTCGGCGACGCGCTTCACAATCCCCTTGTCTGCGACCTCGCTATCTCGTTGGCCTATGCGCTATTCCGCCAGGCCGACCCGCTCACCGTCGGCGCGGCCATCGTCTCGGGCTACCACGCCGAGCGTCCGCTAAGCCAAGACGAACTCGCCGTCCTCTTCCCGCTCGTCCTCGGCCGTCTGAGCGTAACGGTCCTCATTGCCGCAGAGCACCATACGCACACGCCGGAGCACCCCACGTGGTACATATCGGAGGGCCCGGCCTGGGACCTGCTCGAACGCCTTACCCCCCTCCACCCCGCCAAGTGCAGCGCACGCCTCGCCGCCCAAACAGGTCTGGATCACCTTCCCGAGCGCGACGAGAACATAGATGCCCTCCTCGAAAAGCGACGGCGACATATTAATCCGGCCCTCTCCCGCGCTTACCGCGACCCGATCCATATCGTACGTGGCCAAGGGCAGTATCTGTTCGATCAGCGGGGCCGTCCCTACCTCGACCTTGTCAACAACGTCTGCCACGTCGGGCACTGCCACCCGCGCGTGGTGGAAGCCGGGCAGCGGCAGATGGCCCGCCTCAACACCAACACACGGTACGTCTACGACGGGCTGACGGACTATGCCGAGCGCCTCGTCGCCACGCTGCCCGAGCCGCTCGAGGTCTGCTTCTTCGTCAACTCAGGCAGCGAAGCCAACGAACTCGCCCTCCGGCTGGCGAGGACGTACACGGGCCGTAGCGATCTGCTTGTCGTGGACGGCGCATACCACGGCCACACGACGCAGCTGATCGCCATTAGCCCGTACAAATTCATGGGTGAAGGCGGCCGCGGGCGGGCCGAACCGTGGGTCCACATCGTCCCTGTGGCCGATGGCTATCGGGGGCCGCACAAAGGCCAGGGGCTCGATTCGGGGACGGCCTACGGCGATGCGGTCGGTCGCGTGATTGACGAGGCAGGCAAACCCATCGCCGGATTCATCTGCGAATCGCTGCTCGGCTGCGGCGGGCAGGTGATCCCACCGGAGGGCTACTTCGAGACGGCGTACCGGCACGTCCGCTCCGCCGGAGGCCTCTGCATCGCCGACGAGGTGCAGGTAGGCTTTGGTCGCGTGGGGAGCCATTTCTGGGGGTTCGAGCGGCAGGCCGTCGTGCCCGACATCGTGGTGATGGGCAAGCCCATCGGCAACGGCCACCCGATGGCGGCGGTTGTCACCACGCGCGAAATCGCCGATGCGTTCGCGAACGGGATGGAGTTCTTCTCCACGTTCGGCGGCAATCCTGTCTCGTGCGCCATTGGCCTCGCCGTGCTCGACGTTATCCGTGACGAGGGCTTGCAAGAACACGCGCTTGCGGTTGGGACGAGACTGAGGGATGGTTTGCGCTCGCTCATGGAAAAGCACGAACTGATCGGCGACGTTAGAGGTGTGGGCCTCTTCATCGGCGTCGAACTTGTGCGCGACCGGGAGACGTTGGAACCCGCGGCTACCGAGGCCGCCAATCTCGTGAATCGTCTGAAGGATCGCGGCCTACTCCTCAGCACCGACGGGCCGCTCCAAAACGTCATCAAGATCAAGCCGCCAATGGTTCTGACTGCCGAAGACGTGGAGATGACTATCCGCCTCTTCGACGATGAACTGTCCATGCCGTAGATCAATGCACCCCTATGAGGCTGTTGAAGTACGTCATCCTGCCTGCGACGGCCTGCCCCGCGCTTGGTGCGGGGAGCACGTATTTCAACAGCCTCCTATGCAACGAGCCCGGCCTACACGTGGTGGACCGGGCTCGTTCGATAGCGTGAAAGAGACATTCTAGTTCGTCCCGCCCGTCGCTGTCTCCACCTCGCGCGGCGCGGCGAGGTGCTCGCGGAAGAAATCCGTCAGCATGGTAAAGAGGTGCAGGCGCGTATTGCCCCCGGAGATGCCGTGGGTGCGGCCGGGGTAGATCATCAACTCGAACTGCTTGCCCGCCGCCTGCAGCGCCTCGGCCATCACAATCGTGTTCTGGACGTGTACGTTGTCGTCGGCGCCGCCGTGAACGATGAGCAGCTCCTGATCGTCGGTGAAGTTCTCCACGTACGTGACCGGCGAGCCGTCGTCGTAGCCGGACGGATTCTTTTGTGGCGTGGAGAGGTAGCGCTCGGTATAGATCGTGTCGTAGAAACGCCAGTTCGTTACAGGGGCCACGGATACGCCCGCGTGGAAGGTCTCCGGGCCTTCGCCGTAGCTCATTGCGAGAAGCGTCAGGTAGGCGCCGTAGCTCCATCCCCAGATGCCCATGCGGTCCTCATCGATGTAGTCCATGGCGCCGAAATACTGCGCGGCCGCGATCTGGTCCTCGGCTTCCATCGGGCCGAGGTTCAACTGCGTCAGCGTCTTGAATTCCTTGCCGCGCCCGCCGGTGCCCCGGTTGTCCACGCCCGCCACGATGATCCCGTATTCCTCGGCGAGGAAGTGGTGCCACAGGCGCTCGGTTCCGCCCCAGCTATTGCGCACCTCCTGCGAACCCGGGCCGCCGTACGTGTGGATCAGGAGCGGATATTCGCGGTTCGGGTCGAAGTCACTGGGCTTGATGATGTAGGCATTCAGCGGCGTACCGTCGGCGGCCGGAACGCTCAGGAATTCGACAGGAGGGAGCTCGTATGCAGCCAGGTGATCAATGAGGGCCTCATTGTCTTCCAGAACCATTACCTCCGATCCGTCGGTGCGGTAGAGTGTGGTTGTGGACGGCGTAGTCGAGTTGGAGTACGCATCGATAAAGTAGGCGTAATCGCCGGAAACGTCTATTCTGTGCCAGCCTGGCGTCGGCGTAATCTGGTAGGCCGTACCCGCCAGATAATTACCAGTGCCCGGCAGATTCACGTAGTACAGGTGTCTCTCCATCGAACTCGCGGCCGTTGAGGTGAAGAACACCCTGCCTGTCGCCTCGTCCACGCCGTGAAAATCCGTCACGTCCCAGCTACCTGCCGTGAGCTGGTCTACATAGGCGCCGTCGTTCCGGTAGAGGTAGAGGTGGCTGAAGCCGTCACGGTCCGAGCGCCAGACGAAGTGCTCGCCATCCTTCAGGTAGGTAATGGTGCCTGTGGAGACGTCTGAAAAGCCGGTCTCAACTTCGAGGTAGGAATCGTTTTCTTCGTGGAGAACAACCCGCACCGCGTTTGAGGCTGGATCGCCGTAGAGCAGATCCTCCTTGTTCTGATCGCGGTTCATGCGGAGCATCCACACATCGTAGCCGCCATCGGCGAGCGCCGGCGTCCACCCCATCGACGCGATGTACTCGGTCTCGTCGCCGCCTTCCATCCACGTATCGGTATCGAAGAAGCTGATGGCGCCGGAGGCCACGTCGATCACGCCAATTTGCACCTCCGAGTTCGTCTCCCCCGCCTTCGGGTAGCGGAACTCGTGGTACTCCGGATACAGCGTCGTGAGATCGGTTAACGCGAAATCGCGCGTGTTCGACTCATCCAGTTGGAAGAATGCGATGTACTCGCCGTCGGGGCTCCAGCGGAAACCGTCGCGGAGGCCAAACTCCTCCTCGTACACCCAGTCGAACGTGCCGTTGATGATGCCGCCGTCGCTGCCGTTGCTGGTTAGCTGCCGCTCGACACCTGTCGTCAAATCCAACACAAATAGATCGCGGTTGCGGACGAATGCTACCTGCGTAGCCTGCGGGTTGAACTTGGCGAACATCTGAAAGCCTTCCGCCCGATCGGAAACCGGGGTGACTGTGCCGGCCTCGATGTCGTAGACGTAGTAGTACCCCTTCGTGTTGAGGCGCCAAACCCGCTCGGAATCGGTGTAGAGGAGGACTTTGGTGCCGTCGGCAGAGTAGGCGTAGTCCTCCAGGTCAATCAGGCCGCCGTCGCCGTCGGGCTTTTCTAGATCGGCTCCATCGATGAGCGTCCGGCGGCTGTTCGTCTCCAGATTCCACTCTACCAGACTCGACTCGTCCGTCTCGCCGTCGGTGTCGATGAAGAGCAGCACCGGCCCGGTCTCGGCCCAGTTGCCCCCTCGGAAATACTCACCGGAGAACTCGCGCGAGTTAAAGAGCTTCTCGAGAGTCAGCTCTTCCTGCGCGGCGGCGGACGGAAGGAGCCAGACCGTGGCAAGCGCGAGGAACAGGAAGCGGATGGGACGGCGCCCCGCGTGCGGGATCTTTGACATGGCGATCTTGGGGATGGTGGGAAGGCCTCTGCGGCGATAAACGCGGCGGCAGATGTAAAAAATAAGCACATGGTAGGTTCCGCGATGAACGTGACGATAAGACCTTTGGAAATTGCCGAGCGCCCCAAATGGAAACGAATGCGCAAGGCGCTCTTTCCGAAGTGCGACGACGTCATGCACGCCTTCGAGATGGACGGGCATCTTGCTAAAGGCAACGACGCCACTGTCTTGTTTGCGATTGATGAGGCCGGCGCCATCCTGGGCTTTATCGAGCTGACCATTCGCGAGCGTGTGGAGCACTCGACCGAAGACCACGTGGCCTACGTTGAGGCGTGGTACATAGAACCCACTGCTCGTGGAAA
>JADFQN010000161.1 GCA_022561755.1 Bacteroidota bacterium
CAGGCGCGACTATCGGAGGGGCAAGATGGGGGTACTGGTGGAGGAGTTCTGAGAGGCTGTTCAAATACGTGCTTCCCGCCATGCGGCGGGACTTTCGGCCGATCTCTTCGTTGCCCCGCAGTACTGCGGGGCCAAATCACCGATTCGACTACGATCTCACGCCTTGATCTCAACCGAGATGCGCTCGTCTTTGCGACAGAGCACGTAATTCAACAGCCTGCTGAGAGGCGCCTTCTTCAGAACAACCCGACCGGGTCGACATCCACGTTGATGCGGCGGCCTTTCTTCGGCGGGCCGGTGCGCTCGATGGTAGAACGAACAAAACCGGCAAGCGCGGATGCAGGAACCGACCGGGGCGCTTTCAGGAGGGTATGGTAGCGCCACTGCCTTTTCACGCGGCTCACGAAGGCAGGCGTGGGGCCCAGGATGGCGACACCTTGCGCGTCGTTTGCCAACTCGCTCGTCCACGCTTCGGCCAAGCGCCGCACGCTCCCCTCATCCGCCCCCTTGAATTCGATGCCGATCATCCGCCCGAACGGTGGGTAGCCGAAGGCTTGCCGCTCCGCCAGTTCGTGCTCCACGAAGCCGTCGAAGTCGTGGGCGAGAGCAAACCGGATGGCGGGATGGTCGGGGTTGCGGGTTTGGAGGATGACCTCGCCCGGCAGATCGTGCCGTCCGGCGCGGCCCGCCACCTGCGCGAGGAGTTGGAAGGTGCGCTCGGTTGCACGGAAGTCGGGCATGAGCATCCCGGTGTCCGCGTCCACCACCCCAACCAGCGTCACGCGAGGAAAATCGAGACCCTTGGCCACCATCTGCGTGCCGAGCAGAATGTCGGCTTCGCCATCACCGAAGGCATCCAGAATGGCGCGGTGAGCACCTTTTCGCGTGGTGGTGTCGAAGTCCATTCGGAGGACACGGGCGGCGGGAAAGATCGCGGCAAGCTCCTCTTCGACGCGCTGCGTTCCGGCGCCGAGAAAAACCAGTTCGGATGAATCGCAGACCGGGCAAACGTTCGGCTTGCGTTCCGCCCTCCCGCAGTAGTGGCACCGTAGCTGACGCTTCGGCTTGTGGACGGTGAGCGACACGGCGCAGTCGCGGCATTCGGGCGTGTGGCCACAGTTTTCGCAGGTAAGGACGGGCGCGTAGCCCCTGCGGTTTTGCAGGAGGATGATCTGCTCACGGCGTTCCAGGCGGTGGCGGATGGCGTCGCGCAGTTCTTCCGACAGCGCGCCTTTCAGACGGCGGATCTCTTTCTCGCGCAGGAGATTAACGACGCGGACGGACGGCAGCGGCGCGGCCTCACGGCCTTTCACAGGAACGCGTTGCGGCATGCGGAGGAGCACGTATTTCCCTGCCCGCGCGTTCGCGACGCTTTCCAACGATGGCGTTGCCGAGCCGAGCACGCACACCGCGCCGTTGCGGTACGCCCGCATCACAGCCACGTCGCGGGCGTGGTACCGCGGCGCCGGGTCGAACTGCTTGTAGCTCGTCTCGTGCTCCTCGTCTACCACGATCAGGCCGAGGTTCTCCAGCGGCGCCAACACGGCCGAACGCGGCCCGATGACGATGGGGTAGCGGCCGTCGCGGATGGCTCGCCAGGCATCGAAGCGCGCGCCGTCGCTCATACGGGAATGGAGCACCGTCACGCGGTCGCCGAAGTGGGCACGAAAGCGCCGCACAGTCTGCGGCGTCAGTGCTATTTCCGGAACGAGGACGATGGCCGTCTTGCCTTTCGCCAGCGTTCTCTTCAGGGCGCGGATGTAGACCTCGGTTTTCCCACTCCCGGTGACGCCATGGAGCAGAAACGTTGTCTGCGACTCAGCTTCAATGGCCTCCGAAATCGCAGCCAGCGCGTCCGATTGGGAGGCGTGCAACGCTACCTCCTTCGGAGTATCGATTGCGGCGCTCATTGCATCGGACGTGCGCTCTACCTCCACGTCCAGCGCCTCGACCCATCCCCTTTCGATCAGCCCCTTCACCGTAGCGCTTGATGCGCCGCTAACTCGCAGGGCCTCGGTCTGGGGGATGTGCGTGCCCGCCTCTGCAAGCGCCTCAACCAGGGCCTTCTGCTTTCGGCCTTTCAACTCGGCCAGCGTGGCCTGCACGTCAACACCTTCTACCAACCGCAGATGCCGGGCCGTTTTGATGCGAACGGGCGTACCGTTCTGCGCTCGCGGAGACCAGATGAGCCCTTTCGGCAAGGCAGCCTTCAACACCTCTCCCCACGAACAGATGTAGTAGTCGGCGATCCACTTTGTAAGATCAAGCAGCTCTTTGGTGAATGTGGGCTCTCCATCCAGTACTTCTTCGATGGTCTTCAACCCATCAGGCTCGCCCTCCGAGCGTTCCGCAACCACGCCCATCACGTTACGACGCCCAAACGGAACTACAACGCGAGCACCAGGGATTGCCACAAATTCGCATTTCAAGGGCAGGACGTAGGTAAACGAGCCATCGACGGGAGTGAGAGGAACGACTTCGGCAAGCTGAGGCATGCCCAAAGCTACACTCGGTGTGTGACACTTCCTGGCACTCCCGTCCAGGCGCCGATCAATCCAAAATCCAATCGTGCGATCCGTCCAGACTTAATCGTTAGCTATCTCGCCTGGAGCCCCGTCCGCGCTTCAAACATTTTCAACCCAGACTCGAACTGTTCCCCGAGTGGCAGTCGATAAAACGCCCGCTCGGCCTCCCACACGAGAATACCCTTCGGCCGGTGGGGCAACGCTGCCAGACGATCTGCGACTGACTGTATGAGCTCGAGATCGACCGTCCCCAATCCATGGTCCGCTTCGACCCAGCATACATCCGCCCATCCTATTTGGCCGGCCATTTCCCAGCGCTGATCGCGGAATCCACTCCCAAAAATTCGAAGCGCGACTGGTTTGGATCGCGTGGCCCACGATGCGATTGCGAAAACCAGAGCGAGGGCGGCTACGATTCCAATAGCCCCTACACTTGACACACCCGTGACAATGATTGCAACTGCGGTGATGACAAACCATCCGACCGCAATGCGTGCCGCCCGATCTGGGGGCAACCGGAACATCCCGAGAACATCCGCGGGCGGCTGGAGCGTGATGCGAGCGACTTCCGTGGGACGCGGCCGGCCGGCTCGGCGTCGATCGGCTTCATCGGCCGCGTTCGCAGCAGCCTCGACAACCAGATCTGCCTCTCTGGCCTCCTGCCACGCCGGATCTGTGAGGGCTTCGTATGCGGCGCGTACGCGCATAAACTCTTCAGCCGCACCGGGATCGGAATTGCGATCCGGATGAAGCTCGAATGCGAGCTTGCTGAACGCGTGACGGATTGCACTCTCGTCGGCGTCCGGATCCACTCCTAGCTCTGCAAAGGGGTTGGATATTGTTATATGGGAGACTTGCTGTGGCATCCCACTTCACCTCCTGCACAATTTGGATGCCAACAGAACCACAGCCCAAACGTAGGAAGCCGTTGAGCAAAAAGAGCTTCGGTGTGCCTCACAGGAACATCCACGAGGCAAAACGACTCGCCTGCGTTTCACTTGGTAACGCGTACGTACCCCGCTACTGAGATAGGGGGACTTGGCCGATTGACTGCCGCCGTATTAGAGTCATCTTAAGTCAGACAGAACCCTATACCACCCGCATCTGCGACCGGCGGAAGGCCTCGATGTTGGCCGCGATGTCGCCTCGGAAGATGGCGGAGGCTGCCACGAGCACATCCGCGCCGGCGTCGGTGGCCTCGCGGGCATTCTCGGAGGTCACGCCGCCGTCAACTTCGAGGAGCGCGCTTGAGTCGGCTGCGCGAAGCAACTGCTTCGCTCGTCTCAGCTTTTCCGTCGTTGCCAGAATGTACGCCTGTCCCGCGAAGCCTGGGTTGACGGACATCACGAGGAGCAGATCAAGATCGGCCGCGACATCCTCCATTGTTGAAACAGGCGTAGCGGGGTTGAGCGCGACACCCGCCTTGCAACCCAGTTTCTTGATGGCGTGGATGGTCCGGTGGAGATGCCTACACGCCTCCTGGTGAACTGTGATGATGTTTGCCCCAGCCTTGGCGAAGTCCTCCAAATAGCGGTCCGGCCGTTCGATCATCAGGTGGACATCCATCAACGCGCCCTTCTCTTCCGCCAACGCCCTGAGATCCTTCATCACCGGCGCGCCCAGCGAGATGTTCGGCACGAAGCGGCCGTCCATCACGTCCACGTGAATCCACTCGGCGCCTGCGTCCAGGGCTTCGCGCGTGTGGGCTTCAAGCCGGCCAAAATCGGCGCCGAGGATGGATGCAGCGAGAATCACGGGGCTGTCGTGGTAGGCGTGGTGGTGGAAGACAGACAAGGTAGCAATCGATTTACAGAAGCGATTTCGCCGCCTCAACCACGGCCTCAGCCGTAATTCCGAGGCTCCGGTAGATGTCCTGATAGGGCGCGCTTTCGCCGAAACGGTCGATACCGACGACCTTGCCGTTCATACCCACGTAACGCTCCCAGCCGAACGGCGTCCCCGCCTCCACGGCGACGCGGGCGGTGATCTCCGGCGGCAGCACGTCATCCTTGTATGCCTGATCCTGTTGATCGAAGAGCCCCCAGCATGGCATCGAAACGACGCGGGCATTGACGCCTTCCCCCGCCAGGGCCTGCTGTGCGTCCAGCGCAATGTGGATCTCAGAGCCTGTCGCAATCAGGATGACGTCGGGCGTTTCTTCCGTGTCAGCCAGCACGTACGCGCCACGTTGAACGCATTCGGCAGAGGCATACTCCGAGCGATCCAGCGTCGGCACTCCTTGCCGCGTCAGCGCCAGGGCCGTCGGGCCGTCGGTTCGGTTGATCGCCACGCGCCAGGCTTCTGCCGTCTCGTTGGCGTCGGCAGGGCGGATGACCCAGCAGTTGGGCACCGAGCGGAGCCCGGCCAACTGCTCGACGGGCTGGTGCGTGGGACCGTCTTCGCCGAGGCCGATGGAATCGTGCGTAAACACGTACACCGGGTTGATGCCCATCAACGCCGCGAGACGGATCGGTGGGCGCATGTAATCGTAAAAAATCAGGAACGTGCCGCCGTAGCCGCGCACGCCGCCGTGGAGCGACAGGCCGTTCAGGATGGAGCCCATCGCGTGCTCGCGCACACCGAAATGGACGTACCGGCCGCCTGGATTGTCGGCCGTGAACTGCCGCGTGGCGTCGGTCTTCGTTTTGTTGGAACCCGAAAGATCCGCCGAACCGCCGATCAACTCCGGAAGACTCTCCGTAATCGCTCCAAGGACTTTCCCGCTTGCAGCGCGGGTCGCCATGCCCTTTGCGTCGGCCTCGAATACCGGAATGCCGGCGTCCCAGCCGTCCGGAAGCGCCCCTGCAAAACGGCGTTCGAACTCGGCGGCCTGCTCGGGGTGGACTTCGCGGTATTCGTTAAAGACACCGCTCCATTTGCAGTGCGCCTCCATCCCTGAGAACGCCTGCTCCTTTAGCAGGGTGTCCGCGCCTTCGGGGACGAGAAACGTTGGCTCCTGCGGGATGCCGAGGTTCTCTTTCGTCAGGGCGACTTCGTCCTCACCCAGCGCCTCCCCGTGGGCTTTGGCCGTGCCTGCACGATTCGGGCTGCCGAATCCAATCGTCGTCTTGCAATCGATGAGCGTGGGCCGATCCGTTTCTGCCTGGGCCTGCCGGATGGCGTCTTCAACCGCAACGCGGTCGTGCCCGTCAATCGGGCCGATGACGTGCCAGCCAAGCGCCCTGTAGCGCTCGTTGGCGTTCTCCGTAAACACCAGGTCGGTAGAGCCGTCGATGGAGATGCCGTTGTCGTCCCAGAAGACGATGAGCCTGCCGAGGCCTAGATGCCCGGCCAGCGAAGAGGACTCGTTCGTGACGCCCTCCATCATGTCGCCGTCGGAGGCGATGACGTAGGTGTGGTGATCGACCACTGTGTGCTCGTCGGTGTTGAACACGGCCGCGAGATGCTTCTCGGCCAGCGCCATCCCGATAGCATTCGAGAGCCCCTGCCCCAGCGGCCCGGTGGTCGTCTCCACACCGGGTGTGAGACCGTATTCGGGATGCCCCGGCGTTTTGCTTCCGAGTTGCCGGAAGTTTCTGATTTCGTCAAGTGGCAGGTCGTAGCCGCTCAGGTGGAGCAGGCTGTAGAGCAGCATCGAGCCATGACCGGCCGAGAGCACGAAGCGGTCGCGGTCGGGCCAGTCGGGGCGCTTCGGATCGAACGCGAGGAAGCGGGTGAACAGCACCGTGGCCACGTCGGCCATGCCCATGGGCATGCCGGGATGGCCCGAATTGGCCCGCTGCACCGCGTCCATGGCGAGCG
>JADFQN010000162.1 GCA_022561755.1 Bacteroidota bacterium
TTGCTGAGGGACGCTAGCACGGCCTCCCGATCCCACGGTACGAGCGTGCGGAGGTCCACCACCTCGATCTCTACACCCTGAATGCGCTGCATCTCGGCTTCATCCAGCGCCCACCGAACGCCCACGCCCCACGTTACGAGGGTCACGTCGGCGCCTTCGCGAGCGACGTATGCCTTTCCAAGCGGCGTCGTATACGCACCGACCGGCACAGACCCTTTCTCGGCGCGGTATAGGTACTTGTGCTCGAAAAAGAGAACCGGGTTCGGGTCGGCGATGGCGGCACGGATGAGACCTTTGGCGTCTTCGGGCGAGGCCGGCACGACGACTTTGAGCCCCGGAACGTGGCAAAACCAGGCTTCCGGGCTCTGCGAATGAAATGGCCCGGCGCCGATTCCCCCACCAAAGGGTGCGCGTATAGTGACGTTGAGTGGCGCCCCCCAGCGGTAGTGCGTCGTGGCCAGGTTGTTGACGATCTGATTGAAGCCACAGGTGATAAAATCGGCGTACTGCATTTCTACAACAGGCTTTAGGCCCTCCAAGGCAAGCCCCATCGCACACCCTATCGCTCCGCTTTCTATAATCGGCGTGTTCCGGACGCGGGCGCTACCGAAGCGCTCAAGAAACCCCTTCGTCACTTTGAAAACGCCCTCGTACTCCGCGATGTCCTGCCCCATCAACAGCACGCAGTCATCGGCCTCCATTGCGTCCCAGAGACCATCAGAGAGGGCATCGATGAAGCGCTGCTCGGCGCGAGGGGCGTCCGCGGCAACGGGGAGATGCGGAACCGCATTCGGCGCGAAGACGGCGCTCCGCTCGGTCTCCGGATCGCTTGTCACTGCGGGCTGCTTAATAGCCCACTCGGCAACCTCTTCTATCTCGGCAGCCAGTTCGGCATCGACGGCCTTAAAAAAGGCCTCGTCGGCCAGCTCGCTCGCAATGAGATGCTGCCGGTAACCCTCCAGCGGATCCTTCTCCGCCCACGCATCGAACAGTTCCTGTGGGATATATTTCGTACCGCTTGCTTCCTCGTGGCCACGCATCCGAAAGGTCTTCATCTCCAGGAGCGTCGGGCCATCGCCTGTTCGTCCCCGCTCGGCGGCACGTTCCACGGCGTCGATGACAGCGAGTACGTCGTTGCCGTCCACCACCTCGCCGACCATTCCGTATCCATCGGCTGCATCTGCGATGTTCTCGACGGGAATGACCTGGTCAACGGGCGTGGAGAGCCCGTAGCCGTTGTTCTCCACGACGAAGATCACGGGCAACGCCCAGACAGAAGCCAGATTCAGCGCCTCGTGGAAGTCGCCTTCGCGTGTCGCGCCCTCCCCCGTAAAAGTGCAGGCTACCGCACCGGAGTTCTTCAGTTTTGAGGCCAGGGCAAGGCCATCAGCCACCGGCAGCATCGCGCCAAGGTGCGAAATCATCCCAACGATTCGACGATCGGGGAGGCCGAAGTGAAAGGTGCGGTCGCGGCCGTTCGTGTAGCCCCCCTCCTTTCCCATCAATTGGCAAAAGAGCGGCCGAAGCGGCACACCGCGCGTGGTCCAGACGCCGAGGGTGCGGTGCGTTGGAAGGAGCCAATCCCGATCCTCCAGCGCCCATGCGCACCCTACCGCAATAGCTTCCTGGCCGTACCCGCTGAACCACTTCGCCAATCGGTTCTGGCGGATGAGCCGGAGCATTTTGTCCTCAATGGTGCGCGGAAATCGAAGCGCGCGGTAGAGATCGAGAGAGGCGTCGGAGGACGGAGGACGGAGCACGGAAGACAGCGGCTCGGCGGTGGGGTTCATGCGCGGTAGATGGAGACCTCAGAAGTTACCGACTCGTGCGGCCTCAACCGTCCTTCCACCAGGTCAATCGACTGTTTCCTAGGATCAATCAGTGCGCAAGACAGAGCCATCAGTTCTCTGTCTTCCGTCCTCTGTCCACCGACCCTAGTGCCCGCCTCCTCCGACCGCTGTGCGGGTGGTTTGCAGCAAAATCTTGGCGTCCATACGCAGGCTCATGTTCTCGATGTAAAACAGATCGTACTTGAGCTTCTGGCGTACGTCGTCGAGGTCGTTATCGTAGCGCCATTTCACCTGCGCCAGACCCGTAACACCCGGCTTTACACGGTGCCGACGGCTGTAGAGCGGGATGGCGCCAACGTGCTGTTCAACAAAGAACGGCCGCTCGGGGCGCGGCCCAACGAGGCTCATTTCGCCCTTCAGCACATTCCACAGTTGAGGCATCTCGTCGAGGCGGATGCGGCGGACCATGCGGCCCAGCGGAGTGACGCGAGCGTCGTTTTTTTGCGCCCAGACCGGCCCCGTTTCCTCCTCCGCATTCTCGTACATCGTGCGAAACTTGTACATCGTAAACCGCTCCCCATACTGCCCCACGCGTGTCTGGCGGTAGATGGCCGGGCCGGAACTCGTGAGCCGTACCAGTGCCCCAACAGCCAACCACAGCGGCGACCCGGCGATGAGCACGACAAGGCTCACGAGTATGTCGATGAGCCGCTTCGTGCTCTTCTCCCACGCCGGAATGGGCTCTGGAAAGACCTCGATGAGAGGCAGTCCGTACATGTGCTCTGTGCGAGCCATGCCGCCGATGGCCGAATAGAAATCGGGCACGAGCTTCAGGGAGACCGAACGGCCGTCGCAGACGCGCAGGACGTCGTCGAGGTAGGCGTGATCGCCGGGGCCGAGGGCAATCAGCACATCCTTCACATCCAGACGGTCGATCAATCCGGGCAGATCAGCGATACGATGACCGGCCTGCCCTGCAGCGTCGCCATTGAGTGCGATTTCGACACCGTCCTCGGGAAGGGCATCGCCTTCAGGGAAGGCGGGCCGATCCGTCAGGAAGCCGTCGTCGGGGCCGACCGGCAGGCCAACCCGAAGTGGCGCCGGGTGTTGCAACCGCACCGCCCCCACGATTTGAAGCCCAGCCGCCGGATACCGAGCCACTTCCTTGTAGAGCTCTTCCACACGCTCGCTCCAGCCTACGACGATCGCCTTGTGTAACCCGCGCCCGCGAAGGATGAAGGCTTTCTGAACGGCGCGTACACCCAACCTTCCGGTGGCCACCGCCACCACCAACGCACCCCAGTAAAACCCGATTCCCAACCGGGCTGATCCAGTTCCCATCCGGTCGATAAACACGCTGAAAAACAGCAGCAGCGACCCGACGGTCACCACCTTCAGCAGCGTCACGGACTCGTCGAAGCGGCTGCCCGCGAAGCGTTCCTGGTACATCCCCGCGAACAGAAACAGGACCAGCCATCCCGTACAGAGGAGGGCGGCGGTGATCAGGGTCAAATCCTGGACTGCGAAACTATGATCTAACCAACCCCAGCGTTGGCACGCCAGGATAAAGGCCACGTAGGCCAGGATTAGTGCCAATGCATCGCTTACCAGCAATGCCAGCAGTTCGGCTCGGCGAGACACGAATGCGTGCTAGAATCTGTGGAAGGGCGGTAGCGAGGGACGTATGGCGGGGCGGAAGTTGGCGCGATGCGACGAAAGGTATTGATTCGGCCGCCCCACCGCAAGGAACGAACGGAAACAGGCGTTGCGCGCATCGGTTGGGCCGTCTAGTTTCTGAGTCGGCCAACTTCCCCCACGGCTTTCGGGCGATGATCAATCTGTGGAGCCCTCGTACGCACAATCCCGCGAACTCATCCTCGAGCACGGCTGGAACGCAACGGCCTACCAGATTCTGAACCCCGGCATCGCCCACTGGATTTCGGAAGAACGGCGCGGCCTGGTTGGCTATGTGGAAGCCGGAAAGCGCCTGGGTTTCCATCCAGGAATGTGGATAGCAGCCGGAGAACCCGTGTGTGCCGAAGTGGACGTGGCGGGCGTTGCCGATGCCTTCGAGGCCGCGGCGGCTCGGGCAGGCCGCCGCGTATGCTGGTTTGGCGCGGATTGCCGGCTGCGCGAAATCCTAGGTGGAAAGCCTGGCTACAGCGAAATGGTACTGGGGGCTCAGCCTGTATGGGATCCGCACCGGTGGCCGGCCATCCTTGCCGGTAAGGCGTCGCTTCGTGCCCAGCTCAACCGCGCGCGGAACAAAGGAATTACCGTAACTAAACGGACACAACGAGAGGCCGAGGGCAACGTCGAACTCCAGCGGTGCCTCGATGAGTGGCTGCACGCGCGGGGGCTTCCCGGCCTCCATTTCCTCGTCGAGCCGCAGACGCTCCATCAGCTCGAGGATCGATGGGTCTTTGTGGCCTCGCATGACACGGCCCCCGTTGGCTTTCTGGTGCTCACACCCGTTCCCGCCCGCAACGGCTGGCTGGTAGAACAGATCATCCAGGGCAAGGCAGCGCCGAACGGCACGGCCTCCCTCCTGCTGGACGCCGCCATGACTGCTGCCGCCGACTCAGGATCTTCCTATCTCACACTTGGCCTTTCTCCCCTGTCGTTCCGTGCGCCGGCATCGAACCCCACCCCGGTCTGGATGCGTGCGCTGTTTGGATGGCTTCGCGCCCACGGGCGTCGCTTTTACAATTTTCAGGGCCTGGAGGCCTTCAAGGCGAAGTTCGTCCCCGATCGGTGGGATCCGATCGTAGCCATCACCAACGAATCACGACCATCTCTCGGAACGCTTCACGCCATCGCCGATGCGTTCAGCGGGCCGCGTTCGCCCGAGCGCCTGCTTGGCCGGGCGGTGTTCGATGCAACCGGGGAAGAACTGCGAGCTCTGGGTCGGAAGTTCAGGCGGTCAACAGCCCGTTGAAGGAGTGCTCCCCGCAATCCCACAGTCCCGCAGCCAGTGCGGGACGGGACGGGGCAGGCTGTCGCCGAGACGAGGGCATCTCGGTCGAGATCAAGGAACCCCGCAGCACTGCGGGGCAACGCGGAGATCGGCCGGGAGGTGCCGCCGCAAGCCGGATGACTCTTCAACGGGCTGTTAACACCAGAGTCAGTTTGTGAATCGGAACGTGACCAGTCCCTGCTGATTAATCTGGTCGGCGTTGGACGGGAGCGGTTGGGCGCGGCATGCTACCAACACGCTCCGCGCGGCCTGATCGAGGCGCGGATTCCCTCCGCGGCGCTGCGGGCGCGAGCTCACGTAGCGGCCTTCCGGGGTGAACGTCACGAAGTAGCTCACAAAACCGTTGACGCCGGGATGCCCAGGCTTCGGGCAGGAAGCCCGGCGGTTCCCCAAGCCTTCGATGGCCACGCCGGAAGAACCCGTATTGCCCCGGCCGGACGCGTCGTCCGGGTTGGAATCGTTGCCCTGCTCGCCCGTCGGCGATCCGCCTCCGCCATCTGTGTTGCGCTCGGGCGTAGGCGGGCTCGGAGGCTGAGGGGGTGTATCGGGCTGCTGCTGAGGCCGCGCAATGGTTTCCTCCCCCTGCGCCGGATTCCGCGTCTGCGGCGTCCGGACCGGCGTAGGAGCCTCCTGCTGGGCGCGTGGAGGCTCCGGCCGCATCTCCGGCTGCGGCGGGCGTGGATCGGGGTTCGGCGAAGGAGCAGATGGCCGCGCTTCAGAGGCCAGCGATCCAAACTCTATCTCAACAAGATGCGCGGGATGTTCCGGGTTCTTGCTCCCGATAATCAGCGCGCCGCTGATCAGAAGCAGGGCGAGGTGCAGCCCAAGGCTTGCGCCCAGCCCTTTCAGGTCTTCGTTGCGGAATCGTTGTTTCATGAAACGCCCTCCGACAAACTCCAGGTACGGAAACAAAACGGCCCTGAGACACAGCTTCGTACCTGTCTATTCCAAAATACGTCCGAAAGACCCCGAGACGAGTCCGAAGTTGCTGGTCTGACGCTCAGTTGGACTGCTCTTGGGCGCGCTGGAAGCGGGGCTGAACCAGCGTAAGTTTCACCGAAACGCGGTGGGAGTAGCCGAGTTCGCTTTGCAGGCCGCCGAAGTCTCCGAATCCGTAATCAATCGAAACCTGGCTGATGTTGAGCCCGGCGCCGATAGTGGGCGTGAGTTGCGTGCCGTACCGCTCGGAGGTTGTCACATTCGAGATACCTCCGCGCAGCGCCACGATGCCCTTGTACGTCACCTCGCCGCCGAGGCGCGGGTGAAACGAAATGTCACCCGTGTTGAAGGCGTAGGCTTGCTGGCCATCAAAGGCGAGGTCCAGGTCCATGCCCAGGGTGAACCCGATGTCGTCCGTGAGGGGGAGATTCGTGGCTGCTCCAAGGCGCGCGACCGGAAGCACCAGCTCGGTTCCACCCTGCGGCGCAGTTTCTCCGAACGTCGCCTCGAAGTCCACGAACTCGCTCTGGTTGACCGACCA
>JADFQN010000163.1 GCA_022561755.1 Bacteroidota bacterium
TCCTTCTTGCTCGATCCTGCCGCCCGGGTTGTACGGTACACGCACTTCTGGTGGGATTCGAACCAGGAGGAACTGCCGTGAAAGGATCTCTGCTGCTGAGCACTGCCGGTGTTCTCCTCACCCTCCTAGTCGTTTCCGTATCGGTTCAACTGATCGCGACGATGGGCGAGTTGCAGTGGGAGGCCGGGCGCGAGGAGGGGCTGGTAGAAGGGATCGGAGTCTTTGGGTTAGGAGGGCTACGTCTGGCCCTCGTTTCGCTATTCGGGTTGGCGGGGATGGTTTGGGGTCGGCGCGGACAGCGTTCCGCTCTCTGGTTGAGCATTATCCCAGGTGTTATTGGCCTTCTCGTTGCGATTGCTGCAGCGGTGGTGTTCGGGCTGAACGAGGGCGAAGAGGGTGCCATGGCGGTGGTGGTGCCTGTGGCGTTCGCAATGGGACCGCTTCTCCTGCTCCTGGGTGGGCTGTTGGCGCGTCGACTGACCAAGTCGGTCCTCGCAGAGCAATCGCCTTCGGCGGCCGCATCTGGTTGAATGGCGACAAAGAAGTCATCGTCAAAGTCGGGTCTGATGGCCACCTCACCGATGCACGGCAATTCGATTAATACGTCTACAAGGAGCAGGCAGCCGCCGGTTCCGACCCGCAGTAAGGCTAGCCCAACAAGTTGTATCGGATGAGCAGCTGTTCGCTGTCGGCCAACTGCGCCCAGTGAGTCCGACACGATTTCACGTCGATGAGCAGTGCTGTCACCCTCTTGCCACCCCAGGATGTGATTCGCGGTCTATTGCGTAGTGCGTATTTCGTATCGTGGCGCGCGCGCAGCGTATCTGCGGACCCGATCTCCATTACGCATTATCTCCATTACGCATTAAGTACTACGCAATAGTCCCCCCATGTGCGTCCTCTTCTTCGCTCACCAGGTTCATCCGCGCTACCGGCTTGTCTTCGCGGGCAACCGGGATGAGTTCTACGAGCGTCCTGCGGCGGCTGCGGAGTGGTGGGAGGACCACCCAAGCATTTTGGCCGGGCGAGATCTGGAGGCCGGAGGAACGTGGCTCGGCGTGACGCGAGAGGGGCGATGGTCCGTCGTTACGAACGTGAGAGATCTACCGGCGCACCAAGACCGCGACCGCTCGCGCGGGGATCTCGTCAAAGACTTCCTGGCCGGTTCAAGTCCGCCGGAGGCTTTTGCGAGGCAGGTTTTTTCGGAGCGTGGTGAGTTCAACCCCTTCAATTTGATCGTCGGCGATGCGGAGACCGTCTGGATGGTTTCGACCCACACGGACGCGCCCGAAGAACTGGCGCCCCGCGTTTACGGCCTCTCGAATGCCACCCTCGATGAGCCATGGCCAAAGGTGAAGCGCGGCAGGGCTGCGTTTGAAGGGGTTCTGGAAGAAGCGGAGCCCGATGCGGAGGCGTGCCTCGCGTTCCTGCACGACAGCGAGCACCCTCCTGACGACGAACTGCCCAATACTGGTGTAGAACTGGACATGGAGAGGATGCTGTCGCCGCTCTTTATCGCAAGCGGCCGCTATGGCACCCGAGCCAGTTCGGTGATCCTGCTGAATGAAGGCGGTGGCCGTTTCGTAGAGAGGACGTACACTGTCGGCGGCGAGGAAGGTGGAACGGTGGACGTTGAGTTCTGACCGCAGACCGCAGACGGCCGACCGCATGGGATGTCAGGGAACGGTAGCTTCTGCGCCCAATCCCCAAATCCCAAGTCCGAAATCCCAAATCCCAAATCCATAAACGTCCGCCTCGCCATGTGGAGCGGCCCGCGCAACATCTCGACGGCGCTGATGCGCTCGTGGGGTAGCCGCGCGGACACGGTGGTGGTGGATGAACCGCTCTACGCCTTCTACATGAAGGAAACCGGCCTGCCCCATCCGGGGCGCGAGGCCATCCTGCAATCGCAGCCAACGGACTGGGAAACCGTCGTCGAGCAGCTTTCAGGGCCGATTCCGGACGCCAAGGCCCTCTTCTACCAGAAGCACATGGCGCATCACCTGTTGCCGGACGTGGGCCGCGAGTGGTTGATGGAAGCGTCTTTCCGCCACGCCTTCCTCATCCGCCAGCCACGCGCGATGCTGGCCTCGCTGGCAAGGGTCATCCCGGAGCCGCGCGTTGAGGACACCGGCCTCCCGCAGCAGGTGGAGTTGTTCGAGCGGTTCCGCAATCGCTCTGGCACGCCACCACCGGTCATCAACTCGCGGGACGTGCTCGCAAACCCGGAAGGGATGCTTCGCGCCCTGTGCGCAACGTTTGGCATTTCGTTCGATCCGGCGATGCTAGCGTGGGAGGCCGGCCCACGCACTACAGACGGCGTGTGGGCCGAACACTGGTACGCGAACGTGGAGAAGTCGACCGGGTTCGAGCCTTCTCAGAACGAACAGGCCGAGCTTCCTCCGCACCTGGAGGGTGTTCTGGAGGAATGCGAGACGTTCTACGAGCAACTCTATCCGCACCGGCTGCGCGCAGACTAAGCTTTTGTCAGGCGCTCGAAGACGCCGCGCGCCGAGGCCTCCCATGAGTGCCGTTTTGCGATCTCGACAAGTTTAGTGCGCTCGCCAACCGATTGGCCTTTTTTCTGAATGGCCTCCACGTGCGCCAGCCAGTCGGCGGGGTCATCGGCCAGCAGGCACGACGGTGGGATAGACTCAAGTTGCGCCAATACGTGCGACGTCGCCAGAAACGGAACGCCGTGTGCGATGGACTCCAGCAGCTTCAGCTTCGCGCCGGTGGCGTACTCAAAGGGCAGCAGCGTAAAACTCGCCTTTCGGAGCAGTTCGTGGAGCAGTTCGTCGGGCGCGTTGGGGTGCAGGCCCCAGCCATGCTCTTCGCACATTGATTCGATCCTGAGCGCCGGTGAGTTGCCGACAACGTCCACGTGCAGCGCATCGCCGAAATGCTGCTTGAGGATTGGGAAATAGCGTTTCCCGAAATACTCCAGCGCGTCAGCGTTCATTATCACACCGAGCGAGCCGACGAAGAGAAGACGAATGTCGCCATCGGGGGCCTGCGGAACGGGTGGCGTATCCGGAATTCGTACGCCGATGGGCGTAATGATCGAACGATGATCGGGGGCAACCCTCAGGTAACCCTGCCGATCGGTCTCGGTCACGTGACTGAGAAGGAGTTGGTGCTGATGTGCACGAAAAATGGAGGCCGTCCACCGCTCCGAAAGCATGGCTGCAAGCCTGGCCAGTGGGTTGGGTGCAGATTCCTGCAGTGTCCGGTACCACTTGAAATCGTCGTTGTGCGTTTCGACGAGATGAGGGCGGGTGCCGGCGTGGGGGTCGTGAGCCAACAGAGGGACCGTGTTCAGATAGCTGCCGACGACGCATCCGTATGCCTGGTCGGCCAAATGCTCCACGGCCTTTGCGCTGAACTCCTTCGTGACAAACTTCTCCAATTGGTACTGTGTGCGACGCACGATTGTGCGCAATGCCGCTCTCTTTTGAGAACGAACGGAATTCGAGTAGTTGACAGTTCGGGCAAGCGCGCCGTTCTCGTACCGGTTCACCGTGCTCTGGCCGATGATGTCAACGTAGGGGACGAACCTGCTGAATGCCGACCATCGGTTGTGTATGGCAATGTTGGATCCGGAACGCAGCGGGTACACGAGATGAGGCGCGAGCACCAGGCACGGCGCGTTTGGATCCATCCGCGGGAGCTGCGAAGATTCCGGCTGGTTATTCATGGGTAGGTGGCTCAGGAGGCTGTTGAAATACTACCCCGTAAGCGAGGCGAGCGAATCTTGGTCGAGATCAAGGCGCGAAATCGTAGGCGAATCGGTGATTCGACGAGTACTTCGCAACGCAGAGATCGGGAAAGAGGTGCCGCCGCAGGTAGGTGGAGTTTTTCAACAGCCTCTCAGGGAGCGTATAATCGTACGTAGGCGGCAGCGCCCCGCACCGGTGATCGATGCTCTCCGATAGCGTCCGCGTAATTTGATATCGAGTGGTGATGTTCGCGTCCGTCGTCAACGGATTCTTGTATTATGCTTGGATAGATTGGATCGCCAGGCACAATTTACCCTCCCACCTTGCGCGTTCGCCCTCGTAGTCGATAAAGTCAACGTAGCCCGATTTTGGTTATGCGGAATCACCTGAGCGAATGCGAATTCTCCATGTCATACCTCAGTTTCAGTATTTCGGTGGGCGAACAATTGTGGGCGGTCATGCCAGTTGCCTGATGACGCTGGCTCTGGCTCAGCATGAGGCAGGGGAAGAGGTGACGATCCTCTCCAATACGAAGGGCCGAAGTGGCGACTATGAAATCGAAGGTGGGCCGAAGGTTCATAGCCTATCTGTGAGTGCAGCTACCCTAACGATCCGATACGGCCTTCTGTTTTCTCGCGAAGCGGTGAAATGGGTTCGGGCGCGGCGTGACGAATTTGATGTGATCCATTTTCACAGCGGATACGCAGATTATTTCCTGGTCTCCGCAAAGCTCAAGCGGATAGCCCAAACTCCAACGTTACACACAATGTATTGTCCCATTCCAGGCCGGGGTGGACGCTGGCGATTGCCACTCGTCCATGGATTGATCCGTCGATGGGCGAATCAGCTCGATTGGCTAGGGGCAATTAGCGAGAATGTGGCCGCCTCCCTGCTCGATTATGGAATGCGTGATGTCGAGCGGATTCCACCTCCAGTTGATACGGTCCGATTCAATGACCGGGAGGAGTCCGATTCGCTACGCGGCCAACTGGGAATAGGGAAGGAGGAGGAGGTGATTCTGTTTGTCGGAAATGCAAGGAAGCAGAAAAATTTGTCAGGAGTGCTGCGAGCCTTTCATACGGTCCGGAAAGATTATCCGAATGTCAAACTCGTTGTAACAACGGAGCTGAAACACTCTTCGTCCGACGAAGACATGACAAGGCTTTCGCAAGAGATAGAAGAGTTAAATCTCGGTTCGTGTATCATCCAGCAAGGAATCGTTGACAACATGCCGGTTCTAATGCAAGCGTGCGACATCCTGGTAGCGCCGTTTCTCGATACCCTGGGCCCCTCCGACTATTTCATGGCTGCCCTGGAAGCGATGGCCGCAGGTCGTCCCGTAGTGGTTTCCGACGTGGGAGGCATGCCGGAGGTGGTAACGGAAGAAGTCGGCCGGCTTGTCGATCCACTCGATCCCGAGTCGATTGCCTCCGGTTTAAGAACCTTTTTAGGCGATGCCGCTTTGCGAGAACGTGTGGGTATGAATGCGAGACGTTTTATCGAGCAGCATTTCGATCCGCGCCAAATTGCCGCCGCTTACGACAAGGTCTATAGGAGGATCGCATCATGACACCCAATTCGACAATAAGTGAATCAGCTAATCCGTCGTTTTACGATAGAGACAGCGCGACGTATGATGAGCAGCGTTGGGAAAGCAAGACCGGGCAGTTTGTCAACGCCGCCCAGCAGAAGATTCTCCATGACCTGTGTGCGGAGTGGAATGATCGACGCGTTCTTGAAGTCGGCCCAGGGACGGCCCGTTTCTCTATTCCACTCGCGCAGAAGAGAAACCACATGACGCTGCTCGATATTTCCACAGGGATGTTGGATGTCGCCAGGGCAAATCTGGAAAAAGCTGGCTGCATCGAACAAGTCGATCAGTTCGTCGAAGGGTCCATCTACGAATTACCATTTGAAGACGCCTCGTTTGATCACGCTTTGTCGCTGAATGTGTTCAATCATTTAGAGCGCCCGGGCGATGCCTTGAAGCAGCTTGCTCGCGTCATTAAGCCTGGATCGACGCTTCTTTTCAACTACGCCAACTTGCATAGTTACTACTGGCCCGCGGCGCGCAAGATCAATCAAAGCAAGACAGCGGTCGGTAAAGACGTCTATTCCACATGGGAGCGCCCCCGTGAGATGGACCGGCTCATCGACGAGGCCAGGCTAGATCTTGTAGAGCGTGTCGGGCACGTCCACGTGCCGATGGCGATGGAACAATACCCCGTTCGCTCCATCGTGATGATACTTGATGCGATTTCGCGTTCAAGTCCCCTCAAGCGACTTGCGCCATTTCACTTTTGTTTATGTAGAAAAAGAAGATAAAAAAAATATAGTTTAACTTCACACTTCACACTTCACACTTCACACTTCACACTTCACACTTCACACTTCACACTTCACACTTCACACTTCACCCTTCACACTTCACACTTCCCACTCAACACTTCA
>JADFQN010000047.1 GCA_022561755.1 Bacteroidota bacterium
CCATTCTCAGTCCTCTGATCTCAGTCCTCTGATCTCAGTCCTCTGATCTCAGTCCTCTGATCTCAGTCCTCTGACCCAAACGGCACGTCGGAAGTCACGTCCGTCACATAATCACGTCAATCACTTAATCACGCAAAACGCCCCGGCCACTCTACGAGCAACTGGGGCGATGGGACTTGAAAACCCGAGTTGGGATTTAGTTAAGCCGGAATGTTACCGGAAGCGACATCCGCACCTTTACGGGGCGGCCTCGCTGGAGGCCCGGTGTGAAGCGTGCATTGCGCACGGCGGCCACAGCGGCTTCGTCGCATCCACCGCCGATACCGCGAACGGCGCGGACTTCCGAAGTGCGACCCTGCTCATCCACCACAAACTGGACAAATACGCGGCCTTCGATTCCTGAGCGTCGGGCCATCTCGGGATATTGGATGGCACGCTGAAGGGCTTCGAGACCACCCTGCAGGACAGGCATCTGCTCCACGATCTCGAAGATTTCAGGCTCGGGCGGCGGCGGCGGCGGCGGCGGCGGCGCCTCTTCAGGCGGTGACGGCGGCGGTGGCGGTGCAGGAGGCGTCTCGCTCAAGTCGATCTCCGCACTAATGTCGATCACCTGCTCTTCGATGATTTCCTCGTCGGGCACTTCTTCCGGCGGCGGCGGAGCAGGCGGCGGCGGAGGTCTCTCGAGCTGTTGCGTCTGCTCGATCTCCTCCACTTCTATGATCTCCTGATCGGTCTGGATGATCTCGAAGTCCTCACCGGGCGTCATCGGGATCGTGAATGCACCGATGACCAATGAGAGGGAGAGCGTGAGGCCGATCTGGACGTAGAGGTGGTAGCGACTGCGAATGTCGGCTTTGTCGGTCTTGTGGACAGCCATGTCGGTTGTGGTTAGTCGGGCCGGGAAGGGCGCGGATCCGTAATGTAGGGAACAGAGCGCAATGCGTCACGTCCCTCCGCGATTTTCTGTATGAGTCTGTCGGACTTAGGGATTCGTCGCGAGGCGAGCGGGAAATCGAGAGCATTTCTTCGATCTCTTGAGGCGCATAGTGGTGATACGCAACGAGAAAGAGCGGAGAAATGGGCCGACTTACCGCCGCCGCAGTAGAATCACCCGGAGTCCGACAGGCTCATGTGCCGGCTCGTGGGTTTAAGGAATGGTGAAATGGGGGCATCAACCGCGTGCTAATGCAGTCTGAACGTGATGGGGAGTGCCATTCGTACCCGGACGGGCCTGCCGCGTTGGAGGCCGGGGGTAAACCGGGCGTTCCTGATGGCTTCCAGCGTGGCCTCGTCGCACCCGCCTCCAATGCTGCGTACCACTATCGCGTCGCTTACGGAGCTGTCCGTGTTCACGATGAACTAAAGGATCACGCGGCCCGCTATGCCCGAACGCCGCGCGAACTCGGAGTAGGTAATGGTGGCTTGAAGCGCCTCGATTCCGCCGATGAGCTCCGGCATCACATCTGCGAAGTCGACGAACGGAGGTTCTTCGTACCTGGGTTCCTGGTAGGCGACGGGCGGTGGTTGCAGTGCCGGCGGCGCAGGAGTGGATCCGTTGCCGGTACGTTCAGGGAGTTCTGGGAGGTCCGGCAAGTCGTCAGCGATGACCCGAAAGAGGTTTGGCTCTTCTTCCGGGGGCAGCAGATCGGATGGTCGAGGAATGGCCGGCACGACCTCCACCCGATGCACGGTTGGTGGCAGATCGACGAGGGTAATGGGCTCGCTCGACCGCTGATGCCCTCTCGAAGAAGTCGGCGCGTCCGAGCACACATCCACACTAAATGCAGTGATGACGATAACCAGGGCCGCAGCTAGGCCTGCTTCTGCACTGAGGATGTTCGAGCGTCGTTTCATGGCAACCTCCCGCTGGTGTTGATCGGAAGACCGCCCAACAACCTTAGAGTTGCTCCAGCTCCCGAGTTTTCTTCGACCGTACCAACGGCCTGCCAATTTGCACACCCACCAGCAATCCGCCGAAATCAGCAAGCGCGTCGGCAATGTCGAACGATCGGCCTATGGGCATCACGTGTTGGTAGACTTCCACGAGGATTCCGAACAGCGCTCCATAGACTATAATGCGTGCTGCCGACGTGGGATACACGCGCAGCCAAAGGATGGCCAAGATCAGGAATCCACAGAAGTGAAGAAGCTTATCGGGTGACGTAAGGGAAAAGTAATGAGGAGCCTGCCCTGGGATCGAGAACCCGACCATGAGGACTCCCGTCCAGAGAACAGCGTGAAAGAGTGGTGTACGCAGCACAGGTTAGCCAGCGAAGCGTTCGTGGAGTACAAGCGGAATCGTGGAGAGCAGGTCGCTCGCCATCATGGATGAAACGCCGTGCGTGGCCGCATAGCGTTCGGCGGCGGCGGTTCCAACGTGCAATGCACTCACGGCCGCATCCTCCGGTTCCAGGCCTTGCGCCAGCAAGCCGGCGATGGAGCCCGCCAGCACGTCCCCGGTGCCGGCGGTCGCAAGAGCCGGGTTGCCGGGCGGTCCGATGAACACACGGCCATCCGGGGCGCCGACTACGCTCGGCATGCCCTTGAGTACGAGTACGACGTTCCATGCTGCTGCATACGTTCGCACGAGTTCAATAGGATCGGCTTCGTTTACGTCATCGTCTCCTGGGATGTCTCCCAGGAGACGATTGAACTCACCCTTGTGCGGCGTAAGCACAAATCGACCGCTCGACAATTCGGCCAACTTTTCCGTTCGTCCGGCGAGTGCGTTGAGGCCGTCCGCGTCGATGACGGCAGGGCCTTCGATGCGGCGAAGGAGGGCCTGAACGAGCCGGGCCGTTTCAGGCAAACGGCCCAGTCCGCAGCCCACCAGCACGGCGTCGGAGCGTTCGAGGCGGCTCACGATATCGTCGTAGGCCATGATGGCCAGCGTGCCGTCATCGGTTTCTTTTTGGGCGGCCACCATCACTTCCGAAACGTGCGCGTCAACGGCCTGCTGGGCGCTTTCGGGCGTGCAGCACACCACGGCGCCCGCGCCCATCCGGTAGCAGGCTGATGTGGCGAGAACGGCTGCTCCCGTAAACATCCGCGATCCTACCACGGCGAGTACACGCCCCGAATTGTACTTGTGCGCGTCGTGGACGCGGCGTGGAAGAGCGGCGCGCGCCCAAGCATCCGTAGCCCGAAAGGCGGTTGCCTCCTCGCGGAGCACCGCGTCCGGGATACCGATCTCGGCGACGTCGACCGCTCCGGAGAGCGCAGGGCCTTCGTTGAGGAGCAGGCCGGTTTTGAGCGCGCCCATTGCAACGGTTGCGGCGGCTCGGACGGTGTTTTCCGAGGCTGCTCCGGTATCGCTGTTCAGGCCGGTCGGCACGTCCATCGCAATCACCGGTGCATCCTGTTGGTTCATCCACGTGGCAAGGAGATCGACGGGTTCGCGGAGCTCTCCAATCACGCCGACGCCAAGGAGCGCATCAACGATCATCTCAGGCGCATCGAGGGCCCGAACGTCCTCTATCTGCGTGAACGGCAAGATTTCGACGCCCTCCACTTCGCATAGCGCTTTCAGATTGGCGGCGGTGTCTTCTGTGGCGTTCTCCTCCGTGGCCAGCGTCACAACCGTTACGTCGGCGCCTCGCTCGCTCAGAATCCGCGCGACCACGAGGCCGTCCCCGCCGTTGTTGCCTTTCCCGGCAAGTACGAGCACCCGGCGGCCTTTCATCTCGCCAAATCGAGCCTCGATGAACTCGTATGCTGCGCGCCCGGCATTGTCCATCAACTCACGGCTGGGGATGCCGTGCTCCTCGATTGCGCGGCGATCTGCCGCCCGCATGCCCTGCGTGGAGAGGACCGGTTCCGGGAGATTGGATTCCTGTTCCGCCATGACGCAAAAGCTAGTTGCTGCTGAAATCGACCGCTTCTTCGATTTCATGTTCCCAGCGGGCACGCACGCTGATGGGCGCGGAAAGCCACTGCAAGGGCTCCGGCGGCGCGAATGGGGCGAGACTGCCGCCATCCCACCGCCCATTGCCGTTGCGGTCAACAAACAGGCGGAGGCGGTACGAACCGGGAGGCAACCGCCGTACGACAAACGTACCGTCTACCTCTGCTGAGGCCACGAACGGCGGGCCGCCTTCGGGGAATGCTTCGACTTGAACCGTTCGTTCACCGTGTCCAACAACAAACCCGGAAATGGAGCCGAGGGCGTCTGCGGCGGGAACGGCGTAGCGCCGCGTGTAGGTGGAGTCGGGCATTCGAACCTCTACCCGAAATGTGCGAGGTGCCGATGCGAGGCGTAGTGAGTAGCTAATGCCATCTTCCGTTCGAAGGGCATATTCCAGGCTGCCATCCGGCCCACTGACGATGACTCTTCGTTGGAAGGCCAGCGAATCAACGGGCTCGTTGAAGCGGACGCCGGGCAGCGCATCGGGGCGGAGGAGAAAGACCGAGTCGGAGGGTTCTGAGGCGGGTAGAAACCCCTCGAAACGCACGGAAACGGTGTCTGGGGAGGTTGAGGGCTTGACGTGTGCAAACACTGGTGTAGTGTTGCCGCTCGAATCGGCGACGACGTTTGCTGAAGAAAGGAGGTATGCAGTTGGAGAGAGTACATCGTCAGCAAGAAGCATTATCTCCGTAGGCGAATGGGGGAGTTGGTAGATGGCCGCCAGCCTCGCGGCCTCGCCGCTCGCAGAGTCTGTGAGTGACCATTCGTCGGCCGACAGCGATTGCAGCCGAACCGGTTCATCAAACGAAAGGGCGATGCGCTGGTTTGAGATGGGCCGGGCACGCCTAAGCCGGGGTGGTGTCGTGTCTTGTGCGGCCACGAAAAGCTCGAGCGATCGGACCGATGTTTGGGCGAGCGAATCAGCAAACGTTACGCTGATAGGCCGCGCCGATACGGCAAAACGCTCGCCGTCGTCTGCCCGTCGGTTTCGGTTGAGGTCTTCGAGCGCGACCACGAAGTACGGGCCTTCCCACAGATAGTCGAATTGGAAGGAGCCGTCCCCGGTGGCTTCGCTGCTGTACGTCGGGGCGTCGGTCCGGGGGTCTGGGAGACGGTACCGGGCGTCCGGCCCGCTGAACAGCGCCTCGACCGAATCGGGCGGAACGGTGAGCGAATCCAGCACGCCAAAAGCTTCAGGGAGCGCGTACGCAAACAACTGAAAACCTGCCACACCGCTGTTGGAGGCCGGATTGAGCAGCCGTCCTGCAATGCGCCCCCGGTCCAGGACATCCCCTGTAGCAAACGCCATCGTGATGGGGCGTTGGAGCGCAACGCCGTGTTCGTCCTTCAGCTCGGTGCTGAGCGAAATAACGTACGTGGTTTGCGGACGGAGCGAATCGGGGAATGCAATCTCCAGTCGCCGCCCGCGCACACGAATCTGCGGAGGGGAGTCGAGCGTTGGCGCCACGGCAACCGCCCGCGATGCCGAGGATTCATCCAGCTGCTCGGAGAACTCGAGAACAACCCGCTCGGCCTCTACGCGTACGTCGCCGTTCGCCGGAACGCTCGACAGCAGTCGGGGCGGTGTGCTATCCACAGGACCGCCGCTCGGCCGGATAGGCGTGGCGCAACCACCGATGAGAATCAGTAGGAGCCCCCAAGAGCCGGTGCTACGCGCGGTGGTCATTTCGTGATGGCAAAAAGAATCGGGCTCGCAACCTACGGTCTCAGAACCTGCACTTCACGTATTCACGTAATCACGCCTCAGGAACTCTCGCATTACGCATTACCCATATACGCCTCACGCATAGATCCCGCGCAGCTGGAGGGCGTCGGACACCTTCTTGATGGCGAGGACGTACGCTCCGATGCGCAAGGCGATGTCATGCTCCTCTGCGGTGTCGTACACCTTGCGGAACGCCCGGCGCATCATCGTGTCGAGGCGGCGGTTAACGCGGTCTCCGGTCCAGAAGTAGCCTTGGCGGTCCTGCACCCACTCGAAGTAGGAGACCGTCACGCCGCCGGCGTTGGCGAGGATGTCCGGGATGACGAGCACGCCCTTTTCGTTCAGGATGGTGTCGGCTTCAGGCGTGGTTGGGCCGTTGGCGCCTTCGACGATGATCTTGGCCTTCACGTCCGCCGCGTTCTCGCCGGTGATCTGGTTCTCCTTCGCTCACGGCGCCAGGATGTCCACGTCGAGGGCGAGCAGTTCCTGGTTGGTGATGGGCACGGCGTCAAGGAATCCGGCAAGCTGCTGATCGTGGCCTTTCGTGTACGTGATAGCAGCGTCGACGTCGATGCCGTCCACGTTGAAGTAGCCGCCCGATACGTCGCTGATGGCAACGATGGTGCAGCCGTGTTCGCGTAGCAGTTGCGCGGCCACGGAGCCGACATTTCCGAACCCCTGAACGGCCACCGTACACTGGCTGGGGCTCAGGCCGATGCGCTCCATGGCCGCCAGGGTCGTCGTCATCACACCGCGCCCCGTGGCCTCGCGCCTTCCGCGCGATCCGCCGATCAGGAACGGCTTGCCCGTCACGACGGCGGTTTCCGTGCGGCGCATGTGCATCGAATAGGTGTCGAGCATCCAGGCCATAATCTGCTCGTTCGTGTTCATGTCCGGCGCCGGAATGTCCTTCTCAGGGCCAAAGACGTCAATCAGGTTGGCCGTGTAGCGGCGCGTAAGCCGCTCAAGCTCGCCGGCGCTCATTTCTGCGGGGTTGCACTTGATGCCGCCTTTGGCGCCCCCGAACGGAACGCCAACCACCGCGCATTTCCACGTCATCCACGCGGCCAAGGCCTTCATCTCGTCGAGATTCACGTCCGGGGTGAATCGTACGCCGCCCTTGCTGGGGCCAAGCACCTCATTGTGGATCACGCGGTAGCCCTCGAACACTTTCAAGGTTCCGTCGTCCATCCGCACAGGCACCGATGTGATATGAATTCGCGCGGTGGATCTGAGGTATTCGTACATGCCGGGGTCGAGTTCGAGGATCTCGGCGGCTACGTCAAACCGCTCCATCATCGACTCAAACGGGTTGTCCTTGTCCAGCCTCGGGGCAGGTTCCTGGTAGACGGCTCGGTCGCGGACGCTACGCCGGCGGGGGGTGTGGGGAGAGACCATGCGTGGTGGCTGTGGGAAGAATGGGGAAACAGATACGGGAAGTTACCCGGCGTGTTTTCGGACACGCCAAAGCAGCGCGTGAAGATGTTCGGAAACACCTTCGTCGCGGGCAGACTCCGGCCTTCAAAGAGGCTGTTGAATTACGTGCTCCCCACAATCCCGTAGTCCCGCAGCCAGTGCGGGACGGTACGGGGCAGGCTCCCCGCAGCAAGTGCGGGGCGCATCTCGGTCGAGATCAAGGCGCCCCGCAGTACTGCGGGGCAACGAAGAGATCGGCCGAGAGTCCTGCCACATGGCGGGATGACGTATTTCAACAGCCTCCTAATGGACGCGGTGTAGCTTTATCATCCGTTCGTCGATGCCTCTTGATCTATCCCCGCCGATCCCGTGCCCGAGCCTTCCCGCAACCACTTAAAAAACCTGGCAAGCCTCCATCGCCGCAAAGGCCGCCGTGAGCACGGTCTGTTTTTGGTGGAGGGGATTCGTTTGGTGAGAGCGGCTGTGGAGGCTGGAGCGCAGCTCACTGAGATCCTGATTGAGCACGAGCTATCGGGCGAGGCACAGCTCCGAGCCTCGTTCGAGGCCGCAGGCGTGCCCATCCACGTTGTTGCCCGCAAAGAACTCGCACACCTCAGCAACGTGCAGCACGGGCAGGGGGTGATTGCCGTGGCACAGTCGGTGGTAGCGGAGGCGACCGACGGGCTTGAAAGAGCCCGAACCGTTCTCGCGCTGGATGGTGTCCAGGACCCCGGCAACGTGGGCGCGCTCGTCCGTACGGCCGCGTGGTTTGGGGTAGATGTAGTGCTGGCCGGCCCGGGAACGGCTGATCTTGAAAACCCAAAGGTGGTCCGCGGTTCAATGGGTGGTCTGTGGGATGTGCGTCTCGTCCGGGCGGATGACCTTGGAGCAGCCCTTGAGATCCTCTCGCAGAATGGAATGACTATAACGGGCGCAGACCTCGGCGGCCAAAGGGCCAGGGAATGGAAGGCCGGCCGAGAGGGCGTCCTCGTCCTCGGCAACGAAGCGCACGGAATCTCAGATGGCGTTCGCGCACGCCTCGATCATCGCGTGTCGCTGCTCCCCAAACGCCCGGCTGAAGGACGCGGTGTGGAGTCCCTCAACGTGGTGGTTGCGGGGGGGATTCTTATGGAGCGATGGCTTGGACGCTCCGCCTGATTGCGGCCCCTACCGCACCACCGTCAGCTTCTGCGTCGCTATGGTTCCGCCCGTAATAAGCCGTGCCACGTAGGCGCCGGCGGGCAGATTCGTTGCATCGAAGGTGACGTCGCGGAGGGTCAGCGAACGCACTTCTCTATCAAACAGGCGCGCTACCTCGCGGCCCAGAATGTCGTACACGGCCAGCAGGACGTGCCCTTCGCTTGGCGCCAGAAACCGCAGCGACGTTCGGCCACTCACCGGGTTAGGGCCGTGGATGTCGAGCGACGGGGAGAGCCTGCTCAGCGCTTCCTCACCGGCGACAGGGGGAACGCGGATGAACTTGCGGATGGGGCCGTCGATGGTCAGTACGTAGATTTCCCCACGATGATCTATGCCGAAAGAAGTCAGGCAACACCCGGCAAGCGAGCCGATCTCCTCATTGACCGGGCTTCCACCCGACGTGTCCAACGACCAGATCAGGCCTCCCAAATCGCCGTAGATGTATTTCCCGGCAAGCTCCGGAATGGCCAGGCCTCGATAAACGTAGCCGCCTATAACAGCAAGAATGCCGGGGTCGTGTGGATATTCCCAGATAGGAAAAATCTTACCTGATGGGTCACAAGGGTCATACTCGGTACACCGACTACCCTCATACACCCGCCAGCCAAAGTTCCCGCCGGCCGTAATCAGATCCACTTCCTCCCATGCATTTTGGCCCACATCACCTACCCACATGTCGCCGGTTGCCGGGTCGAAGGACATCCGAAAGGGGTTGCGGAGACCATAGGCGTAGATCTCGTCGCAGTTGCCGCCCTCTCCATCTACGAGCGGGTTGTCCACAGGGATGGTCGCGGAGCCGGTTCCTGAGCCGCAATCGAGTGGGTTGCCGGTGCCATCCACGTCCAGCCGAAGAATCGAGCCAAGCAGTGTGCTTGGGTCCTGTCCATTGTTGCTTGGGTCGCCTCCTCCTCCGCCATCACCTAGCGTTACGTACAAGTACCCGTCAGGCCCGAAGGCAATTTGGCCTGCGTTATGGTTTTTGGCCGGTTGATCGACTTCCAGAAGGACCACCTCGCTGTTCGGGTCAGCGACATCCGGATTGCCGGCGTCAAGGTTGAAGCGGCTGATGCGCGTTCGTAGGGCGCCCGTCGTGGTGTAGTCCACATAAAAGTAGCCGTTGGTCTCAAAATCGGGGTGGAAGGCCAGACCGAGCAGCCCTCGCTCGTATAGAAAGTATACACGGTTCTGGATGTCGAGGAAGGTGGTCGTGGATGTCGTCGTTTCGTCGTTCTCAAACGAGAGGATTATGCCCGCCTGCTCGACGATATACAGGGTATTAGAAGCGTCGTCTGCGTGCTGAAAGTCGACAGGCGTGGAGAACGAGAGGTTCGGGAAGGGCTCGACCAAGTCGAGTTCCTGGGCCCTCGTGCCGGTGGAGGATGCGATTGCCAGGGCGCAGAGTACAGAGATTGGCAGGCGCATGGCGGAAGCTCGGACAACGGCACACATAAGAGGCTGTTGAATTACGCGCTCCGTCGCCGAGACGAGAGTATCTCGGTCGAGATCAAGGCGCGAGATCGTAGTCGAATTGGTGATTCGGCGAGCATCTCGCAACGAAGAGATCGGCCGAGAGGCGCCGTCGTAGGCAGGATGGCGTAATTCAACAGGCTCATAAGCATCACCTGAACCCTACGCGTTGCGTCTGCCGAAGTTCTGGCAAATTGTATAGTTACCCAACGGCTCGTGTCGGGCGTTGAGGCCTCCTGAGACGATCGTCCTTACCGAACCACCGTCAGCTTCTGCGTCGCTATGGTTCCGCCCGTAATAAGCCGTGCCACGTAGGCGCCGGCGGGCAGACTGGTGGCATCGAAGGTGACGTCGCGGAGGGTCAGCGAACGCACTTCTCTATCAAACAGGCGCGCTACCTCGCGGCCCAGGATGTCGTACACGGCCAGCAGGACGTGCCCTTCGCTCGGCGCCAGAAACCGCAGCGACGTGCGGCTACTCACGGGGTTTGGGCCGTGGATGTCGAGCGACGGTAAGAGCGTGCTCGGCACTTCCTCGCCGGCGACAGGGGGGACGCGGATGAACTTGCGAATCGGACCGTCGATGGTTAGCACATAAATCTCTCCCCGCTCGTCCACGCCGAAAGAAGCCAGGCAGTAACCTTGGAAGCAATACTGTGCTTCGTCAACCGAGCCAATCTCCTCATTCACGGGGCCTGGACCCGATGTATCCAGCGACCAGATTCGGCCGCCTAAGTCGCCGTAGATGTACTTCCCGACGAACTCCGGAATGGCCAGCCCGCGATAAACGTAGCCACCCGTTATGGAGAAGTTGCTACTTGAGTGCGAGTACTCCCACACTGGAGGAGTCTTGCCGGTATCGTCGCAGGGCGGTGTCGGGTAGCAATGCGTCCCTTCCAGTTCGTTCCACCCGTAATTCGCGCCTGCTGTGATAATGTCCACTTCCTCCCACGCATTCTGGCCCACGTCACCTACCCATAGGTCGCCGGTTGCCGGATCAAACGCCATCCGCCAAGGGTTGCGCATTCCGTAGGCGTAAATCTCGTCGCAGTCGTCGCCTGCTCCATCTACAAGCGGGTTGTCCGCCGGGATGGTCGCTGAGCCGGTCCCCGAGGCACAATCAAGCGGGATGCCGCCGCCGTCCACATCCAGGCGGAGGATGGAGCCCAGCAGCGTGGTTGGGCGCTGGCCGTTGTTGTTTGGGTCGCCACTGCCGCCGCCGTCGCCAAGGGTTACATACAGGTAGCCGTCAGGCCCAAAGGCAATTTGCCCGGCGTTGTGGTTTGCGAATGGCTGATTGACTTCCAAAAGGACCACCTCGCTGTTCGGGTCGGCAACATCCGGGTTGGCAGCGTCGAGGTTGAACCGGCTGATGCGAGTACGCAACGCACCTGTTGTGGTGTAGTCCAAGTAGAAATAGCCGTTGGTCTCGAAATCGGGGTGGAAGGCCAGCCCAAGAAGTCCCTCTTCTCCACCGGAGGCCACTCGGCTTATGATGTTGAGGAAGGTGGTCGTGGATGTTGTGGTTTCGTCGTTCTCGAACGAGCGGATTATCCCGGCCTGCTCGACGATGTAGAGGGTATTCGAGCCGTCGTCGGCATGTTGAAAGTCGACCGGGCTGGAAAACGAGAGATTGGGGAAAGGATCGACCAACTGGAACACGGGATCCTGGGCGAACGTGCTGGCGGAGAATGCCATCGCGAGGATGCAGAAGGCAAGGCGCATGGTAGTGGATTTAGAAGAGGAGGCGTGACATTCGTGCCTCTAACCTACGACGCATTTCTTCGGCCTGGCCATAGCCATTGAGTCGCCTACGCCCTTCGGGTGCGGGCCGTTGCCCAAACCGTGTATCGAAGGGTGCTGCTTCGTACCTTCCCGTGCAGCGTTTCACGGTCAAGATTTGCCCTGCGCATGGAAATTCCCGCCATCCAGGGGCTCCAGATAGAAAAGAGCTTACTGCCTCTCGAGAAGCGGTTGGCGGTGAAGGAGCGTGGCCGCCGGCTTCGAATAGGCGTGCCCAGCGAGGCCCTGAACGCCGAGCGGCGTGTGGCGCTGGCTCCTTATGCTGCCGGAATCCTGACGGCGGCCGGGCATGAAATGTTCATCCAGTCGGGGGCGGGCGACCTGGCCCACTTTTCCGATGCCGAGTACAGCGAAGCCGGTGCGCAAATCTCCTCCTCTGCCGGCGAGCTTTATGCCGGCTGCGATCTGATCGTCAAGGTGTTTCCGCCAAGCGCCGAGGAGGCCGAACTCATGCAGGAGCGGCAGACGCTAATCTCAGCACTGCACCTCGGCGGAACAACCCCCGATTATCTCCAGCGCCTGATGGATCTCCGCGTGACGGGGATCGGCTTTGAGTTCATCACCGACGAGGATGGAACGCTGCCCATTGTGCGGATGATGCACGAGATTACGGGCGTGATGGCCATCCAGACGGCCGCACGGTATCTGGAGGGTTCTACGGGCGGCCGCGGCGTCGTGCTGGGCGGAATCTCGGGCGTGCCGCCTTCTACCGTAGTCATCCTCGGCGCAGGCGTCGTGGGCGAGTGGGCGGCCCGCACGGCGCTGGGTTACGGCGCACACGTCATCGTCCTCGACATGGACCTGCCGTCGCTCCGCGCGCTGGAGCACTACCTGGACCGCCGTGTAACCACCGCCGTGGCCAACACGCAGTACATACGCCAGGCCGTGCAAAGCGCCGACGTGGTGATAGGCGCCATGATGGCAAAGGGCCAGCGCTCGCCCATGCTCGTTACGGAGGACATGGTGCAGTCCATGCGCCCGGGTTCGGTTATCGTGGACGTAGTGATCGACCAGGGGGGCTGTGTGGAGACGAGCCGTGCTACTTCGCACGCCGAGCCCACCTTTGTCGTACACGACGTCATCCATCACTGCGTGCCGAACATGCCCTCCAACGCAGCGCGGACGGCCACCTTTGCGCTCACAAACGTGCTCGTGCCCTACTTGCTCGATATCGGCGAGGCCGGTTCCATCAATGACGCGCTCTGGACGAATGTGAGCCTGCGGACCGGTACCTACGTGTACCGCAGCCACCTCACCAAAAAGAGCCTCGCGTCCATGTTCGGGATGCCGCACCGGGACATCGAGCTGCTCATCGCTTCGGGGATTTAACCGTGCGCGGCCTACCGATGGCAAATACCGTCTTCTGGGCGCCGTCGGCTCGTTTGGGATCGAGGATAAGCGGAGATTTCGGCCGATGACCATAGCCACCATTCCTCCGCCCTCGCTGCACTTCTCGCCGATCCGCGCTGAGGTAGACCTGGATGCGCTCCGCCACAACGTTCGGGTGCTGCGCGGATACGCCGGCGATGCCGAGGTGATGGCCGCTGTCAAAGCTGATGGGTACGGCCACGGAGCTGTGCCCGTAGTGAAAGCGCTGGAAGCCGAGGGCGTTCGCCATTTTGCCGTCGCAACAGTCCACGAGGGTATCGAACTCCGGGAGGCCGGTATCGAGCACCCCATTTACGTGCTGGGCGCACCGCTTCCGGACACCCTTTCCGCGTACGTCCACCACCGTTTGGCGGTCACGATCTCGTCGGTGGAGATTGGTGACACCGTGATCGCTGCGGCCTCCCGAACCGGCCCCCTGACCGTTCATATAAAAGTGGACACCGGGATGCGGCGTCTTGGCCTGTTGCCGGAAGAGGTGCCGGAAACTCTTGCCAGGCTGCGGGCCGCGCCGGGGATTTCCGTAGAGGGTATCTGGACGCACTTCGGCACGGTGGACCGCACCTTTACCCTCGAGCAGCTTGGCCGCTTCGATGCGCTCGTCGAGTCGCTCGATAATCCTCCTCCGGTTACCCACGTTGCCAACAGCGGAACCCTCCTGCACCTCCCGGAAACCTCCCGTGGCCGCACGCTCGTACGCCTTGGCGGTGCACTTTTCGGGCTCGTCGCGGATCGGCTCCCGGGGTTTGAAGACACCGGCATCCGCCCCGTCATGCGGCTCGTGTCGCGGGTCGTTCATATCCGCGCCGTCCAGCCGGGCGACACCGTTTCGTACGGCCGCACGTGGACGGCCGAGCGAGAAACCTGGATTGCCACGGTAGCTGCGGGGTATGGGGACGGCCTCCCCCGATCTCTTTCCAATCGGGGCAGCGTGGGCATCCGGGGCGCCATGTACCCCATCGTAGGCCGTGTGTGCATGGATATGCTGATGGTAGACCTGGGGCCTCGGAACCCCTCCGATTCGATTCGTTTGGGTGACGACGTCGTGTTGTTTGGCCCGGGCGGCCTCTCGGCGATGGAGCTTGCCGATGCCGCGGGCACGATTGCCTACGAACTGACCTGCGGGCTAACGAAGCGCGTTCCCCGACTGTATTCGGGTGTAGAAACCGCTGGGTAGGTTTCCTCGCGAAACTGTCGGTTCGGTGCGCGTCTTTGGGCGCTGCCCTTTATATTGATCGGACGATTCCCTCCCCAAACCGGATTTCCAGCCATGCCCACGTCCACCCCACATGAGATTACGATCCTCGTCGTAGACGATGAGGAAGATGTCGTAGAAATCATCAGCCACTTCCTGAAGGAAGAAGGCTACAACGTGCTCACCGCGTACGACGGCGAGGAGGCGCTTGCCAAGGCGACGCCGGACGTCAGTTGCATCGTACTCGATGTGATGCTGCCGGGCATGAGCGGAATTGAGATCGCTCGCCGCCTTCGCGGACGTGTGGAGACGGAAAAGATTCCGATTCTCTTCCTGACGGCCAAGACAGAGGAGATAGACGAGTTGGAGGGCCTCACTGCCGGCGGCGACACCTACCTGAAGAAGCCCGTCAGCCCGCAGGTGGTGCTTGCCAACATCCGCGCCGTGCTGCGCCGGACGGGTACCGAGGAAAGCAAGATTCTCACGGTCAACAACCTCATAATTTTTGAGGACGAGTACCGGGCTACGCTTGAGGCCGAAGACCTTGGGCTCACGCTTACCGAGTTCGAGCTGCTGCGCTACCTCGTGCGTCATCCACGCAAGGCCTTCACCCGCCAGCAGCTCCTGGAGACCATCTGGAAGGATGCCATGATGGTCACCGAGCGCACCGTGGACGCTCACATCAAGAACCTCCGCGAGAAACTCGGCGACTTCGCCCAGCACATCCAGACCGTCCGCGGCGTCGGATATCGCTTCGTGGAGGAGGAAGCAGCAGAGGCGTGAGCGGTATTGCTTAGTACGTACTGCGTATTGGAACGACTGCCTCGCGATTCGCACTACGCAAATACGCACTAGCTACCATGCTTCGCTGGAGAACCATCCGCAACCTGTTCTTCCCTCGCCGGGCTTCTACGCAGACGTGGATGATGCTCACGTTTGCCTCTTTTGTGGGGCTGGCCGTAGTTGGGGTGGGGCTGTACTCGTTTCTCGTGCTGCGCGGGCAGGTGCGTGATGCTGCGCGTGAAACCCTGCGTGAGGAGGTAGAACGCGTTGCCGTGTTGCTGGAGGCCGCGCCGGACGGGGCGGCAGTGCGGGCGCTTGCCGGAGAGATCGCCGGGGTGACGCAGCGGGAAGTGGCTGTTGCCCGCCTGGATACAACAGAAGGCGTCTGGCGGCCATTCATCGGCCCCATCGACCAAGAGTTCTTCCGGCAGCCCGAGGTACTTGCGGCCCGCCGGACGGGGGTGGGTTATGCGGAGCGCCAGGGCGAAGATCCGGCGGCTGAGTCCATTCTCTATGCGGCTTCCTTCCGCTCCGATTCCAAGCTGATCGTCCGCCTGGGGGAGCCTTCTACACCGCTTCACCGTGCCGTACAGAAGGTGCAGGCGACCCTTATCATCGGTATGGCGCTGGCGCTCGTGCTGGCGTTGCTGGGCGCCTGGATTGCGGCACGCCAGGTGAACAAGCCGCTCATGGCTATTACCGAGCACGCGCAGCGCATCAACGAAGGCGAGTTGGACCGGGCCATCCGCGTGCGAACGAGGTCGGCTGAGTTTCAGGATCTCGCGCTGAGCCTCAACAAAATGGCCAGGCGCTTTCGCTCCGACATCCACGAACTTCAACGGATGCACCGCGTCCAGAACGAGTTCATCGGGAATGTCTCGCACGAGGTGAAGAACCCCATATTCGCCGTTTTCGGGTACCTGGAGGCCCTCGGGTCGGATAGCCTGCCGCCCGAACAGCGAAAACGGTACGCCCAAAAGGGCCTCGTTAACCTTCAGCGCCTGAACAATCTCTTCAGCGACCTCATTGAGATTGCCAGGCTGGAATACCGCGAGGACGTCATCCATCCGGAGATTTTTGATCTGCAAGACCTGATTGACGAAGCAGCTGAGATCCTGGAGCCCAAGGCGGTGGAGAAGGGCCTGGAGTTGATATGGGACAACCCCGCTCTCGAAGTGCTGGCCGACCGCAACCGCATCCGGCAGGTGCTCACCAACCTGATCGACAACGCCATCGCCTACAGCGATGAAGGGAGCGTGCGCTGCCGCATGAGGCGCCACATCGACAAGGCGCGCATAGAAGTCGTTGATACGGGGCGTGGCATCCCCCAGGAGCACATCGACCGGATCTTCGAGCGCTTCTACCGGGTAGACGCCCCGCGGAGCCGGAAGATGGGCGGAACGGGCCTCGGCCTCTCCATCGTCAAGCAAATCCTGCAAGCCCACGGCGAAACGGTTCACGTGGAGAGCACGAAAGGGCGAGGCACCCGTTTCTGGTTTGAACTGCCTCTTGCTGAGAACGTTGAGGTGACTGCGAAGAAGGGTGTAGAGGAGATTGGCACGCCGCAGCCGGCTTCGTTGTGAGCAGGGCAGCAGATCCGTTGTCGGGCCTGAGGAATCTCGGCGAGAGGAGCGCCGAGCTACTGCGCGAGGTTGGAATAGAGACGCCGGAAGCGCTGCGCGAAGCGGGAGCTGTTCTCGCTTACAAGGTCCTGAAGCACCGCTTCCCGAAGGAGGCTGTTGAATTACGTGCTCTGTCGCCGAGACAGCCTGCCCCGACTTGTCGGGGAGCGCATCTCGGCTGAGATCAAGGCGCGAGATCGTAGTCGAATCGGTGATTCGGCCCCGCAGTACTGCGGGGCAACGAAGAGATCGGCCGAGAGGTGCCGTCGCAGGCCGGATGGCGTATTTCAACAGCCTCCTAAGGAGGCCACGCTCAATTTTCTATACGCGATGGAAGGAGCACTGCAGGACCGGCACTGGAATAGATTCTCTCCGGACGAGAGGAGGAACTGAAGGCGGCGGTGGAAGGGGAGTCGGAAACCGAATATCTGATGTCCATCCCGGAATGCTTAAGGCCATCCGCGAAGGCATGGCGACGCCATTGGACGAATGTGATGAGGATCTGGATTGGTGAGGTGGCTGGGCGCGATTTATCGCGCCCCTACGTGGGCAACCGCTCCAGAACCAACCCCGCCACATGCCTCCCAATTGCCAACGACGCCGTAGCCGCCGGAGAAGGCGCGTTGATCACGTGGACGGCGCGGGGCGTCGTCTCGATGATGAAGTCGTCGGCCAGGGAGCCGTCGGGGCGGACGGCCTGGGCGCGCACGCCGGAGGGAGAAGGGCGGAGGTCATCCATTTGCAAAGCCGGAACGAGTCGCTGAAGCGCCTGCAGGAAAGAGCGCTTGGAGAACGAGCGCCGCATCTCCGCCAGACCCGTTCGCCAATACTTCCGTGCGAGCCTGCGGAAGCCGCGGTAGGCCAGCACTTCGGCCAATTCGCGCGGCCGGATCGTTCCGAAGTCATAGCCCTCCCTTGCGAACGCCATGACGGCGCTGGGCCCGGCTTCCACACGGCCGGCTACTCCACGTGTCAGGTGGACGCCAAGGAAGGGGAATGCAGGATCGGGTACGGGGTAAATCAGGCCCCGGCAGTAGGTGCGGGCCGATTCCGACAGCTCCACGTACTCCCCCCGAAACGGCACCAGTTGAACGGAAGGCTGGACACCAAACAGTGTGGCCACGCGGTCGGCCCAGAGCCCCGCGCAGTTGACGACCACCCGCGCCTCGACGGCGCCGCGGCTCGTTTCGACTACAGACATAGTACTCCTCTCCGTGCCGCCGAGAACCTGGGCGTCCGTCCTGATCTCGCCGCCCCGCTCTTCAATGCGCTCGGCCAGCCGCGCGGCTACGGCGCCGAAATTGACGACGCCTGTTTCAGGAACGTTCAAGGCAGCGACTCCGGCTGCGTACGGCTCGATTTCGCTCAGGCGTTCGGGGCCGATCCGCTTGGCATGAACGCCGTTTGCCTTCGCACGTTCGTGAAGCGCATCCAGCCCTGGTACTTCGTCGTCCGTAACCGCGATAATCGTTTTCCCGCAGATGGTGAAGGGTATGCCTTCCGTCTCGCAAAAGGTTTCCATCTCCTGCTTCCCCCTTCTGCACAACTTCGCCTTCGCGGATCCGGGGTGGTAGTACACGCCTGCATGGAGCACTCCGGAGTTCCGCCCTGTTTGGTGGCGCCCGATCCGGTCTTCCTTCTCTAGGACGACCAATCGGAGATGAGGATTTAGCTCTTGCAGCCGGTAGGCCGTCGCAAGCCCCACGATCCCGCCTCCTATGATGGCAACGTCGCAGGTCACAAAGCGATTTGGTTGCGAAAGACAGAAAATAGCGCGCCTCGCTCCAAAATCTGAGTGTGGTGCTTTTCCGATCCCGGCGAAGGAGCAATCACACGCCAGTAGACGCCTTGGTATCGGTTCAAGTGATCGACACGAATAGCATCTCCTACTACCAAAACGTCATTCCCGCGAAGGCGGGAACCCATTCTACGAACCAGCTACTCGGTTGAACAGATCGTCCCAGTTTGGATTCTCCTCTTCAATCAGGCGGGTCTTCCAAACGTGTTCCACTTCTTCATTTGCTTCTCGCGCGCTATGGCGTCCCGGATATCACCATAGTGTTCAAAGTACACGAGTCGATGGACTCCGTACTCTTACGTGAACAGGCCCCAGTTTCTGCATGTGTTGCGACGTACGTGTTACGAGATCACTCGTGGCACTGATGTAGAGTGTCCCGTTGCGTTTGCCTTCGAGACTGTATACGTAGCCGGATTTGGGCACTTCGTTGAATTGTGGAATAGGCCCCCGTCTTCACGGGGGAGACGATTTCAGAAGGCTCTAGAGGTGAAACAGTGATTCACGTTCGGGGTGTCTACGACGCCGATCTCTCCTTTCGTTCGCGGAATTTGCAGACCGTGGGCGAAAATAGCGCGCCCCCCTCCGAATCCGGAGCGGGGCGCGTGCACGGAGCGCTGTTGTCTGCTTCGCGGGCTAAGAATACCCGACTTAGCTAGTTATTTAATCAACATGATGCGGGTCGTTCCGAGGAAGTTTTCGCCTTCAATGCGAACCGTGTAAGTACCACTCGGCAGGAAGGAACCATCCACACGAACCGTCTCGAAGCGGTTGGCTTCGGCATATCCTTCATACAGATCCGCGACCTGCCGGCCGAGGGCGTCATAGAGTGTCATCGTGACGTTCTGGCCCTGGGAAACCGAGAAGCGAATCGCCGTGCTCGGGTTGAACGGGTTCGGGTAAGCGCTCTCAAGGACGTACGATCCAGGTACATCTACAGCAACTTCCACCTCGTTCGAATACTCGAACTGGCCGTCATAATCGACCTGCTTGAGGCGGAAGCTGTGAATCCCGCCACGCTCCAGCACGTTGGTGACGAACGAGTAGTTATTTGTTTCAGTGGTTGTGCCGTGGCCTTCCACGAACCCGACGGATACCCATTCGTCTTCCTCCAGGCGGTGCTCAACGTCAAAGCCGGCGTTGTTGGTTTCGCTGGATGTAGCCCAGTTCAACCGGGCCGTTCCGTCCGCGAGAAGCGCGGCGCCGAACGAAGTCAACTCGACCGGTATAGCTCCCTCCGGGAACAGCGTCGGCCCAACGATATCGCAATCAAACCCACTGCCGCCGGTGTGGCTGGCGCCGGCGCGGTACCAGAAAACGATATCCTGGCCGTTGACGTCTTGGCCATTTATTTCACTGTTAAAGTTTATCGCACAGCCTGCGCTCCCATCGTGGATCTCGCCGGCGTTGTAGCGGAGAATGATTGCATCCGCAATCGAGAAGGGATCGACCGGAAGTAGCAGGTCGGCAGCACTTGGCACGATGCGATAGGCTGCGTCTGTGACCGTGTCGGCGACCCGCCAGTAGACGCCGTCGGTCCCGTTGCCCCACGTGCGGTCGTCCTCTACGGTGATGAGCGTGGATGTGCCCTGAACGGTATTGAATTCAGTTACCAGATCGTTGCCGGCGCCGTCGAGGTCGAAGTCGAAACGCCAGTAGACGTGGTGGCGGTGGGTGACACTCGTGCACGTCGCGTTGTCGGCCGCGAACGAGTACTCCGGCCAGATGCGGCCATCCAAGTAGAAGTGCCACTTCATCCGGTAGCGGTACCAACCCGCGCTCATGTGTGTGGTCAGCACCAGTTCATCTTGGTATTCTTCGAACGCTACGCCCTTAAAACTGCCGGGTGTCCCGCCAACTCCCGTATCACACGTGGTGCGGACCGCACCGGGCGTCGAAAGTGCGACGCAGCTACCAGCCTGGACCCCGTCCGCCTCCATGTTGGCTTCTTGATCACTCCAGTCCCTGTAGCAGCCACAACCTCCCGGATCGTATTCGACGTTGAGGATAGGTGTGTGGGCTCTTTTGAAGACGAGGTGTCCGTTGTAGTACACATCGCGAAGTTCGAGGCCGGAGCCGTCGCCGCCGGAGCTATTGCTTGGCCTAACAAAGTCGAACGTCCAGGCAGGGTTGCCGGCCGGCCATTCGACGCTGCCGGTCGGGGTAGCGCTACACGAATAAGTGACGTCCACTTGGGCTGCAGCAGGGTTGGCGGTCAGTACCAGCCCCATCGCCGCAATGAATAAGAATGTAGTCGTACGCATGGTAGTGAGGGTTGCGCCGTTGGGGGCTGTTAGCGGGTCGGGTCGGGGTTGCGGTTGAAGCGGGTCGCGTTGCCGTCGGCCGAGGGGTCGAAGTCTTTCGAAACCAGCGTGCCGTCGCGCACGTCCACGACCACGTAGCGGATGCGGTTGACCCTGCGGGCGGCCGTGTCCACATCGAACATGTCGAACTGGAGGCAGCGCGAGCCAGGTCCGCAGGGGTGGCCTTCCTCACGCTGGAGGACGAAGCCGCCGGATAGCTCGGGGTTGTTGGCCCGCTCGTAGAGCTCGTTCAGGTCCGGATCGGCGAAGATTATGGCCCGTGCCATCTCGATCTCCTCGTCGGTGGGGCGGGCGAGGGAGGTCGCTTGGACGGTGCGTTCGATGAGGGTGCCGTTCTTGTCGGTGACGGTGCGGGCGTACTCGCCGGTGTCGGTGTTAAAGGTGACAGTGAAGGTCCATAGAGCCTGGGATCCGTCGTCGAGTTTGACGTCGTCGGTCCAGGAGCGCAAGACGCGTTCGCCTGTAGCGTTCTGCGCACTGACGGCTGGAGCAGCGGCCAGTGTGAGCACGAGCGCAATTAAAGCAGCGCTGCGGAGAGCTGGAAAGCGTAGCATGGAGCTTTGGTGGGTTAGGGTAAGTGCTACGAGCAACTAAAGAATATGTAAGATAGTTTGCGGAAACGCAAATGACGTGCAGGAATGGAGAAGCCCGGTCTCTGAGGAGAGCGCCGGGCTTCTGGAGAGGTATCCCCGCATCAAGTGAGGGGCTCTCTTCGGCATCGCGCCTTTCAGCGGGACTCCTCAGAATCGCAGGCGAAGCGTGAAATGGCTGGGAGGA
>JADFQN010000048.1 GCA_022561755.1 Bacteroidota bacterium
ACATGCCGTGTTTCTACTGCATGGTTTCTTGGGGCGCGGCGACGATTGGGCAGAAATCGCCCAACATCTCGAACCTGATTTCCGCGTCCTCGCTCCCGATCTCCCCGGCCACGGCGGTGCAGTCGGCCTTCCGCCTTCCGCATACACGATGGATGGCGCTGCCGATGACCTCTTCCAATCTCTCGACATCGAAGACATCCACAAAGCAAGCGTGGTGGGCTACTCGATGGGAGGGAGGCTCGCGTTGCATCTCGCTCTCCGTCATCCGAATCGAGTAGAGCGGCTGATGCTTCTTTCCGCCTCACCGGGCCTCTGCACCGACGAAGAGCGTGCCGCACGCCGCGCCGAAGACCAACGACGCGCCGACGAAATCGAGGTTGATCTTGAAGGTTTCCTGGAGCGATGGTACCGAATGCCGTTGTTTGGATCGTTGGATGAATCCACGCGCGAAGCCCTCATAGCAACGCGATCCCAAAACAACCCGGCCGAGTTGCGGAGGTCGCTGGAAGGCATGGGAACGGGCGCGCAGCCCTCACACTGGCAGCGTCTTCACCAGATTCGCGTTCCTGCGTGGGCAGTGGCGGGCGCGGACGATGCGAAGTTCGTCGAGATTGCCAACAGGATCGCAGAAACGCCCTCATTCAACGCTGTCGTTGTTCCGGACGCAAGTCATGCGCTGCTGAACGAACGGCCCGAATATGTTGCCTCCTTGTTGCGTAACCTGCTGTTCCATTAATCTGTAACCAGTAATCTCCAACCTGTAACCTTTACCAATGGGCCACCTCCTCAACCGCCCGACCGTCTCTCCGCCCTTCACGTGGGAATCAGCCGGCGAGTATACCGACATTCGGTACGACAAAGGCACGCCCGACACCGACACCGCCGGTATCGCGCGCATCACGATCAACCGCCCGGAGGTTCGCAACGCCTTCCGCCCACTGACCGTGCAGGAGATGCAGGCAGCCATGAACGACGCCCGCGACGACGCGAGCATCGGTTGCATCGTGCTGACGGGCGAAGGGCCGGATGCGTTTTGCTCGGGCGGTGACCTACGCATCCGTGGCGACCACGGTTACGTGGAGGAGGATACCGGCACGCAGCGCCTCAACGTGCTCGACCTCCAGCGCCAGATTCGAACCTGCCCCAAGCCGGTGATCGCGGCCGTGGCGGGCTGGGCCGTCGGTGGCGGGAACGTGCTGCACGTGGTCTGCGACCTCACCATCGCAGCCGACAACGCCCGGTTCATGCAGACCGGCCCGAAGGTGGGCTCGTTTGATGCGGGCTACGGCACTACGCATCTTGCCCGCATGGTCGGCCAGAAAAAGGCCCGAGAGATCTGGTTCCTGTGCCGCCCCTACAACGCGCAGGAAGCCCTCGATATGGGCCTCGTCAACACGGTCGTGCCGCTCGACAAACTTGAGCACGAGTACGTGCAGTGGTGCCGCGAGATCAACGCGAACTCGAACATCGCCATTCGGATGATCAAGGCCGCGGCGAATGCCGACGAGGACGGTGGCGCAGGTTTGCAGGAGCTCGCGGGGCACGCCACCATGCTTTTCTACATGACCGAGGAGGGGCAGGAAGGCAAAAAAGCCTACCTTGAGCGCCGCAAGCCGGAGTTCGACAAAGACGGCTACAAGCCCTGAACGAATGGAGAGCGTGCCATTCAAGGTGAAGGAAGTTGATGGGGGCTTCTCGGAGGCCCACGGCTCGGCGTACATCGAGGGGGACGACCTCGTGCTCGACGTCGAGAAGGCATTCCTCGGGCACTTCATGAGGAAGTCGACGCTCTTTCGGATCGAACTGACAGACCTCGACACCGTCCGCTACAAGAAAGGATTAATAAACGACCGGCTCGAAATCCGCACGCGCCCGCTGGATCGCCTCGCACGAATCCCCGGTGTTACAAAAGGAACGCTGTCGATCGTCGTGTCGAAGAAAAACCGCGGACTGTTGAACGTACTCCTCGACCGGCTGGACCTGTGGCGGGTGGATTGACATACGAACTCTCGCAGTCGAAGTCGATCCCGATTGGAAAACTAATGCAGCGGGAAGCCTGGCCGATCGCTGCCAAATCCTAACACGAGGTTCAGCAGGGCGAGAAGATTCCCATCCGAAGCCGTTGTGCCTTTAAAGTCTCTCCCGAAGGTAAAGTTGATGGTCTTCGAGGCGTCGAGCGCGTAGGCTATCGAGACGTCAAGCCGATAGCGGTTGTCAGTGCCTTCGCTTATTCCGGCGCGGTATACGGCTTCCCCCGAGATCGAAAAGCGCCCCGAGCTTTCGTCATAGATCAGGCGGCCGCCGAAGTCCAGTGATCTGGCATCCGTACCGATGACGAGGTCGTCGTAAAGAAAACGAGCCACGGCCAACAAGGAGACCTTTCGCCCTGTGTATCCGCCGGTCGCCCAGGCTCCCCAGCGGGCAACCCGGCCGGAGTCGAAGTCACGTTCAGGAAAATGCGAGGCGGCCGCACCGGCCAGCTCCAGAGTAGGCCCCACACGTCGTTCGCTTAGCGATTCCGAATGTTCGCGTAGCCTCTCCTCGTTTTGCCTGAGTCTCGCATCGCGCTCTTGCTCCAAGTCCTGCAACATTTGGCGATCACGCTCGGCGAGAAGCGTGTTAAAACGTCTCTCTTGGTCCTCGTTATCGTTGTCGGCCGCGGCTTTACGAAGTGAGTCGAGCATCTGATATTCGCGATCGTTCGACAACAAAGTCGCATGGCGTTCGGCGATATCTTTCGCCAGCGTGCTGCTCCGCTCTCCAAGGAGTTTGCGGATCTCGCTGAGTGTCTGAACGTAGGCCGTCTCGGTCGTATCAACGGCGCCGGTAAAAAGTGAAAAACGGGTGCCGATTCCGACTATTGCAGACGGGCCGGCGAGTTCCGACTCGTCTATGAGATCGGTGGCGAGTGAAAGAGAAAACGTCCGTTTGAATGCCTCACGCCAACTCGCATTTCTGCTGTACTCGCTGAACGAAAGGTCCTGAAAAGCATTTCCCATCCAAAAAGGCGCGATCTCCAGCCCGTATCTGTCCGGAAAGTTGAGCCCTCCGGAAGTCTGAGAGAGTATGCTAATAGACAATTCGGAGGCAGAACCAGGGCGCTCTACAACCTGAGGCGCATTGTCAAGAAGAACAAAGCCCGGGACTCCTGAGAGGCCCAGCGCGTTTACAGTTGTTTCGGCTTGCGAGGGGCTTTGCGCGCCGAGACCGGAGGGCCAGGCTGCGATGAGAAGCCAGATGCTGAGAATCTTGCACCACTTCATCTATGTCACCTCAGTATTCGCCCTTGGAATGTAGAACTCTGTGATGCCTACGAAATCGGCTGTTCCATTCTCGCCCAGATCATCCTGCATCCGATCATCCCAGGAGCGGACGCCGCCGCGCAAAAAGTAGTGGACGCTCGCCATATCCGTGGCTGGATTGGTATCCTGAATAGATGTCACGCCGATGAGCGAGGAATCATGGAGGTCGGCACCCACCCCTAACTCAAGCCACTCGCCGTTGGGCATTACGTCGTCGGCATGCTCGTGCAGGATCTCCTCTCCCCTGAGGCGTAACGTTGTTGCAGACGGTTGCCCGTACCCGATTGTGATCCGAAGAAAAACCTTCTCGTCCGGTAACACCTTGTAGAGCTTGTTGAAATTACGGGCCATCGGAATTCGAGTCTATGCGCTACACTATTAGGTTTGTGAGTTGATATATAACCACCAGGTATGATACGTGGCAAGAAAGGTCTAAAAGTGGAATCTGGTAACTCAGTATCCGAAATGGGCGTCTGGATTCAGGCCGCCCGCCCAAAGACCCTTCCGGCAGCGATTTCCCCGGTCCTGCTGGGCACCGCGTTCGCCATCGCGGACGACGCATTCCACGCCCTAGCGTTCGCCTGTGCGATACTTGGATCCGTGCTGATTCAGATCGGCACGAACTTCGCCAACGACTACCAGGATTCGGCGCGTGGAGCCGATACGGAGGCACGAAAAGGGCCAACGAGGGTCACTCAGGCCGGATTGGTCTCGGCTGAGGCGATGAAGAGAGCAACGGTAATCGCGTTTAGCCTCGCTTTCATCGCGGGGATCTATCTGATCGTCCGGGGCGGTTGGCCCATACTGGTTGTCGGGCTCCTGTCGATTGCCTCGGGCGTGGCCTACACCGCCGGGCGGTACGCTCTCGCCTACACTGGTCTGGCCGATTTGTTTGTACTCGTCTTCTTCGGCCCCGTTGCGGTAGGCGGCACGTATTTTGTGCAGGCGCTGGTGCTTCCGTCCGAAGTAATCGTGGCCGGCTTCGGCCCTGGTTTGCTGGCCACGGCCATCCTGCTGGCCAACAATGTCCGCGACATCAACGAGGACCGCGCCGCGAATAAACGGACGCTCGTCGTTCGGTTCGGGCGTGGGTTTGGCGTTGGTTTTTATGCAACGTGCATCCTCGGAGCATCCTTTATTCCCCTGATTCTGGTTTTGTGGACGTCCGGCCGTAGCTGGGCCCTACTGGCAACGGCCGTTGCGCTCGGACTAGGGATGCCGCTGGCCTCCACCTTGCGAGGAACCGACGACCCGATGGTGCTCAATCCTCTCCTCGGCAAGACCGCGCAACTGCTGCTGGTTTACTGCATCGTGTTTGGTGTGGGACGGATGCTGGGATGAGGATCGAGCTTTTCCGATACCGCCTTCCACTGACCGGACCCATCGCGCTTCGCCACGCCACGCTAAGCGAACGAACAGGCTTTCTGATCCGCCTGACGGACGATGGAGAGGAGGCATGGGGGGAGGCTGCGCCGCTGGCCGGGTTCAGTCGGGAGACGGAGGCGGAGGTCCTCGACAGCCTCAAGGCGTTACGCGCATCCGGAGACGTCGGCGAAACCGCGTTGGGCGCGCACCCATCGTCCGCTCGGTTTGCTGTGGAATGCGCCGTGCTGGACCTTCAGGCAAAGCGGGAAGGGAAGACGATGGCGGAGGCACTGCACCCCCATCCGGCACCCCAACTGGCCCTGAATGCCCTCGTGACAACGTCCGGTGAGGAAGCCGTTGAGGAAGTTAATCGGCTGTTTGAAGCGGGTTACCGGGCGGTTAAGCTAAAGGTTGGGCGCAGTGGGGTAGAGGACGACATTCGGACGGTTCAGTGCATTCAGCTAAGGCTTTCAGTGGACGTCAAGCTGCGCCTCGACGCCAATCGGGCATGGTCGTTTGAAGAGGCACTCAGAGTTGCTGCGGGCATCGACAGCACTGCCATCGAGTACGTAGAGGAGCCGCTGGCCGAGCCGTGCAGGCTCGGAGAGCTCGTGGATGCCACCGGGCTGCCCGTCGCGCTCGATGAGTCGCTTGTCGGCCTGCGGCCGGATGGCCTTGCCGATCACCACTACGCACAAGCCATCGTATTAAAACCATCGGCTGGGGGAGGACTGCGGTGGGCGACACAGATGGCCCGGAAGGCCAAGGAACTCGGGATGACGCCCGTGGTGAGCAACGCGTTTGAAAGCGGTGTGGGTCTTCGTGCGCACGTTGCACTGGCGGCCGCCGTGGCGCCTGCCCCCGCCGGCCTGAGCACATACCATCGCCTCGCAGACGATGTGTATTCGGAGCGCCTACCGCTCGAAGGGCCTGCGGTGGACGTGGCTGAGATCCTCGCTCCGCGGACACCCGATCTGCACAAACTCGAACGGATTCCATGAGCGTCGAGACCATCCTGTGCCCCGTTCGGGTGAATACAGAAAGTCGGCCTGACGTACCTGCGCTCATCACGTCAGAAAAGACGTGGAGTTGGGCAGAACTGGATGAACTGGTTAGCAGCACCGCCGCGCATCTCAACGAAATGGCGCCACCCGGTTCTCGCATCGCCGTTCAGATGCCCAACAGCCCGGAGCTGGTCGCGTTGATTCTCGCAGCGCTGAGGACGGGCCACGTATTGGCCTTGATCTCCACGCGACTGCCGGAAAACGATGTGGAAACCGCACGCAAGCAGATTCGCGCCGATCTCTTCACGAACCTCTCCCACACGCCCACACGCCCACACGCCCACACGCAAGACATACCCTCACCCCCCCACCCCCTCACCACCTCACCCTCTGATCCTCTCGGCGCAAGGGCGACATATATCTCGCCCCTACCACACGTCACCATCTTACCCATCCCGCTAACCCGCCCCGCTACCATCACCTACACCAGCGGCTCAGCGGGCACACCAAAGGCTGCCTTGCACACGGTGGGAAGCCACGTCTGGAGTGCGCGAGGGCTTGCGGAGGCACTTCCTCTGGCCCAGGAAGACCGATGGCTGCTGAACCTCCCCCTGTACCACGTGAGTGGATTGGCCATCGTGTATCGATGCGCTCTGGCCGGAGCTGCTGTCGTTCTTCCTGGCCATGAGATGAGCACCGGCGAGGCCATCAGGGCCTTCGGTGTCACGCATTCCTCGCTCGTAGCCGCACAACTCTACCGGCTGCTTCGGGAAGATTTTGCCGTGAACACGCTGAAAGCTATTCTCCTCGGTGGGAGCGCCATCTCGCCCGGTTTGCTTGCTGCTGCGTCGGAACGGAGCCTTCCCATCCACACCTCGTACGGGCTGACGGAAATGGCCTCGACGGTGTCTGTCACGTCCGCCTTCATCTCCACGCTTGAACTAGCCTCATCTGGCCGGCCGCTCCCGCATCGCGAGCTAGCCATTCGCGATGGAGAAATACAGGTGCGGGGACGTACGCGATTTACGGGTTACGTGGAAGGGAAGCAACTCATCCAACCGTTCGACGACCAGGGCTGGTTTGCCACCGGCGACCTCGGGTATATGGATGAAACAGGCTGTCTCCATGTGGCTGGACGAACGGACAACCAGTTCGTTTCAGGTGGTGAGAACATCCAGCCCGAAGAAATTGAGGCGGCGTTGAACGCGCTGTCCGGTGTGGTTCAAGCTATCGTTGTGCCGGTAGCGGACGACGAGTTTGGGCAGCGGCCGGTTGCGTTTGTGCAAATGGAAGATGAGCTTGATCCTCAAGCCATACGCACTTCATTAGAAGCGACGCTACCCCGGTTTAAGCTGCCCGTGGCCATTTACCCGTGGCCCACGCTTGCGGGCATGAAACCGAGTCGGACGGCGCTCCAGCGAGAAGCTGAAGTGCGTAACGCCAGATAAGAAGGCGGCTCTTTGTAGAACAGCCTTTCATAGGAGGCTGTTGAACTACGTCATCCTGCCTGCGACGGCGCCTCTCGGCCGATCTCTTCGTGGCGAGATGCTCGCCGAATCACCGATTCGACTGTGATCTCGCGCCTTGATCTCAACCGAGATGCGCTCGTCTCGGCGACAGAGCACGTAATTCAACAACCTCATAGCGAGTTGAGGCGAAGCTTTTAAAGCAGCCGGTCGCGGAAGTCTTCGATGTCGGCGCTGTCACGGAGATTTTGCAGCCACTGCCGCAGCACCTGCTGCCGTTTGCGGTTGAGAAGCTGTGTGCGGATCTGCTCGCGTGCCTCGTCTGTGAATTCGGCGAGGTCGCCACCGGTGAAAGCGGTGGTGCGGATGATGAAAGCCGCGCCGTTTCCGGCCACCGCGCCGGATGTTGCGCCCGGCTGCAAGCCGAATGCGGTGCCTACTACTCTCGGCTCGCGCCCTACGCCCGGAATCACCGGCGCGTTGAGCGCGGCGTTCTCAAGCGTCTGAACGCTCTGTCCGACAGCCGCTGCCACCGCCGAAAGATCGCCGCCCGAGCTTTGGATGGCTTCCCGAAGGCGCGCAAGTTGGACCTCCTTTTTCTTTTCCAGTAAAACGCGTGGTTCGATTTCCTCTTTGACTTCGTCGAACGGGCGGAAGCCCTCCGGGGTCACGTCCGTCACATGGAAGACGACGAAAGAAGTCGTCGCATCCAGCGGATCCGAGATATCGCCGGTTTCGGAACGGCGGATCCAGCGGAGGGCGTCGCGGCCTATCTGGAGGCCCGGAATGGCCTGTTGCTCCTCGGTCACGTTGGCCGTCTGCACCTGAAAGCCACGTCGCCCGGCCTCGTCGGCAAAACCACTGCCTTCGCTCTCGGCGTAGTAGCGGAGATCTTCGGCTTCTTCAAGCAAACGATCCACAGAGCTAGGAACGGGCAGCGAAAGCTGAACGAGTTCGACTTCCTGCGTGGCGCGTTCCTCGACCAGTATCAGGTGATGGCCGAACTGTGTTTCTATGGGGCCGACCACCGTGCCTATCGGCGCTGAGAACGCAGCCTCCTCGAACGCCTGTACCATACGGCCCGCACCGAACCAGCCAAGGTCGCCGCCCCGCGCTTTATTGCTTTCGTCGGTCGAGTACTGTATGGCGGCGGCTTCAAAAGCGATGTCGCCTCGTTGGAGGCGGGCTTTTACTCGCTGTGCAACGTCGAGGCCGGTAGTGGCAAACAGGATATGACGAGCCCGCACGGACGGGCTTTCCGCCGCACGAACATCGGTGATACGGGCTAATAAGCCTTCGTCGCCTACAATCACGGGACCAACTACGCGACCAACGGTCAAGTCGCTGTAGATGGCTTCAGCTAAATCGGGGGCCATGTCGGCGGCGGGCACGAAAGCGGCTTCTCCTTCGCCGTACGCGCTGGCCGAGACAAAAGCTGCGGGATCCTCGGCGGTCTCAAAGTCTGCTCTCAACCGATTTAGCTCCTCGCGAACGTGCGCGGAATCGTCCGGCGTGGGCACCTTTTCCAGGGTTACGTACTCGACGGCGAAGGTCCGTGGGCGCTCGAAGTCGTCCCGGTTCTCGTTGTAATAGCCCCGTAGGTCGGCATCCGAGACTTCAACCTGGTCGTCCGGCACATCCGCATAGCGCAAGGCCACGTAGTCGGCCGTGGCGCGGCGGTTGCGGCGAATGTACTCGGTCTCCACCTCACCCTCCGAGACGCGCGCCGTCGCTTCGATCAGCGCATCCAGCTTGGCCTGCCTACGGCTCTGAGCGATCTCCTGCTCCAGGAGGATGAGGTATTCCTGTGTGCCGCCGAAGGATTCCGGGTCGGCGATGAAGGCGTTCAGGCGCGCTCGATCTACGCCACCGCTGCCGTCTCCAAATATTTGGAGGATGATCGGGTCGGGGTTGGGGCCCGTGAACGCATCCCGTAGCTCGCTTTCCGAGACCCTCACACCGAGCCGGTCCATCTCGGCTTCGCGGAGGCGGTTGTCGACGAGCGCGTTAAACACCTCGTCCTCTATGCGCGCCCGTACGGCCGGCGTTATCTCGACGCCCTGCTGCTGATACAGATCGATGCGCTGCCCCACCGCGCCCTGGAATTGCTCGTACGGAATCGGCTCGCCGTCGACCCGCGCGATATCGCGCCCGGTGCTGAAGCCCATCGCATCGAAAGCGCCGGAATCCTGGAGCACCCAGAGACCGCCGAAGGCGAACACCAGCACGTACAGTACGACGGAGGTGTTCTCCCGCATTTTGTTCATCACGCCCATAACAGCCCTGTAGGATCGTTGATAATAGGGTGTTGAGGAAAGCCCGCGCGCGGTTTCGGGCGCTCATGCTCCGCCCTTCACGCGAAAAGGCCGGCGCCGCACTAACGAAGCACCAGCCGGAAGACCAGAAATATACGATTCGGAACGGTGGTCCTCCGCGTAAGTTTTTGGGGAAACCATGCGCCGGAACCCCAACCGGCTGCGGCGGCTTAGGCCTGCTGTGAACAGGCCAAAGAGGCCGTTGAAATACGTCGTCCTGCCTGCGACGGCGCCTCTCGGCCGATCTCTTCGTTGCGAGATGTTCGCCGAATCACCGATTCGACTGCGATCTCGCGCCTCGATCTCGACCGAGATGCGCTCCCCGACAAGTCGGGGCGGGCTGTCTCGGCGACAGAGCACGTAATTCAACAGCCTCCTAAAAAGAAGCGACCGAGACGGGCACGATGGCCTCATCTCGGTCGCCTTCCCTCTCTCCCTGAAGGATCGGTGGCGGTCGCGCCTCAGGCGGCGGTCCGGGTCATTTCGAGTTGGCCGCGAAGGGTGCGTAGGAGCTTCGAGAGAATCTGCGAGATGCGCGCTTCGGTAAGGTTTAATTCGCCGGCGATCTCGCGCAGCGTCTGGTTCTCGAAATAGTAAAGGGAGATGATGCGCTGCTCGCGTTCGGGGAATCGGGCGATGAGCGTCTGCACGTGCTCGAAGAGCGACTGGCGCTCAAACCCCACAGCGGCCTCGGCCGATGCGGGGTGGGGGATGGTGTCGAGAGGTGTGGTGCGCTGCTCGGAACTGTCGCTCGCGTGGAGTGAGAGAGTGAAGCGCTGCTGCGCGTCCGTACGCAGGCGGTCGAAGTCGGAGAGCGAAATGCCGAGCTGCTCTGCCACCTCCTCGGCTGCCGGGTCGCCGCCCATTTTCTGCTGGAGCTCTGCGGTGGTGCGGAGGGCCTCGGCCACACGGCGGCGGCGGTCGCGGCTGAGCGAGTCGATCGTGCGGAGGGAATCGACCAGGGCCCCGCGGATGCGGCCGTACGCGAACGAGGCGAATGAGGTGCCGCGAGTAGGGTCGTAGCCTCTCAGCGCCTGAAGCATGCCGAGCATCCCCGCGTTTTCGAGGTCGCGGTAGGACGCCAGTGGATGATCGGGAAGGCTGATCCGTCGCACCATCGAGCGCACGAGCGGCATCGCAGCTACGGCAACGGCTCGGCCGTACTCGGGCGTGGGGGAGTCGATGTAGCGCTCGGCGGCTTGCTGGAGGTTCGTAGCCATGTAGTCGGGCATAGAGAGCAGCGTCCAGTCCTGCAGGTGGCGAGCTCAGGCGTGAGCGCCTCGGAGCACGGGGCTCGAGGACGTGGGGTGAGGAGTTCGCAGCGCACGGAGCCAGTAGGCGGCAGCCCGGAATGCCGTCTTTCCATACAGCCCAGACAGGCCGAGGCCGCACGCGGCGGCGCCGATCAGGAAGGCCTCGGCCACGGAACCCGGAACCGGCAGCCTGCCCAGGAGGGCAACAAGGCCGGCGCACGAGATGAGGTGGAGGGTCCAGGTGGGCATGGGAAAGAGTGCGCGAGTTCGATCCGCCCCCTCCGTCAAGCATGGTGCCAGTTTTCGCGCCACCGCGTCTTGCGCCGACGGCCACCTTGCCGGCCTTCGCCCGTATGGCCTACAAATCTCAAATGTCCCTGCCCGATGTAACGCAAACGCACCAGGGCGCTGCGCTGATCGGTTATTGGCAAGTCTGCAATTTCATGATTGGCAGCGCGCTCCTTATCTCAAACACTTGCCCCGAGTGGTAAAGAATCGTAACCACGGGGGTAGAATCGGCTGTGAGGAGGCCCGTTTCTACCGTCTGTTTAAGAGGCTGTTGAAATACTACCCCGTAAACGAGGCGCGCGAATCTTGGCCGAGATCAAGGCGCGAAATCGTAGGCGAATTGGTGATTCGGCAAGTATTTCGTAACGCAGAGATCGGGCAAGAGGTGCCGCCGCAGGTAAGATGAGTTCTTGAACAGCCTCTCAAGCGCCTATCTAAGCGAGAAGATCAAGTGGCCGGACCGGCCGCTTCATGTCGTTCGGATCGCAGATGCAGCCCTTTCCGTAGGCCTTCTTCTATCGTGTCGAACGTGCGTTCGATGTCGTCGGCTGTGTTCCATACGAAGGGCGCCATGCGGAGGTACCGGTCCTGCCGGCTGTCTGTGTAGATGTGCCGCGTCTTCAACCACTCGCAAAGGGCACCGGCGTTTTCTACTTCCAGGATTAGCATCGCGCTTCGGCGCTCAGCTTCGCGCGGCGAGCGAAGGGTTAGACCAACTGCTTCGGTACGCTGGATGGCCAGCTCTGTTTTTGCGAGGGAGTCAACACGGACGACCTCAAAGCCCACGTCCACCAGCACTCGCAAACCCTCTACGGCGTGATAGAGGGAAGCCACGGCCGTCGTCCCCGCCAGGAACCGACGGCGCACGCTGGGGTGCGGTTGTGGGACGGGATGGAAGCCGAACGGATCGGCATCCCCAAACCAGCCGGCAACGGCGGGGGTGAGGTTCAGTCCCTCTCGTATATAGAGGTACGCATTCCCCGATGAGCCGCAGGCCTCCTTCAGCAACCCGCCGAAGTAGGCGTCCGCCCGGATGGCTTCCACATCGATTACGGAAGAGCCCGTGGCGTGGTAGCCGTCCACCGCAAAGAGGGCGTCGTGATCGTGGGCGGTGTCGGCAATGGATCGGAGGGCGCCGTCGGTCAGTTTCTCGCCGGTCGTGAACCCCACGTGGCTCACGAATACCCACGCTGTCCGCTCGGTGATTGCATCGCAGAGCGCCCCCACATCCATAAAGCCATCCGGCCCCAGGGGTACCGAACGGGGAAGGAAGCCTCGCAGCGCCGCCCACTGCCGAACGGAGTGTTGCACCGAAGGAAACTCTGCTTCGGTAAAAACGACTTCGTTGCGGCCGTGTGCGAACGGCTCCGGTGCAGAGAGCAGCCCCTGCACGGCTCCGTGAGCGTTGGGCTGCATGATGCACGTGCCGGCCTGCGCCCCGAGCATGGGCGCTATGAACCGGTCGCCCAGATACTCGGGGAGGCTCCACCAGCCGACCTCGTCGCCCGATTCCGGCATCCAGTGGTTGGGAACGCCGTTCCACGCGTCCGCGCCACGCTCGCGCCAGTCGGCAACGAACCGCTCCATCATAGCGGGCACCGTCTTCGGCATCAGCCCGTGCGTAAATGCACGCAGCTCTACGGCGGGCGGATCGGGGAGGAAGAAGCGGTCGCGGAGATCGAGCACGGCGCTATGGAGTATGGGTGATCAGGTAGGGCGTGCTCGCCGAGCGCGCCGCAGGTGAGAAAGGCTAAAGCGAGTCTGGAAAAAGTACCCCAATCCGGTTCTTCGTACTTCGTTCTTTGAACTTCGATCTCGTGATGTCGGTCCTCCGTTCTCCGTCCTATGTCCTCTGTCTTCCCTCTCTTTCAACTGAGTATAAGAGGGTGGGTGGATGGGCGCATGGGTGGACCCGTTCCCAGGTGTTTCATTCACCCGAACGAAAAGGCAAAGACGTCTGCGGTGCGGAGGCAGTACACAGCCTAGGAGTTTGTCCGACTAAGGATGGATCAACTGTGTCGGCGATATATAGGTCCATTTCTCCCATACACCCACCCCCAAACACCCTTACGCCCACTCTCCCATACACCCGTACGCCCATACGCAAAAGCGGGTCACCGCGCTTCCGCAGCAACCCGCTCCAAGGGGGAGGTCAGGGAGGCTACGCCTCGGCGTCCACATGGACGAACTTGCGGTTGCCCTTGCCCGTGGAGAACCGCACGCGGCCGGGCGATGTGGCGAAGAGCGTGTCGTCGTTGCCGCGGCCCACGTTTGTGCCGGGGTGGAACTTGGTGCCGCGCTGGCGCACGATGATGGAGCCGGCCGTTACAGCCGTGCCGCCGAACACCTTCACGCCGAGCATCTGGGGGTTGGAGTCGCGTCCGTTTCTTGATGAGCCGACGCCTTTCTTATGTGCCATGATTCAGGATGGTTTAAATGTGGGGCGGGGCGGCCTTAGGCAGCCTCTTCAGCGGGAGCTTCGGCCTTCTTCTTGGCGCGCTTCTTCTTGGCCGCGCCGAGGCTGTCGATGGCGATCTGTGTGTAGGGCTGGCGGTGACCGTTCTTGACCCTGTAGCCCTTGCGGCGCTTCTTCTTGAAGACGATGATCTTGTCGCCCTTGACGTGGTCGAGGACTTTGGCGGACACGGAGGCGCCGTTTACCACGGGCGTTCCAACTTTAACGTCACCGTCTCCCGACGTAAGGAGAACGCGGTCGAACGTGACGGTGTCGCCGATTTCGGCCTGGAGGCGGGGGACGTACAGCTTCTGGTCCTTCTCGACCTTGAACTGCTTACCGCCGATATCTACAATGGCGTACATGAGGCTGCGGGCTTGGGACCCTCCGCTCGGGCGAATCGCTGGTTGCGGCGAGCCTGCGGAGGAGCGCATCTGGAAATTCGAGCCTATGAAATTACGGCTACGTGGTACGAGGTCCAATCAAGGAGACTTCAAAAACGGAAGCGTGTATGAGGTTCATATTGACCCGACAGTGCATCGTACGTGGCTATGTTCCATCAATTCAGCTCCTCATACTCGCACGTGCCCCTCACCCTGCCATCCGGCGACACGGCCCGCCCCGGCAAGATCCTCTGCATCGGCCGCAACTACGGTGCGCATGTCCGTGAAATGGACGATGTGGCTGATTTGCCGACTGAGCCGGTCGTTTTCCTGAAGCCGAGCACGGCACTGATTCCGTCGGGCGGAACGGTGATCCTGCCCTCACAATCCAACGAAGTGCATCACGAATTGGAGTTGGTCGTGGTCATAGGTGAGGGCGGACGGCACATTCCAGAAACCGAAGCGCTGAACCACGTTGCAGCCTACGCCCTGGGCCTCGATCTCACGGCGCGCGATCTGCAAGCAAAGGCGAAGGCTGACAAAGGGCCGTGGAGCATCGCCAAGGGATTCGACACATTTGCACCGCTGGGGCGGCTAACACCCGCCTCCGAGATCACAGATCCACAGGCACTGACTATCGAGTTGAAAGTCAACGGTGAGGTCCAGCAGCACGGGAAGACGGCACAGATGATTTTCCCGGTCGCGGGGCTGGTCAGCTACCTCTCGTCCGTTTTCACGCTGGAGCAGGGCGATTTGATCTACACCGGCACGCCGGAGGGCGTCGGGCCGATACATGACGGAGACGTGCTGGAAGCGACAGGGACGGGGCTGAAAGCGCTTCTTGTAAACGTAGTAGCGGAATCAACCTAGGGCCTGTTCACAGCAAATCGTGGAGGACCGTTTCGGGCCATTCTGGACCGCTTCGGCGTTGCGCTTGTCGCCCGGGAAACCCTCCCTCCAGGGAGGTGGATCCCCGCCGTATGGCGGGGAGACGGAGGGTGTCGCCCCGACCTCCTCGCGCGCCTTGAATCGGTCTCCCCGCAGTACTGCGGGGTCCTCGAACCAATCTCAGCACGCTTACTGTGAACAGGCCCTAATACGCAACATAGATTTCTTCGTCATCAGCTCGCCGCCATGCATCTCGACGTCTACCGCGAATACTGCCTCGCGAAGCCCGGCGCGTGGGAAGACCTACCCTTCGGCCCGGACGTCCTGGTGTTCAAGGTGCTGAACAAGATGTTCTCGGGCGTGGGTCTCGACCGGCTTTCTCCCGAAGTCAGTCTGAAGTGCGATCCCGAGCGCGTCCCGGAGCTTAGGAGGCTGTTGAAATACGTCATCCTGCCTGCGACGGCGCCTCTCGGCCGATCTCTTCGTTGCGAGATGCTCGCCGAATCACCGATTCGACGACGATCTCGCGCCTTGATCTCAACCGAGATGCGCTCGTCTCGGCGACAGAGCACGTAATTCAACAACCTCTTTTGGAAGCCTACCAGGGCATCCACACCGGGCCGTACATGAACAAGAAGCACTGGAACTTTATCGAGCTTCAGAGCGACGTTCCGGCCAAGCTGATCCGCGAACTGGTGGACCACTCGTACGCCCTTGTTGTGGCCGGTATGAAAAAGGCGGACCGTGAGAGACTTGCGGCGCTTTCGGGTTAAACTTCGCTCCGCACGACCTCTCTTCACCCAAGCCCTTGTTGCGCCATGTTGATACGCGCTTGTTTGTTTTCTACCGCGCTCTTTTCGCTCGCAGTCCTCGCCTCCGGATGTGCGAGTAACGACGAGCGTGCTGATGGTTCAAGTGAGGAAGCGACTGAAGAGATTAGTCCGCGAATCGCGGACGCTCTCCAAGACGGAGAAGAGCCGCGCGCATTGGTTACGCAGGCCCGTGCGACGATCGAGCCACTAGGAAATTCGGGCTTGTCCGGCACGGTCACGTTCGCCCCGTCCGATTTGGGCGTGCAGGTTACGTACATGCTTGATGGGCTTACGGAAGGGGTATATGGTTTTCACGTCCATGAAAACGGATCGTGTGCGAACGGCGAGGACGGCACGGTTGGAGGTGCAGCGGGGGGGCATTTCAACCCGGACAGTACAGAGCACGGGGCACCCAACCTTCCCGCTAGGCAGCGGCATTTGGGCGATCTCGGAAACATTCATGCTTTGTCCGACGGGCGCATCCTGGGGTCTTTTAATGAATCCATCGCCTCATTGGACGGCCCGAAGAGCATCATCGGCAGGGCGCTGATCATCCACGCCAACGAGGACGACTTCACGACCCAGCCGACCGGCAATGCGGGTCCGCGAATCGGGTGTGGCGTCATCACAGGTGTGGAAGCGTAATTGAGCACGGGGCTGCGTGTAGTTTATTCTGTGCGTCTTACTTTGCGAAGCTCATCCACATCATCCGTCGTGTTTCGGTTCATTCTCTTCGTCGGTCTTGCCTCCTCCGTGTCTGCCTGCGGTCCTTCCGGCACATCCGTGAGTTTCGGGAATCTCTGCGAGATAGAGAACAGCGATCAGGTGATGGTGTCGGAGGGCTACCTCAACGCCGGCGATCACGACATCCCTTGCCGGGAGTCAGCGGGCAGCCTGGAGTGCATGTTGGAGTTCGCCGCCTCAGCGGAGGACACGTCGTTTGTCTCGGCCTATGTCCGTAGCGGCGACGGCCCTAATCAAGTATCTCCGCCGGCCGTTCCGGGCGGCCCCTTCCTTCTTAGGGCGCACGACGGGGAGCCGCTCAACGCGGACGACCACATCCGCCTTACGGGCCTTGTGTACGTTCAGGATGCCACGGATTCCACCGAAGCCGTGTGCGCCTTCCGAGAGGTCATTTCTATCGAACGGGTCGAAGGCTGAGCGGCAGCAACTCCGGATCGGGTCCGGGGCAGGCTGTCGGCACGTTGCGAGGAGCCTGTCTGACTAAGGGGATTGTAGCGAGGCGAGTGAGGAATCGAGATCATTTTTTCGATCTTTTGAGGCGCATAGTGGGGCTACGTAACAAAAAAGATCGGAGAAATGGGCCGATTTATCACCGCCGCAGTAGATCCGTCCTTAGTCAGACAGGCTCCTAGGCTTGTATTTTGGAAAGGCTCCCATCAACGATTCTCCGATGGCTCCCATACTGCTTCTCTGTGTGCTGATAGCCGGTGTGCTGATGGCCTGCCCGGCGCCTGGAGAACGGCTTGCCGAAGGGCCGCCCGTCGCCATTGATTACGAGGCAGTCTGCGACTCCACCAACCATCAGAGACTGGTCATCGTGGAAGGCTACCTGCACCTTTTCCCTCGGCTTCTTTCATGCTATCCCGATGTGGGCGCTGGGAGCGGGCGGTCCTGCCAGATCAAGCTCCTCCCGACGCGCAATGCGCCGACGGGAAGTGCAGAAGAAGAGCGCGCCTACTACACGACGTTCATCGATGAAGGCGATAGGCCGAATGAGGCCAGGTCCCGCGCGTACGGTTTTGGCTCTCCGCTGAAAGTCTTTACGTCCGACAGCACGCTCGTCGATCCCTACGACCGGGTTCGCATCACGGGTAGATTTTATGCGCAGGGCCAGGTTTCAGGAGGGGACGGGTTACTATGCATCCTGAGCGCCGACCGCATCGAAATTGCCGAAGCCGCCGACGTATCCTGGGCCGACGAGCACGAAGCCGAACGCGACGCCCTGCAAGCGCGTATTGATTCGATGGCGGCGCTTCGGGAAGAGCGCGAGTGATTTCGGATTTCGGATTCTAGATTTCGGAACTTCCGGTCTATCAACAACCCAAATCCGAAATCCGATATCCGAAATCCGATATCTCATATCCGATCTCACATATCCGATATCCGAAATCGAAAATCCGAAATCCCACTTGCCCACTAGCGACGCCACCATAGTCAACGAGCCCCTGGCCGACCAGTCCGACCTCTTCCTTAGCGAGAAGGAGGTCCGTCGTGCGCGCGAGACGCCGGTGATGCGGCAGTACTGGAAGATCAAGGACCGGCATCCGGGCGCCATCCTGCTCTTCCGGATGGGCGATTTCTACGAGACCTTCGAGCAGGACGCCGTCATCGTTGCCGACGTGCTGGGCCTTACCCTCACGCGCCGCGCCAACGGCCAGGCCGCCGACGTTCCGCTCGCGGGTTTTCCGCACCACGCCGTCGATCAGTACCTGCCGAAGCTCGTGCAGGCCGGGTACCGCGTGGCCATTTGCGAGCAGTTGGAGGACCCGAAGTTCGCCCGCAAAATTGTAAAACGCGGGGTGGTGGAGATCGTTACGCCAGGCGTGGCGTTTCACGATCAACTCCTCACGCCGAAGCATGCGCATTATTTGGCCGCTGCTGTTTGGGGCACGGAGCGGAGTACCAAAGGCCGGGTTGGGTTTGCGTTTGTGGATGCCTCGACGGGCGAGTTCTTCGTGACGGAAGTCCCCGAAGATCGCTTTGCCTCTGTGCTCCAGTCGGTCAACCCGGCCGAGGTTCTCATCCTGAAAGGCGAGAAGGAGCGGCTCGTCCGGCTGGGCGATTTCGCCATCTCCGAGCAGGAGGACTGGGTGTTCGGCTACGATTTCGCCTACGAAACCCTCCTCCGCCACTTCCAGACGCACTCGCTCAAGGGGTTTGGGGTGGAGGATCTGAACGTGGGGCTCGTTGCCGCAGGGGCGGCGCTGTACTACCTCGGCGAGACCCAGAAGGGCCGCGTACCTCACGTCCGCCGCCTCCAGCGCTACACGGCCGAGGACTTTCTCGCGCTCGACCCGGCCACGCGCCGAAACCTGGAGCTGGTGGCCTCCATGCAGGACGGCCGGAAGGACGGCTCCCTCATCGGCATCCTCGATGCTACGCTGACGCCCATGGGCGGGCGGCTCCTCCGTTCGTGGCTCGTTCGCCCTCTCCGCGATGTCGAAAAGATCCAACAGCGCCTCGATGCCGTCGATGCACTCTTTTCAGGCGGTCGTCTTCGCAAAACACTCCGCGATGAACTCCGCCACGTTGGGGATCTGGCGCGCCTGGCAGGCAAGGTCTGCACCGGCCGCGCGACGCCCCGCGATCTGGTGACCCTCAAACAAACCCTCCTCCGGGTTCCGGGTATCCAACAGGCGCTTGCTGAGGAGAAGACGGAAACGCTCGCCACCCTTCGCGACGGCCTGAAACTTTGCCATGACACGGTGGACCTCCTCAGCAACGCGCTTGTGGACGAGCCTCCGGCCAAAATGGACGCGGGCGGCTACATTCGTGAGGGTTTCTCGGACGAACTAGACGAGCTGCGGTCCATCGCGCGCTCCGGCAAGGAGTTCCTTGCGCGCCTCCAGGCCGAGGAAAGCAAGAGAACGGGCATTCCTAGTCTGAAGGTGGGCTACAACCGCGTGTTCGGGTACTACCTGGAAATCACCAATGCGCACAAGGACAAGGTGCCGGACGATTACATCCGCAAGCAGACGCTCGTCAACGCCGAGCGGTACATCACCCCGGCGCTGAAGGAGTACGAGGAGAAGATTCTGACGGCCGAGGAGAAAATCGGCGGGCTGGAGAAGCAGTTGTTCGAGACGCTGCGCACGGCTGTGGCGGACGAGGTGGAGCCCATCCAGGACAACGCGAATCTGCTGGCCACGCTGGACGTGTTCGCGTCGTTCGCCGACGTGGCCGAGCAGCGCGGGTACGTTCGCCCAGAGGTGGATAACTCCGCCGTGCTGGACATCGAGGACGGCCGCCACCCGGTGGTGGAAGAGGCCCTCCCGGCGGGCGAGCCGTTCATCCCAAACTCCATCCACATCGCGGCGCCGGTTGAAGGGGGAGAGGCCGCTGCCGAGGATCTCGGCCAGATCCACCTCATCACCGGCCCCAACATGGCGGGCAAGAGCGTGGCCCTTCGGCAGACGGGTTTGATTGTGCTCCTCGCCCAGGTTGGTGCGTTTGTGCCGGCCAGGCGCGCCCGCATCGGTGTGGTGGACGCCATCTTCACGCGCGTCGGCGCATCGGACAACCTGGCGGCGGGGGAGAGCACCTTCCTCGTGGAGATGAACGAGACGGCGAACATCCTGAACAACGCCACGCCGCACTCGCTCATTTTGCTGGATGAAGTGGGGCGCGGCACCTCCACCTTCGATGGTCTCTCGATCGCCTGGGCGATTGTGGAGCACTTGCACGAGAATCCCGAAGTAGCGGCACGAACGCTCTTCGCTACGCACTACCACGAGCTAAATGCGCTGGCCGAGCGGCTGGAGCGGGTGAAGAGCTTCCAGGTGCAGGTGCAGGAGCACGACGGCCGCGTCATCTTCCTGCGGACGCTGCTACCGGGCTCGGCCGACCACTCCTATGGTATTGAAGTGGCTCGCATGGCGGGGCTCCCGAAGCGGGTGGTAGCGCGAGCGAAGGAAGTCCTCGCCCACCTCGAAGCGAACGATGTAGCCCGCGAGGTTGGCGTTACAGGAGATGAACTTCCGCGCGCCGATCAGGCATCAGCGGAAGCCATACCAGCTGTGGGCACCGTGCCTGCCCTGGCCCCATCTGATCCCATCGCCATGGAGCTGCTGGACAAGCTGGAGGCCCTCAACCCCGACCAATTGACGCCCATGGAAGCGCTGATGGCGCTGGCGGAGCTGAAGGGGTTGATTGGTGATTAGTTCGTCATGGGCGCTGCCGAATGACGGTAGTTTCTCGACCCGTTCGGCACGCGCGCATGAAATCACGCCTTTCGCTTCTTCTCCTCGTTCTCGCCCCACTCGCCTGCTCGACGCCCGAGGCGGACAACCCCGTCGTCAACCTCGTGCCCGCTGAGGCGCTCACGACCGTCTTTCCAGCAGCCGTTGACAGCTTTGCCCAGGTCCGCGACACGACCTACCTGGGGTACCGAGAAACGGAAACAGATACGTTAGCTCTCATAACGGTTGCGCGGATATACGAGTCGGCGTCGGGGCAGCGGTTGGCTATAAACCTGTCCAGCTTCGACAGCCGCGAGTTGTTCATGGCAACCTACGGAGACAGTGCGATCCGCGACACCACAGCCGAAATGGAAGCGTACCAGATCTTACTTGGACGCATGGTCATGGTGGACGACTATCACGCAGCCGAGGCCAAAGCGTTTGATTCAGTGGCCGTTCGCGCCGCGCTGGATCTCATCGACTACGAGCGGTTGGCCTCGCTGGCCGCCGAGCCTATTGAAGTGGACAGCATGTTCCTTGTGCGGACGGACTAGACTGTTTCAGTCTCGTCGTGGGCTTCCAGAACCTTCGGTTCGTTGGTGCGAGGGAAATACGTATCCAGCGTGTGCCGCGCTACGATGCGTGTATTGAAGGCGTCGGATATCGCTCCGATTGCCCCGCCCAGGAAAGGCACCCCGCGAGCAATCCGCCCGCCGATTCGGCGCCCCGCCGCCGCAGCTCCCCAGAGGAAGGTGGCCTTGGTGATGGATCGCACCCCTTTCTCTGCCAGCTTCACCGTTACGCGGCTCAGCGTTTCCTCCTGCTCGGTATTCGGCTCGCCTTCGCGGGTTTTAAGCAGACATTTGACCACTTCGGATCGTGCGTCCGCGTCGCCGAGGTCGCGGCCGGCGAGCAC
>JADFQN010000049.1 GCA_022561755.1 Bacteroidota bacterium
ATCGCATCCGGCAAATGTTTTTGGCTGGTCAGGCTCGTGGTTTTATCAATTATGAGGACGAGCTTTACGGCCAGGCCGGCAGGCTCTCGACGACGAGGATCAGCGCTGCCGGTGGCAACGAGAGCACGACGTTTTACGTCACCGGTGTGATCAAGGACGACCAGGGGATCGTAGAGCGGACAGGCTATCAGAAGCAATCCGGGCGTGTTAACATAACGCATCGGTTTTCGGATCGGGCGAACGTGGACGTGAGCACGAACTACATACACTCCATCGCTCGCCGCAGCTTAACCGGCAACGACAACACCGGCACAACGCTTGGTGTCTCTCTCGCCGCGACGCCCGGCTTCATCGACCTGAGGCCGGACGCGAATGGCGTCTATCCAGACCACCCGTTCAATCCCTCGAATCCGCTTCAGGTTCGTGATCTTGCCGACATCGACGAGACGACGAATCGCTTTATCGGTTCAGCACGGTTTACGTACAATCTCCTCCAGCGGGACAATCAGGCGCTTCAAGTGATCGGCGAAGGCGGGCTGGATTATTTCGGGCTCGATCAGTCCGCTGTGTTTCCGCGTGGGCTCCAGTTCTATCAGGGCCAGGACCTGCCTGGCCAGACCATCCAGGGGCGAACGACCAATTTGAACACGAACCTGCGCGGCCTGCTCGTCCACTCGCTCAATCTGCCGAACAGCAACCTGTTCTTCAGCACACAGGGTGGTTTCACCTATTTCAGCCAGGCTGCAGACCAAACCACGGCCGTGGCTTCCGGGCTTTTATCCGGCCAGACGAATGTGGACCAGGCGGCCTCCCTTCAGACTGATCAGTTTCAGCTCTCCCAGGATGATCGTGCTCTCTTCGCCCAGGAGGAAATAAACTGGGCTAACCGAATTATCGGCACGGTGGGCGTGCGTGCTGAGCGCTCCTCGCTGAACGGCGACGTGGACAAGTACTACACCTATCCGAAAGCGTCCGTTGCGATCAACGTGTCAAATTTCGACTTCTGGAACGTATCCGCGGTAGATCTTCTGAAGCTCCGCTTTGCCTTCGGCCAGACTGGCAATACGGCACCTTTCGGTTCGAGATATACCACATTTGGTTCCGCCACCATCGACGGCAATTTGGGTATCACGATCAATGATTCGCGTGGTCAGGCCGACGTTGAGCCCGAAACCGCGACGGAGATCGAAGGCGGGGTCGATCTCGACCTATTCGACGGGCGTGCGAGCCTGGAGTTCACCGTTTACCGCAAAGTCATCAATGACCTGGTTCTGACGCGGCAACTCCCGCCCTCATCTGGTTTTGCGACCGAGACCATCAATGCGGGCCAGTTGACGAACAAGGGCATCGAGATTGGACTGAACCTCATTCCCGTCCAGTCGGACAACTTCCAGTGGGTTTCCCGCACGAGCTTCTGGGCGAACGACGCCACGATATCCGAACTCAACGTCCCCTCGTTTACTGCTCTCGGTGGCGGTTTCGGCAGCACCCTCGGTGTCATACGTATTGAAGAGGGTATGAGCCCTACACAAATCATCGGCATCGACGCAGAACAGGGCGAAGGTGACTTCGTGCTTGGCGACGTAGCGCCAGACTTTCAGATGTCGTTCTTCAACGACTTTACGTTTTGGGACAACCTGAGTCTGACGGTTTTCGGGCACTGGAAGGCGGGCGGTGACGTCATTAACCTCAGCGAGCTACTTCTGGACCTGTTCGGCACAACTGCTGACTACGATGCCAATGCGGCAGACCGACTCGCCTTGCTCGGTGTCTCAGCAACACCATTTGTGCAGGATGCCTCGTACTTCAAACTGCGCGAAGTGGGGCTCTACTACCGGGTGCCGGCCCGCTTTCTGGGATCCGCGATCGGCTCCCGGGTTCGCAATCTCCGAGTGGGTGTTTCGGCTACGAATCTGCTCACGATCACGCCCTACAAGAGCTACGATCCGGAAGTTCACAATTTCGGAGACACACCTGTGGCGAGCGGCGTCGAGGTATTGCCCTTCCCGTCGTCGCGTAGCGTTCTGTTTCACCTAAGCTTCGGCCTCTGAGCGGCCCCGACCCCTAAATCCGATGAAGATCCTTTCGCACCGTCTCATTCTGGTTCTGCTCGCCGCATTCATGCTGGCCGGCTGCGACCTTTTCGAAGTCGAAGACCGAGCTGACCCCAACGGGCCAAGCGTCGACGACATCATCGACAATCCCACGCGCGACGCCCTCATCAACCTAGCCGCAGGCATTGAAGCGTCCGCGCGCGTCGACATCGACCTCTACCTTATCGACGTAGGCGTAATAGGCCGGGAGTATTGGCGCATGCTAAGTGCGGATCCCCGGTTTACGACGGACCTACTGGGTCGGTGTACGTCAACCCTCGACAATAACAGCTTTTACACCACACGTCCCTGGGGTGCGCGGTACGTGACGATTCGAAACGCCAACATTATGCGTCAGGCGCTCGAACTCAATACCACGCTATCGGATGCAGAAAAAGCAGGCGCGAGCGGCTTTGCCAAGACATGGCAGGCCCTCCAGTATCTGCAAAACCTCAATATGACGTTCAGTAATGGCGTTCGCTTCATCGGGCCGGGGGATGATGAGCCGGGACCGGTGGTTGGCTATGCCGCAGCGTTGGTGAAGATAGCTGACTTACTTGATTCGGGTGCGGCAGACCTAGCGGCAGGTGGGAGCGAGTTTTTCTTCCCGCTCTCAAACGGTTTCTCTCATCTCGATGGTTCATCCGGCTCCATGACACCTTCGGAGTTCCGGATGGTCAATCGCGGTGTAGCTGCCCGCATAGCGCTGTACGCGGGCGACGATGCCGACGCCCTCGTGCTGTTGGGCGGTTCGTTCCTCGATACGGCAGGCGATCTCACGACCGGAGTTGCCCACTCATTCTCGACGGGTTCCGGGGATATTGTCAACCCGTTTTTCACCCCGCCCGACAACCCGGAAGGAGACGTCATTCTGGCACATCCAAGCTATGTGGACGACCTCGAAGCCGGCGATACGCGTGCAGACAAAGTGTTGCTTGGCGTGGAACGCACCCTCGACTTTCTGACGTCCAGTTACGGCTTCTTTGTTTACAAGAACAGCCTGTCCCCGATCACGATCATCCGCAATGGGGAGCTGGTTCTGGTCCGAGCCGAAGCACGGGCCCGTACAGGTGACCTAGCCGGCGCCATCACTGATCTGGATGTGGTCCGCAATGCCGCGGGATTGCCGAACTATAGCGGGGCAGCCGAGGAGGGTGCCGTGCTAGACGAAGTTCTGAACCAGCGCCGCTATGAATTGTACGGCGAGGGTCAGCGCTGGATCGATGTACGTCGCTTCGGCCAACTGAATACCCTCCCGATCGATCGTGATGGAAGTGAGGGTACCGCATGTGGAGTACCTGACGAGGTGTGGGAGTTTTTCCCAATTCCGCTCAACGAGAACGTCTGATATCAGACCATTCTCCTTCGTTTGCATGCGGGGCCGGACGAGTTGTCGTCTGGCCCCGTTCTGTTTTACACTCGGTGAGAGGATGCGCACCTTGCACTCGCCACACAGACCGATTAACAACGTGCTCTCATGGCGCTACTTTTCAGAGGTCACGAGCCATTATGTTCTGTGACGAAGCTAGTCCAGCCGTGCGCCTGCTCACATTGGCCGATGCCCATCAAGCCACTTTTCCGAAGAATCCTGCTCCTCATCGCTGTGCCGGCAGGATTGGTCCTCGCCCCGGGAGTAGTTCGCGCCCAGGATTCGACGGGCACTCCGCCGCCACCTCAGCAAGCACCGCCTCCGCCTCAGGAAGCCCCGGCTCCGCCTCAAGAAGCCCCCGAGCCTCCGCCCGAAGAAACCCCGCAGGAGCCCGAGCCCGAACCGGCGCCCGAGCCGGTTGAAGAACACCCGGTGGCCCAGGAATTGGATGAAACGGAGCCGGAGGCGCCTGCCGTTCCGCCGCCGCCCCGGCCGAGGCCAACGCGCCCCCGTCCCCAGACCGTCAGGCCAACGCCTCCACAACCTCAGGCTATTCAGCCGCCGCGTGTCCAGCGGACGATTGCCGACACGTCCATGACGGCCGATTCGTCTGCCATTCGTAACGATCCGGCCCGCGAGGCCTTTCAACGCATTCTCGTTGCTGCTGCCGATTCGATGGGGCCAATCGCCGTGATCGGGCCGCTTGCTCCCATGGCCCCGCAGCTAAGAGGGATGGTGTGGCAACGGCCGGATTCGCTCGATGCCGCGCTGGACGACCTGCTGGAGATGCGGCGGATGGGCGTGCGCGCGATCCGGACGCCGGCCATCGAAGACACGCTTCTCCTTCGTGCAGCGGATGTGCTCGGAATCGCTTTCTATCAGGATCTGCCCATCGCCAACCTGCCCGCGCCACACCTGATCGACACGCTGAGTTTTGCCGAACGAACTCTCACCGAGATGCTACGGCGAGCCCAGCTTTTCCGCTCGGCGCGTCATTTTGGGCTGGCACAGTACGTGGATACGAGCGACCCGAGGGCACGGCCGTACTTCGAAGGCCTTGCTCAATTGGTAAGAGAACAAGGCCCTACAGGTAGCCAGTCCTACTATCTCACGCGCTTCCCCAACGACGACCGCTGCGATCATACCGTCGATTTCATTCTCCTCGACGCCCGCCAGGCCGACCCCGTGGCCCTTTTGGGTCGTTGGCGAAACAGGCACGACACTCCCGCCGGGATCGGGGCATTCGGGGCTCCCGTACGGCCCGGAAATGAGGGTGGATGGCGGAAGGCGGGCACGCCGGTGGCGCAGGCCAGAATGCTCGAAAACGGCCTTGGCGGCATATTAGAGCAGCCCTTCGGGCTGATGGCCCTGTTCATTTATCGCTGGCGCGACGCAGCCCCCCGCCTTCGCGGGGGCAGGATCCGCATCGGCGGGATGGACCAGCGGGCAGAGGTTGAGGGCATTGTGTACGGGCTCAACGGCGCAGAGCCCGACAGCCTCGAACGCCCTGCGCTGGATGTGGTGCGCGGATTCTTTACCGGCACGCAGCGCGTGTTCGCGTTTGACGCGGGCAACGTGGTTTCGGAGACGCGGACTGCGGCGCTGATGGTCTTCGTGGGCTGGCTGCTGTTGATGGGAATGGGGATGCTCTACTGGCTGACGCCTCGGTTTGGCGTCCTCTCGTCGAAGTACTTCGGGCGCCACGATTTTTACCGCGAGTCCATCCAGCGGGGCTACGACCTCAACGCGGGGCTCAACGCCATGCTAGGGCTAGCGCTGTCGCTCGCCGGCGGCGTGGCGGGGGCTTCCGTGCTTCGCGCCCTCGGCCGCACAGATGCCTTGTCCACGGCCGTCTCAAGCTGGACGCTAGACGCGCAGGCGCGGCTCAATCAACTTCTGGGCGAGCCGCTGTTACTCGTATTGCTCCTCGCCTTATGCTTCGGCCTCTGGCTGTTGTTCAACATCTTCTGGCTGTACGTGCTCACGGGAAGGCGGCACCGCATCCGAGCGCAACAGGCCCTCACGCTCGTTGTCTGGAGCCGCTGGCCGGTTGTTCTTCTAATGATCTGGGCGATGATGCTGGCCGCTATGCCGCCCCGCGCCGCCACGGCGCTCGCGCCGCTGCTCCTCTTCGTATGGCTGGGCGTGGAGATCGTTGCGACCGGGCGGATGCTCAACGACTTCGCGCACGTAACCCGCGTCCCGATGCAGCGGGCCATGCTCCTCGGCTACGGCGCGCCGCTCGGCGTGATCGGGGTGATCCTGATTGTGCTGTTTATCGGCGGCCAGGCCGAGCTGGGTTTCCTGTGGCACCTCGCCACGCGGAGTTGATGTCCACCTGATTGTCTACCTTCGCGGTGCATCCAGTTTTTGCTGCAACATCGGACACGCCCACGGCCTGTCCCTACGCATTACGCAATACGAACTATCCAACCGTGTCTTTCTATTCCAACTCTCCCCAACGCCTCGGCGCCGTCCTCGGCGAGCTGATTGACCGGCTCGGCTACCGCGACAAAATGGACCAGGCGCGCGCTGTGGACGCGTGGCCGAAGCTCGCCGGCCCGGCCATCGAACAGGTGACGGAGTCCGTTTGGGTGCGCGATGGCCGGCTTTTCATCAAGATCCGCTCCGCCGCGTGGCGGCATCAGCTTCACCTCCAACGTGAAAGCTGGCGCGACCGCATCAACGAACACCTCGGAAGGGAGGTGGTGGATGAGGTGGTTTTTAGGTGACGACGGCGCCCAGGTTGTAATTGCGGTAGGGGCACGGCATGCCGTACCCCTCCGCATTCGTGCGTGCGGCTATCTGCTGGTACTTCCTGGTATGGACGCACATTGGACGTGAAGTGGGCACAGGATACTCTGGTGGATGAGCACGATTCGATGTTAGGCTGGACGAGACGCCGGGTGCTAGGAGGCTGTTGAAAAACGTGCTCCCCGCAGCGAGCGCGTGGCAGGCTTGTCGCCGGATCGGATGATGTAGTTCAACAGCCTCCCAAGTACCAAATTCCAAGTATCAAATTCCAAGCGGTCTCATGAGGCACCCTTTGTGATTTGGAGTTTGGATCTTGGTACTTCAGACTCACAATTCCCTACGAGTCTGTTGAATTTCGTGCTCAGTCGTAGGCCGCATGACTTATTTCAACAGCCTCCTAGGAGGCTGTTGAAATACTCCACCTACCTGCGGCGGCACCTCTTGCCCGATCTCTGCGTTGCGAAATACTCGACGAATCACCGATTCGCCTGCGATTTCGCGCCTTGATCTCGGCCAAGATTCGCGCGCCTCGCTTACGGCGTAGTACTTCAACAGCCTCCTAGCCATGTGTTGCGTCCACCACCTTAACCACATTACTGCTTTGTCTATGAAGCGTCATCCGTGAAAGCTGTGAGTGCTATTTTAGCCCCTTCCGTCCGTATCCGTCCGAGGCTACGTATGCCCCTTCGCCTGGCCGACCGGCTGAACGCCGCACGCCGTGCCCAGATCGTTGGCCGCGAACGCGAGACCGCGTTGTTCCTCGAAGCACTGCACGCAGAGGAGCTACCGTTCCATCTGCTGCATGTGTATGGGCCGGGCGGCATCGGCAAGAGCACCCTGCTGCGGCTTTTCGCAGGGCTGGCAGTTCAGGAGGGCGTCAGGGTGGCATCGCTGGACGGGCGCAATCTCGATGCGGATCCCAAGAGCTTTGAGGAAGCGCTCGCCGATGCTCTTGGGCTTCCTCCCGACGCTGTGCCGGCTTCCGCTCTCGACGGGCTTCCGGGGCGAGTCGTGCTCCTGTTGGACACCTACGAGTTGCTCGCGCCACTCGATACATGGCTCCGTGAGGTTTTCATGCCGGCGCTTCCCGCGCACGTGCTTGTGGTTACGGCGGGCCGCCACCCCCTCGGCTCGGCATGGCTGGCCGATCCTGGTTGGCAGGCGCTCGCCCAATCCGTGCAACTAGGGCCGCTCTCAGACGACGAGGGACGCGCCTACCTCACCCATCGCAAAGTCGCGTCAGAGCAACAGGACGCCGTGATCGCCTTCACGCATGGTCATCCCCTGGCCCTCTCGCTCGTCGCGGATCTTTTTGACCTCCACCCCGATCTTGCCTTCCAGCCGGACGCTGCGCCTGATGTCGTTGCCATGCTAATCGAGCAGTTTGTCCAACACGTGCCCGGACCCGAGCATCGTGCCGCGCTGGAAGCATGCGCGCTCGTCCGAGGCGTCAATGAGGCATTGCTGGCCGAAATGATAGGTGTTGAGGACGCCCGCCCGCTTTTCGAGTGGATGCGCCACGTCTCTTTTATCAACGCAGGGCCTTACGGCCTCTACCCCCACGATCTCGCGCGCGAAGCGCTGGCGACGGACTTGCGCTGGAGGAACCCGGACCGGTTCGCGCTTCTGCACGACCGCGCTCGCGCCTACTACGCCCGCCGTCTTTCCGAAACCGTTGGCCGCGACCAGCAGCGGGTGCTCTCGGACTACATGTTCCTCCACCGCGATAACCCCGTCATCAAGCCATTCCTCGATTGGCAGGAAACGGGAAGTGCCGTGCCCGAGCCGCCTACCGAAGCCGACCTGCCGCTGCTGATAGCGATGGTCGAGCGCCACGAAGGCGAGGACGCTGCTGGCCTCGCCGCGTTCTGGTTAGAACGATATGCAGATCGCGCGCTTGTTTTTCGAGGCACTGAGGGGCAGCCCGGGGCCTTTCTGCTCCTGCTTCCGCTCGACGAACTGGCAGAGGAGGACCGCCATGTTGATCCGGCCGTGCAACACGCGCTGGCCTATCTCGACGAACACGCGCCGCTGCGATCGGGTGAGCGGGCTACGCACTTTCGCTTCTGGATGGCCGCGGACACGTACCAGGCAGTCTCCGCTTTCCAGAGTCAGATCTTCCTAAAGATCGCGCAGCATTACCTCACCACGCCCAAGCTCGCCTTTACCTTTTTCCCCTGCGCCGACACCGAGTTCTGGGCGCCCTTCTGCGGCTACGCCGAGCTTCTCCACACGCCGGAGGCCGGCTACGAGGTGGGCGAGCATTCTTTCGGTGTCTTCACCCACGACTGGCGCGTGCTGCCCTGGATGCAGTGGCTGGATCTGCTTGCCGCGCGCGAGACGGCAACCTCCGATACACCTTCCGCTCCCGTGGTTTCCGAGCAGCCCGTGGCCGTGCTCGATGAGGCTGCTTTCACCAAAGCCGTCGGCGATGCCTTCCGCCATTACGCCCGCCCCGCAACGCTCGCCGATCACCCGCTTCTCAATGTTCGGATCGTAACGGATACGGTCGGCGCCGATGCCGATGCCGCCGATCGCATCGAGGCCTTGCGGATTCTGCTGGCAGAGGCGGCGAAGACGCTGGAGGCCACGCCACGCGATGAGCGCCTCTACCGGGGCCTGTACCGTATGTACCTGCACCCCTCAGGCAGCCAGGAGCAGGTCGCCGAGATGCTTGAGGTGCCTCTGAGCACCTTCCGCCGGCACCTCAAGAAGGCCACCGGGCGCGTGGCCGAGATTCTCTGGCAGCGGGAGTTGAATGCGTGAACAAGCCGGGACCGGCAGGCAGCATCACGGAGGGCGCAGCTTCAGCGGATTGGACACAATATGCCGAGTCCCTAAACATTCCTAGGAGTCTTTTGAAAAAGTCATCCTACCTGCGGCGGTGCCTTTCGCCGAGAACAACTTGCCTCAGTAATCCTTCAACAGGCTTCCAACCAGGTGCAATATCTCCCCCTGCTAGGAGTCTGTTGAAATAAGTAATACGGCCTACGACGGAGCCCGTAATTCAATAGACTCATAAGGAATTGTGAGTCTGAAGTACCAAACTCCAAATCACAAAGGCTGCTTCATGAGACCACTTGGAATTTGATACCTGGGATTTGGTACTTGGGAGGCTACCGGCTGGTACTGGCAACCTGAACAGGCGCACTTCCTCGCTGGTCCAAACCCGCCAGCAACGCCTCCGCATCCTGCGCCGCTGAGGGGCCTTCGATTCGTAGATGGGCATCTAAGGCTAACTGCAAATGCTCGGCGGCATCCGCCGGCTGGCCGGCGGCTTCGTAGATCCGCGCGGCGCGGTAGTGCACCATAGCATCGCCGGTGTTCAGACGCATGGCCTGCTCGATGTAGAAGACGGCTTCCTCCGCCATGCCGCTCTTATAGAGGGTCCAGGCGAACGTCTCGTTCGCGTGAAGGTGCCCCGGTCGGCGCTCAAGCTGGCCACGTGCCAGTTCCAGCGCACGCGGAATATCACGGCCGAGGTCGGCGAGAAAATCGGCCTCCTCCATATCCACGATTTCGCCCATCTCGCGGGCATTCTTCAGGCCCTCAAGCACCCGGTTTGCCGCGTCACGTGCCCTGTTCTTGTCTCCGGTAAGCGTGTAGGCCTCTACGAGTAGCTGGTCAATCGCCTCGCGCGGACTCAGCGCACGCGCCTCCTCCAACCGTGCGATGGCCAGATCCACATCTCCTTTTGCCAATGCCACGTGGCCGAGGCCCGTCAGAGCGGGAATGAAATCCGGGCGCTCCTCCAGGATACCGTCGAAAATGAAGGCGGCGGTATCCGGTTTGGCGTCAGCGAGGTAGAGGTTGCCGAGTTGGTACAGCGCCCATGTGCGGCTCTCACGGCCGGTCGGCTCGGCATCGGCGGCCATCGTCATGGCGGCAATAGCGCCGTCGGTGTCGCCGTTGAGCTCGCGCAGGTACGAAGCCCTGGAATAGGACGGAAGCCCGGGTCTGAGCGCGAGCATCGCGTCGGCGGTTTCTACGGCTTGCTCGTATTCGCCCAGTTCTACGAGGGCATCCACCAGCGTGCCCATCGCGAAGGCGTGCTGCGGATAGCGCTCTAGGAGGCGTTCGGAGACATCGCGCGCGTCCTCAAACCTGTGCAGCGTGTTGAAAAGCGACGCCTGGAGCGTCAGGCCGTAGAAGTGCTCGGGGTCGAGGGCGAGCGCATCCTCAAGAAGCTGACGGGCCTCCGGGATGAATTCGGCCTCACGGCCGGTTGAGCGTGCCTGCTGAAGGAGCACGTGCGCCAGGCGCGCACGCTCTTCCACGGCGTCGGGGTTGCGGTGGATGGCCTCGCGGTAATAGGAAATCGACGCTTCGGCGTTCAGGAACGCGGACGAGGGATCGACACGATCGAGGTCTTTCGGAAGGGCGTCCGGCCGGTTGCCGGACAGTACGATCCAGATTCCTCCAGCCAGCGCGGCCACGAGGAGTAGTGAGAAGAGTGGTTTACGGGAAGACATGGGATGAGGGGGTTGGACGAGTAGAGACGAGGGCTGCACCGCCCCGCCGAGTAGCGAACTTGGGGGGCGGCGCCTCGCAGTCCTCTGAAGAAGTGCTCTTTCGCTGAGGTGAGTGTATCTCGGTTGAGATCGAGGCCGCCCCGCAGTACTGCGGGGCAACGTGGAGATCGGCCCAGAGGCGCCACCGGAGGCAGGATGACGTATTTCAACAGCCTCATAGGGGGACGGACGCTACTTGATGAGCGTCGCCTGCCGCGTCGATACGACGCGGTCGTTCACCTGAAGCCGGTAGAGGTACGTGCCACTGGCCAGTCGCGCGGCATCCCAGTTGACCTCGTGCGTTCCGGCGGGACGCTCCTCGTCCACGAGCGTCTGGATGAGGCGCCCGCGAACGTCAAAGACATTGAGCTGGACACGCCCCCCGTTGGCTAGCTGGTACTGGATGGTCGTGCTCGGATTGAACGGGTTGGGGTAGTTCTGACCGAGCAGGAATCCTTCCGGCACCCCGATGCCCATTGGCTGGATGCCAACGGTGCCCGGCGGCGGCTCCGCCGTGAGTTGCTTCACGTAGTCGTAGCCCCGGTGCGGGTTAGCCATGTACGGGAAGTACAATAGCAGCGGGACATCGTTGGCCTTTGGGCCCGCCACGAAACCCAGCGCATTAACCAACATTTGCGACACGAGGTCGGAGTAATCGCCGGCGACCGCATCGTCGTACGGAAGCCCCACGGCAGCGAGAATAACGCCGCCCACCGCCTGTATCTCGATGGCGGTTGCGTCATCCTCCAGGCGGCGGCCGTTGGGGAAGCCGTCCATGTGGGGGATGAACTCGAGGTTTGCCGTCGTGTTATAGGCCGGGTCCGTCAGGCCGAGCACGGCGGCGCGGATGAGCCCCATGTGTGCGAAATCCTGGAACTCCTGGCCGTAGCGATCCGTCGGCGGCACGGCCATGTTGAGGCGGAGCATATCGCCGCCATAGAGGTCGCCCGAGCCGGTTTGCGTGATCGGCAGGAAGTTGTTGATGAACGGTTTGCCGTCGGAGAGCGGCCCGCCGGTCTTGCCTGTAGCGAGTTGATACGGGATGAGGTTCGGCACGCCAAAGCGAAAGATGGGCAGGATGTCTACACGGCGCGGCTCGTTGTCGCCCGCGAGGGCCGAGGGACTTCCTGTTCCTGCCGGTTTCAACGGAACGGCGAAGGCGGTTCCTGAGAGATCGATACCGGCCTCTACGAGGTCGAAGACGCCGTCCTCTCCGGTGTTGAAGTTGAAGCCGTCCTGTCCGTCTCCATCGGGGTCGCCGATGGCCGGGTACGAATTCATTGCGATGACGAGATCATCGCTCAGGCCGGGTACCGCTGGGCCGAATGCGCCATTGCCCATGTAAAGGGCCAACTCAGGATTGGCAAAGAAGACGTCGAAGTCCTGCTCGGCTACGTCGTAGGGCGTCGTCGCATTCCAGTGGTCCTTCTCACCAATAGGGATGATGACCTCGTTGGTAAGGGGCATCCCGAGCCGCGATACCTGCACCCATGGGCCGCTGTGCGTGGGCTTGTCGCCCGTAGTGGAGAGCGTGCGCATCTGTGGTCTCGACGCTGATGCCCACACGCCGATCACGAAGTCGGGGTCGAGGATATCATCGGCCTGATCCGCCGTCAGCCCATCCTTCTGGAGGGTCGAGATCGGAATCTGGAGGGCGAGGCTGTGCGTATTGAAACCCGCTACGGCGTCCCGCGCGTTGTCAGAATTCGACGGGTTCGTGCCGAAGTCGCTGCGGACGCCGCCTACGTCAAAGATGCCGCCGAGGTCCACGAAGAACGGGTCGTCGCGAGGGCCGGCAAAGACCGTCTCGCCGGTCGAGGCCGTCGTGATGGCATCCTGCGAGAGCTGATCGTAGGTCATACCCAGACCCAATGTCGGGTCTTCGATGGAACGCGGACCGATGTTGTTGGCCGGGACGACGCCGTTGGAAACAATCGTCTCGAACGACGATCCACCGTCGGTGCTGCGCTCCAGGGTATACGTGGTTTTCAGGTTCTGAGCGCCCAACCTGATGTTGAAGAACGTCGTCGGGTCCTCATTGATCTGGTCGAACGTGAACCGGTACGTGAGGTCGTCGGTTGCCGTGCCTAGTGGGCCTACCGATGTCTGGTTTTTGATGTGGATCTCGTAGCGGATGTCTTCGCCGAAGCTGCTGTAGTTTGGCCCGCCTTCCGGCAGCTCCAGTGGGATGTAGTTGGCTATGATGGTGACCGTGCTGGGGTCATCCGGCGACACGAACGCGTAGACATCCGTGTTGTCGGCCTGCGGATCGTTAGAGATCAGCGGAGCCTCGCGGTGACTCGACGCGTCGGAGAGCGTCGGCGCGGAAAGGAGCCCGAGAGCAAGCACTAGGCCCGCGAGGACGAAAGGCGCCGCCAGGCGGACTGGGGAGTGAAGGGAGTGGTACATCGTGGTTGCTGGTTGGGTGTGAGAAGGGCCCATCGGCGAGGACGATGCCACGCCGAGGGGCGAATCCATTGAACACCGGAAGGAAACCGCCCATTTGCGCTCAGCCACAAGACCACTTTGCGCTCACTGTGCGCTCACCACCCCAAAGTGTGGGCACAAAAAAAGGCCCGCTCAATGCCGAGCCCGTCACGAGGGCCTGTCAAGAGGCTGTTGAATTACCTGCTCTGTCGCCGAGAGGCGCCGTCGTAGGTTGGATGACGTTTTTCCACAGACTCCTGGTGAAGCGCCCAACCTGATTGCTCGCCCTCTCTAGCTCCCCCCGCCGGGGGGGAGAATTCGCGGAGCGGCCACTCCATCAAAACGATTGATCATTGCTGATTTGCTCGATCACATGTGTTCCTACACCATGCCGACTCATCTCTATGTGCCAACCGGTAAGTACGGACCTCAGGACTAACGTCCCTCCGCCAGCGGGGGAGGACAGGTGGGGGCGAGCCCGGTTGGCAAACTGCTGCATACCATTCGAGAGGCCGTCGAAAAGCGGGCTCTGTCGCCGAGAGGCACCGCCGCAGGCAGGATGACGTATTTCGACAGCCTCCTAGAAAGCTTCTCCGCGCTCTACACGTCGTCGAACTTTCTGAACACTACACATGTGTTGTGGCCGCCGAACCCGAATGCGTTTGAGAGCGCCACGTCTACTTTCCGGTCCTGAGGCTCGTTGAACGTGTAGTTCAAGTCGCACTGTGGGTCCGGATTGGAGAAATTGATCGTAGGCGGGATGCGGTCGTGCTTCACCGCGAGGATGGATGCAATGGCTTCAATGGCGCCGGCGGCCCCCAGCAGGTGCCCCGTCATGCTCTTCGTGGAGGACAGGTTCATCTCGTATGCGTGGGCGCCGAAAACTTTCTTTATGGCCTCGGTTTCGGCCACGTCGCCGAGCGGCGTGCTGGTGCCGTGCATGTTGAGGTAATCCACGTCCTCCGGTTGGATGCGAGAGGTCTTCAGCGCCATCTTCATCGCCAGCTTGGCGCCCTCGCCTTCCGGATGGGGGGCGGTAAGATGGTGGGCATCGGCGCTCATGCCCAAGCCAATCATCTCTGCGTGGATCGTAGCTCCACGGCCTTGCGCGCTGCTGAGTCGCTCCAGGACCAACGCACCCGCACCCTCACCCATCACAAAACCATCGCGCTCGGCATCGAAGGGACGGCTGGCCGTCTCAGGGTCGTCGTTGCGTGTGGAAAGCGCGCGCATCGCAGCAAATCCACCCACGCCTATTTCAATAATCGCCGCTTCGGATCCGCCGCAGACAACTATATTCGCCAGGCCGTTCTTGATCAGCATGTAGGCGTCGCCGATGGCGTTGTTGCTCGTAGCGCACGCGCTGACGGTGGCGTAGTTCGGCCCACGAAGCCCGTGGCGCATCGCGATCAACCCGGCCGCGATGTCCAGAATCATCATGGGCACGAAGAACGGCGAGATCCGTCGAGGGCCGCCATCGTTGTACTCGGTTACCTGCTCGTGGAAGATCTGCATCCCGCCGATGCCGCTCCCGAACACTACGCCGATGCTATTTTTTTCCTCCTCAGAGAGGCTTTCCGGGTCGATACCGGCATCCTTCAGCGCCTCGTCCGAGGCAATGAGCGCGTACTGCGAGAAGGCCTCCAACCGCCGCGAGTCCCTACGGTCGAGGTAGTTCGTCACATCGAAATCTTTCAGCTGGCAGGCGAACTTGGTCGTGAACTCCGATGTGTCGAAGCTGGTGATAGACGCCGCGCCGCTGCGGCTTTCCATGAGGCCATCCCAGTAGGCGGGAGTGCCGAGACCGATGGGCGTCAGCGCGCCAAGGCCGGTTACGACGACGCGGTTGTCGGGCGAGGTGGGCATGGGCTAGGAGCCTGTCTGACTAAGGGGATTGTAGCGAGGCGAGTGAGGAATCGAGTACATTTCTTCGATCTTTTGAGGCGCATAGTGGAGCTACGGAACGAAAAAGGTCGGAGAAATGGGCCGATTTATCGCCGCCGCAGTAGATCCGTCCTTAGTCAGACAGGCTCCTAGAGCCTGTTCGTAGTAGGCGTGTTGAGATCTGTTCGAGGGCAGTCTGAGGCCGATTCAAGGCGCGCGAGAAGGTCGGGGCAGTAGTCCCGGACGACGAGTGCAACGCCGAAGCGGTCCGGAATGACCCGAAACGGTCCTTCACGATCTACTGTGAGCAGGCTCTAAGGGGAAGGGGGAAAGAAAGAGAGGAGGGGAAGCGTCCCCGTGCACCCTCTCTCCCTCTCCCCCTTCCGGAGCAGTGGGAAACGCGTGGGCTTCAGGCGCCCGCCTTCTCCTGGATGTAATCGATGGCGTCGCCGACCGTGGCGATCTTCTCGGCATCTTCGTCGGGAATCGTCAGGTCAAAATCTTTTTCGAATTCCATGATGAGTTCGACGGTGTCAAGAGAATCTGCGCCGAGGTCATTGGTGAAAGAAGCTTCGCGAGCGATGTCTTTTTCGTCAACGCCAAGCTTTTCTATGATGATGGCGGTGACGCGTGCTTCGAGGTCGTTACCGTTCGACATAATGGGTCGGGTGATATAGGGAGCAAGGATGCGTGCGGAGCGCATTGTGCAAGATCCACAGGCGGCAAATAAGCTACTGCAAAACCGCTGCTGCGTGCAACGAAGCCCGGCGCACACTTGTCCGAAGACGCCGCAAAGACGCGCCCCAGGATGGAACCCGGCATCACCAGGCGACTATTTTGTACAGCTACGGCGGAAAATCGCTTTTTTAAGATCGTTAGACAACACATGGCCTACCTCTTCACTTCCGAATCCGTCTCCGAAGGACACCCCGATAAGATTTCGGACCAGATCTCCGACGCCCTCCTCGATGCGTTCCTCGCGCAGGATCCGAACAGCCGCTGCGCCATCGAAACGCTTTGCACCACAGGGCTCGTCATGGTATCGGGCGAGGTGACCACGAAGGCGTACGTAGATGTTCAGGAGGTGGTGCGGAAAACGATTTCGCGGATTGGCTACACGGATCCCGGGCTCCAGTTCGACGCGCAGTCGTGCGGTGTGCTGACCTCCATTCACGCGCAGAGCGATGATATTGCACAGGGCGTAGACGGCGACAAGGGACTCCACGTTGAGCAGGGCGCCGGTGACCAAGGGATGATGTTCGGCTACGCGTGCTCCGAGACGCCTGAGTACATGCCGCTCGCCTTGATGACCTCGCACGAGATAGTCCGACGCCTTGCGGAGATCCGCCGCGCCGGAGAGGTAATGGCCTACCTCCGCCCCGATGCCAAGAGCCAGGTGACGGTCGAGTACGAAGAGGACCGCAAGACCGTCCGCCGCATTCACACCATCGTGGTCTCTACGCAGCACGATGAGCATGTGGAGCTGGATCAGATCCGGGCCGACGTGCAGCGTCACGTCCTCCCGAGCCTCCAGCACGCCCACCTCATCGACGAAGACCTCATCCTCCATGTCAATCCGACCGGCCGTTTTGTAGTCGGCGGGCCACATGGCGACACGGGGCTTACGGGCCGTAAGATCATCGTGGACACCTACGGCGGTAAGGGCGCGCACGGAGGAGGGTCGTTCTCGGGCAAGGATCCCAGTAAGGTGGACCGCTCCGCAGCCTACGCTGCCCGCCACGCGGCGAAAAACCTCGTGGCTGCCGGTTTGGCAGAAGAGGTGCTCGTTCAGGTGGCCTATGCCATCGGTGTCGCCGAACCGGTTTCGGTGGATGTGAACAGCTACGGCACCGGCGTCGTATCCGACGACCGCCTTGCGGAGATCATCACGGAGACGTTTGACCTTCGCCCGCGTGCCATCATCGACCGCCTCAATCTTTTGCAGCCCGGATTCGAGCAGACAGCCGCCTACGGGCACTTCGGCCGCAATGAATTCTCCTGGGAGCAGATCGACCACGTCGAGCAACTCAAGCAGGCCGTGCATGAGGTTGCGTAACGCGCACTTCGCTCTTTGTCCTTCTTTCTTGGGAGATTCCTCCCGCAGTGGCATGAGAGCACAATCCGCCTTTCCCAAGTACTACGAACCAAGAACTAAACGTCAATCCCTATGGACCACAAAGAAGGACAGTACAAAGTCGCCGACCTGAGCCTCGCCGAAGCCGGGCGCCTGCGCATGGAGTGGGCGGAGAGCCGGATGCCCGTGCTCATGAAACTCCGCGAGGAATACAGCAAGACGAAGCCGTTCGGAGGCTACAAGATTACTGGGTGCCTCCACGTAACGAAGGAGACCGCAGTGCTGATCGAGACGCTGGCGGCTTGCGGCGCGGAAGTCGCCTGGAGTGGCTGCAACCCGCTCTCGACGAACGATGAAGTGGCTGCGGCCCTCGCCGAGGCAGGCATCCAGATCTACGCGTGGTACGGCCAGAACACCGAAGACTTCTACTGGTGCATCGACCGCACCATCGACAAGACGCCACACACGACGCTGGATGACGGCGCCGACCTCATCTTCCGCGTCCACAGCACGTTCCCCGAGAAAGCCGACGACATCATCGGCGGTTCTGAAGAGACCACGACCGGCGTCCACCGCCTCCGAGCGATGGCAGCCGACGGCAAGCTCCTCTACCCCGTTTACGCCGTCAACGATGCAGAGACGAAGTGGGACTTCGACAACGTGTACGGCACGGGGCAGTCCACGCTCGACGGCATCCTGCGCGCTTCGTCGGTGCTGCTCGCCGGTAAGAATTTCGTTGTTGCGGGCTACGGCCACTGCGGCCGCGGCGTAGCGATGCGCGCCAAGGGCATGGGCGCCAACGTGATCATCACGGAGGTCAAGGCGACAGCCGCCCTCAAGGCCACCCTCGAAGGCATGCGCGTCATGCCGATGGAGGAAGCCGCCCGGATCGGCGACATCTTCGTGACCGCGACGGGCATGAAGGACGTCATCCGGGGCGAGCATTTCCTCGCGATGAAGGAAGGCGCCATCGTCTGCAACACGGGCCACTACGATGTGGAGCTCAACCTCGAAGAACTGGCAGAGATCTCGGTGGACACGCGGATCATCCGCGACAACAACCGCGAGTACACATTGGAGAACGGCAAAAAGGTCTACGTCCTCGCCGACGGCCGCCTCGTCAACCTCGCCGCTGCCGAAGGCCACCCGAGCGAGGTGATGGACATGAGCTTCGCCATCCAGTTCCAGGCGCACCTCGCGCTCATCAAGTCGCACGAAGCAGGCGAGAAGGTCGAAAAGACGGTCATCGACCTGCCTGTGGAGCTCGACCAGGAAATCGCCCTGATGAAGCTCGAAACGATGGGGCTCTCCCTCGACGTGCTGAGCGACGAGCAGATGGCCTACGCCACGGATTACTCGGCAGGCACATGACGCAGACCCTGTAAAACAGAAAGACAAAGGCTGGAAAGCGGATTGATGCCGGTGTACAGATATATCTAATAGCTCTGACTCATTGGGGTGTATTTTACTATCATTAGTACCTAGCGCCGTTCGGAATGCCTGCACCTCGTTGGCTAAAAGAGGCTGATCGTGTTTTTTTTGGTTCCAAGAAGCCATGGTCTATTCAGAAAGATCTGATCCTGGCAAACTATATCCCGCCGTACCTGAATAAGATCTTGACGAGGCGACAGACAAGAAACATTGACAAGCCAGTTCTTTTCGCTGATCTGTTCGCTGGCAAAGGTATTTTCGATGATGGCTCCGAAGGTTCTCCGATTCTCATCGTTAAAGCAGCTGAGGCAACCGCGCCTGGCAAATGGTCAGCGGTCTTTGGGAATTTGAACGAGGAGTTGCATACCGAGCTAAGTGCACGGCTTAGGAATTTTCCGGATGCTCACGTGCGCAACGTTCGGTCTCTACGCTTACTCGAGCTACTTCAGAAATTTGTAGAGCAGCGTTCGCTATTCGTATTCATAGATCCATACTCTATCACGGGATACGATTTCGAGCTACTCGCTCCACTTCTTCGAAGGGTTAAGCAAGGATTGAGTACTGAGGTGCTTATCAACTTCATGGTCGCTGATTTCCATAAGAAATCAGCACGAGATAGCGTACGTGCCCGCGGACTTACAGGGCTTGACCCAAATACAAGAAGTAAACTCGCTAGCCTTGATAAGACTCTTGGGGGCGATTGGTGGCGCGAGTTTCAATATGAGGATCACCTCAGCACTGAAGCGAGGTCTAAGCTTGTCGTGGATGGGTATATCAACAAGTTGAAATCAGAGGGACTGAACTTTGTTGGCCAATGCCCTGTACGTGAGAAAGACGAGGCTTCACCCAACTACAGGCTCATTCATGGCTCTGCCAATATCGAGGCTTTAAAGCTGATGAATGAGACGATGGGGAATGCCATCGGGAATGAGCTTCACAGGAGGAGTGTTCAGGAAAAGACTCCGCTCTTTCACGGCCAAATCGGCGACGCAGACTTTCAGGCATGGGAAAGAGGTCGTCATTACGTAACTGCCGCGCTGGTTGATTTCGTACCGCGTTATATCTCCAAATCACCTGGGCTCAGTAGGGTGGAGACGTGGGGTAATATTGTCCAAGATCACTTCTTGCAGTTCTTTCATAAGGAATATCGAGCGACTGTAAAAAATCTTCATGACTCGGGTATAATCATCGTTCGTACTCCTGATGGTCACGTCGTCGAACCAGGCAAGAGTAAGGGGCTGAACGACAAAGTGCTGTTATTTCTGGGCGGGTCTTAGTTTGTTACCTGATACACTACTAGCACTATCTGGAATGTGACACTCAGGTGTCACAGCCAAAGATCATCTTGTTTCCGACCTTTCCTGCTGGCTGACATGGCACAGTCCTCAATCGAGTGGACCGAAGCAACGTGGAATCCCGTCACTGGATGCACGCGTGCCTCTGCGGGGTGCGATTTCTGCTATGCAGTCACGATGACGCGCCGCTTGGAAGCAATGGGTCAAGAGAAGTATGCGGGATTGATCAATCCGGGCAAATCACACTTCAACGGTACCGTCCGAACTCATCCTGAGTCACTAGAACAACCGCTACGACGGAAGAAGGCAACGATTTACTTCGTCAACTCGATGTCTGACCTGTTTCATCCCAAGGACCCTTTCGAGTTTATTGCGGCAGTGTTCGGTGTGATGGCCGCGACACCACAACACACCTATCAAGTGCTGACAAAGCGCCCGGAACGGGCCACTGAGTTCTTTTGCTGGCTTGACGATGAGATGGCAGATCCGACAGCGATCTGTAGCGAAATGACGGTCAAGGCGACAAATGGAAGTATCGAGATCGATTCCGAGTCGACTCCGTCCAAGTGGCCGCTTACGAATGTGTGGATTGGTACCAGCGTTGAAGATGATCGAGTAATCAGTCGAGTAGACGCGCTTCGAACGGTTCCGGCACATGTTCGCTTCCTTTCTTGCGAGCCATTAATCGGAGCACTGGATCTACACGGACAGCTTGATGGAATACACTGGGTAATCGTCGGTGGGGAATCAGGCGCAGGTGCACGCCCAATGCGTGCAGAATGGGCGGCAGATATTCAGAAAGCATGTAAAGAAGCTGAGGTCGCGTACTTCTTCAAGCAGACTGGACGTGTGTTAGCCCGTGAATCTGGACTTGGTGATTCGAAGGGAAGTAAAGCCGAGGCATGGCCCGAAGAGATTCTAAAGATTGGTGGTCGCGCATTTCCACAGGCCGCATAAAGTGAAAGTAGAGACGCCCTGAGGGGCATCTCTACAAGCGAACGGCTTCGCCCTCTTCCGCCACACGAAATCCGTTGGCCTCAATGGTTCGCCGGGCGTTGGTATCCTCCCACAACGCCGGATTTGTGTGGTTCAGGTGGATGAACCGCACCTTGGCTCGCTCCATATCCGACAGATCCCTAAACCTCTCCATACTCTGCGTGAGGAAGGGGTGAGGGAAGCCGCTCATGTCACGACCGGGTATCTCGCCGTTGGCATAAAATGTAGCGTCGAGGTAGGCTACATCCACCTGGGCGATTTCGTCTTCGATGCGGGTGCCGGCCTCTTCCCACTCCTCCCAGCTGTCGATATCGGGAATGAAGAGAACGGTTCGGGTCGGTCCTTCGATCCGGAAGCCGACGACCTCAGAGAACTCCTGCCGGTGGGGGACGAGAAGAGGTGTAACGGAGATGCGCTGGTTCAACACAA
>JADFQN010000164.1 GCA_022561755.1 Bacteroidota bacterium
CGTAGGGGCGAGATATAGCTCGCCCAAGCCCAAGCCTGAACCAAATCGCAACAGGGCGAGATGTATCTCGCCCCTACGGATTGTTTGGGTTTTCCCGATCCAGATACCATTTCAACGGGTTCCGGTCTATGTATTCCCGGAAGCCATTCAGGCTTCTCTCTGAACGGATGATGTGGTCGTGGAAGCTGCGCTGCCATTTGAAATCGGCCTGGCCAGATCTACGCAGACCCCGCGTCACGGCGGCTTTGTACGTGCCCACAATCGTGCCGACCGAACCGGACATCGGAGCAACGAATGTGCCCGGCACTGAATCGGGTTGACGATTGATCGCGGGGTCACCTTCCAGGCTTTCTCCTTCCTGTAAGCCTACGATGCCGTGGATGTGGTTCGGCATGATGACGAACGCATCGAGAACGACCCGAGGGTGGTGTTCGGGAATCGCGAGCCAGCAGTCGCGGGCAAGGATACCTGAATCCGTGAGCTCGACCGTTTCGCCAACCACTTCCCCGAAGACGCAGGCCTTCCGACCTACACAAATGGTGATGTAGTAGAGTCCGGACGAGGCGTAGTCCCAACCGTGAAGCCGTACGGAGCGCCGATGGTGGCGGTAAGGATCGAAGGACATGGCGCGATGCGAAGGGAGAGCACCCGATTATAACGTACGGGCGGTTCATCACACCGGAAGGCCGTCCAAAAACCGTAGGGGCGAGATACATCTCGCCCTGTCAAAGCACAATGCCAATGTGGGTAGGGGCGAGATATATCTCGCCCAAGCCCAAGCCACCGTACCAAATTGTAACAGGGCGAGATGTATCGTGCCCAAGCCCCCGTACCAAATTGCAACAGGGCGAGATGTATCGTGCGCAAGCCCCGTACCAAATTGCAACAGGGCGAGATGTATCTCGCCCCTACGCGGAAAAACGCCCGTCCTCCGTGCGGCGCGCCAGGCCGAGGTCGGCGAGGGTCTCCAGCAGTTCCGCGACTGCGCTGCGCCGCGCCTTCGTCAGGCGGCCTTTGAAGCTCCGGGCGGCGGCCTCCACGTCCAGCGGGGCGTCCGACTCGGCCAAAAGGCGTTGCACGGCCTGCATCTGCGCCGGCAGGGCGTCCGGCCACGGGATGGCGGCGCGCTTCGCTTTCTCGGCTTTCGGCTTCTCGACAGCAAGATCGATCTGCGTGCCCTCTGCGTCCGGGGCCTGGTACTCGGGGCGCAGCCAGCGGACGTGCCCCTGCGATTCCTCAGCGGCGCGCTCGGCGTTGAGGGCCACCAGTCTCTCCAGAATCTCCTCGTCTTGAAGGTCTGCCGGCCAACCGTAGGCCTCGGCGACGGCCTCATCCAGCTTGTCGTGGATGTCCCGAAGCACGCCCACGAGGCCCTGCTCGTACACGGCTTTCTCCTTCGTGGTTAGCGCCTCGCCTGCCCGCAGCTTCTCCAGGACGTTGTAGATGTTGGTGAGCGTTAATCGTTCGTGGGCCGCCTGCTGCCGCTTCCGGTGAGCATCCAGCTCCTCTGCCAGCTTGCGAATGGTTTCCTTTTGTGCTTCCGTGGCATCCGGGAACGGGAAGGGCTCGAAGGTCCTGGAGTTATTGTATCGCGGATCGTTTCCAACACCAAGGCGGCCTCCAGCCGTGAGTGCCCACCTCACATGGATGCGGCTAGAGAGAATGCCGATGTGGAAGGCGTCATCAGACGCAATGGCGATGAGCCCTTGATCAGGGAGAACTTCTGCCTCCAAGAAAACGAAGAATCGATGCTTTGCCGTCATTGGCGTGGCGATATAGCGTTGCAATCCATCCACGGCTTTCCTATGCCGAACAATTGGCTCGGCAAATATCCACCAGTTCTCGCGATATGCCTTGTGTCGATTTTGATCTCGCTCGGGCTTGACTCTCTCGAGTACATGTTGATAAACACGAGGAAAACGTTTGCGCACATCTTCTGCTGAAAGTCCAAACAGGTCAATCACCAATACATTCCGATTGAGTTGTGTTAAATCGCGACCGTTAACATATGGTCGAACATGCGCTTCAAGACCGCTCACATCTCCTAATCCTAGACATCCCGCCTCCTCTCGCGTCACTACGAAGCCACTTCCAACAAGCCGGATGCCTCGATTACTCAAGCCCTCATTCGCTTGAAGTGAGACGGCCCTAGTGACATCTACTCCAATGGTCAAATCTGAGTGGATCTCACCTGAGAGCTCCTCCAACAGGACGATCCGCGCGATCTCGCCTGAGCGTTCCTCCCCCGCCACGGTGGCACGTCGCCCAATGCCCTTACCTTTTGCCCCGACCGTCATGGCAATCCGCACTGCTGCTCCATCCGTGCTATCCACCCACGGATGATTGGGAATAGCATACGTTAAGTGAATAGGTTCGGAGGCGTCGATCCGCGCCTCTAGCAGCCTGCGGTTATAGGACTGCGTGATGGAGCTCGTCGTAATCAGGCCGAATCGCTCGGCCTCCCCAGCTGCCACCTTGCCGGAAGCAATGTGCCACCAGTACATGACGTAGTCGGTACTCTCTGGGATCTCGGGATACGCCTTCCGAAGCGCTTCCACATAGCCGTCACCCAGTGCCTCTCGCATTTGCTTATCCCCTACAAAAGGCGGATTGCCCACGATGAAATCGGCCTCGGGCCATTCGGCGGGGCGGGCGTCGGGGTAATCGAAGACCGGCGTGCGGGCGGTGTCGTCGGGGACGGGCTCGCCCGTTACCGGGCTGGTTTTCATCGTTTCGCCGTCCCAACGAGTTACCGGCTTGCCGTCGGCGTCGAGGCGCTGCGTGGGGAAGCCGTGTTCGAGAACGGCGTCGCGGCACTCGATGAGCCGGCGGTCTTTGAGGAGGGGCTCGTCGAGGCGGTTGGCGTTGCCGTACGTGTTGAAGTGCCACTGGAGGTAGCCGATCCAGAGGACGACCTCGGCCACGGCGGCGGCGCGCGGGTTGATCTCCAGCCCGCGTAGCTGCGTGGGGCTGACGCGGTTGCCCTCGGAGAGTTCGAGGGAGGTCTGGCCGTAGGCCTCGAGCGCGTCCAGCACCTCGCGTTCGAGGCGCTTGAGGAGGTCGAGCGTGACGTAGAGGAAGTTGCCGGAGCCGCACGCGGGGTCGAGCACGGTGATCGTGCAAAGCCGCTTGTGGAAGGCAGTTATGGCCTTGAGTGCATCCTTTGCGTTGCCGTCATCATCGAATCGGGCGGCGGCGGCCTGCACGGCCTTCCACTCGTCGGTGAGGGGTTCGATGATGGTGGGCCGCACGAGGCGCTCCACGTAGGCGCGGGGCGTGTAGTGCGCGCCGAGGCGATGGCGCTCGCGGGGGCTGAGAGCCCGTTCGAGGAGGGTGCCGAAGATGGCCGGTTCCACGTCGGCCCAGTCGGCCTCGGCGGCCTCGATGAGGAGGTCGAGCTTCGCTTCGTCGAGAGGAAGCGCGCCTGCGTCACGGAAGAGCCGTCCGTTGAAGCGGCGCACGTCGTCGGCGATGCCTGCCGAGAAGCCGCCGGTGTTCATGGCCCGCCAGAGTTCTTCGGTCAGCTTGGGGATCGCGTCGAGGCGGTCGCGGTGCTTTTCGAGGAGCTCGGTAAAGCTGCGCTCGCGGATCAGTCCCACGTCCTCGGCAAACATCGTGAACAGGCAGCGCACAAGGAAGTTGGCCACGGTGTCGGCGTGGTGGCCGGCGTCTTCGAGCGATCTGGCGAGGAGGGCGAGGCGCTCGGCGAGCCTCCGTGTGACGGGCGCGGTGCGGCGCTCGGGGTCGAGGGCGAGGGGCTCCGTGAAAACCTGCCGCAGCCGCTCACGGATTTCAGGCCGGAGGAGGTCGTCGAGACCGAGGCGGTAGTCGGTGGGCGTTGGGAAGCGGGCGTAGCCCTTGCCCATCCGCGCGAAGTCGGCATAGAGGTCGAGGCAGTGGCCCACGTCCACCACGATGAGGAAGGGCGGCCATTCGTCGCTGACGGCGCGGGCGTAGTGCTCGGCCTGGTTGCGGGCGGCCTCCATCGCGCGGTCCCAACTGCGGGTTCCGCGTTTGGCCGTGCCTGCCTTTCGTTTGGATTTCGCTCCCCCCAGCGCTTCTGCGGGCGTGGCCTCGGCGGCATCGGCGCCCTGCTTGCCCTCCATCACAAAGCAACCCCGTTTGACAGGTCGATGAAGCCGGTACTGCCCTCGGCAAACGTCACGGGCCGCTCGAAGGCGTAGGTGTCCTGCTCGCGGACGCCGGTCGCGGCATCGGGGTGCGGCACCTCCAGCACGTCGCACAGTTCGTTGATGAACGACTGGAAGTTGGCCTTCTCAGACGCACCGGACTCCTTCCAGCGGTCGATGAACTCATGAATCTGCGCTTCGGTCATACCTTCTCTTCAGCGGCGAGGGTGCGCCGGAAGTAACGGAGCACAAGGGCGTGAAGCAACCGGAATTGTCGTTGCGAGCAACCGGAGGGAGCGTTGCAATCTCGTGGATGCGTGCCTGCACCTACGAGATTGCTTCGTCGCTGCGCTCCTCGCAAAGACAAGGTGGAGCTCCTCGCCACGACAGTGTGGGTGGGGTCACTCCGACGCGACTGGCGGGCGCTGCTCTACCCCTCTGGTCTTACCATTTCTGCCAATGCCCGTGCAACCGCCATCGCACGATCCCCGGGTTGCTCGTGGGCATTGCTACAGACGTAAAACGTCGTATCGGGTACATGCGATAACATGCAGAGGAAGCCACGGTCAGTCCCTCCGGCGAGCACACCGTCAACGAAGAAGGTCTCCTGCGCCGCGTCAGACAGGCCACCCTCGCGGATGTACTCGAGAAATCGGCGGAGGTCGGCGGGATTTGACACCATGCCCCCGCCTCCCATCACCAACCACGACGTTGGGCCCCAGTGCATCGGGATGTTGATCCGCCCGACGCTGGAGGATCCGTACCCTACGGCATACGCCTCCTCGGCGAACTGTGTATCGCCGTAGAATCCTGTCTGAAACATCCCGGCGGGTTCGAAGAAGTGAGACTCAAGGAAGTCGCCGTAGGAATCTCCGGAAACGATCTCGATAATGGCCGCCAACAACCCGAAAGCGGAGTGCGAGTGAGCGCGGCCCTCACCTGGTTCGAAGAGCAACTGCTGGCCGAGAATGCGGCGGATTGCTTCCCCTCGGTCGATGTACGATAGATCGTAGTCGTCGTCGACGCCGGTGATGTGATGGAAATTGGGCAATCCCGACACGCCGGACATGAGATGATTGATTGTGATTCCAGCCTTGTCACGAGGCACATCCGGGAGATAGCGACTGATGGGTGCGTCTAGTTCGAGAATGCCCAGATCCACAAGCTTCAAGACGGCGGCCCTTGTGAAGTCAATCGGCGTGGAACCGATGTCGAAGATGGTTTCCGATGTATTCGAAATACCCTGTGCTCTATTGGCTAATCCATAGCCGCGATCCAAAACCACATCGCCATCTCGAACAACCAGAATCGTTCCGGCGAATCCAGCCTCTTCTTCCTGGGCAAGGCGCTCCTCAAGATTTCCCCAATTGATTGGCTCGATTTGGGTGACCTCCGCGTCCTCGATGTCCGTATCGAGCTTGAGACTCGTGATCTGGTACGGTGGCTGGCTTTCTACCTGCACGAGGATGTCCGCACTCTCAGGACCTCGGAACCCGATGCGGAAGCCCTCAGCCGAGCCCCTAATCTCGACGGTGCCGGCCATCGCGGCGTACCGGCGGATGTCAGAAAGAAGTTGTATCAGGTTTTCTCGAGAAAGCGATGCTCGAAAGTTTGGAGCGAGATGCTCTTCGGCGAATAAATCAAGAGCATCGTCACCTACGGCTTGTCCGAGTCCCCCGATGGCCATCAGGCGGCTGTCAACATTCGGGTCCGCACCTCCGGTTTGATCTGAGAGGATGGAGAGTGAGACGATCCGCCCTGACGAATCACCGGCGAACTCAACGCCGATCGTTGTGGACGTGGCGCCCGAATAAATCATCCTAACCCCGTCAGGCGACCAAAAAATATCTAGTCCTCCCGCGCCGGACACAGCACGTTGAAGTTCAGCAAGGTGAACGAGCATTGCAGCATCACCCATCGACGCCACGTAGTCGTCGTCGAGGTGCTCCACCACAAACGCTCGGCGCGTCTCATCAT
>JADFQN010000050.1 GCA_022561755.1 Bacteroidota bacterium
CCGCGGGCGACTCGCGAACGCTTATCGAATCGGCGCGGAACACCATTCGCACATTTGACGCCGATGTCCCCATCTACGACGTAAGAACGCTGACACAGGTCGTAGGGAGCTCGGTTGCCAGCCCCAGGTTCAACATGTGGCTATTCGCAACGTTCGCGGCGGTCGCCTTGTTTCTCGCTGCGGCTGGGATTTACAGTGTGTTGTCTTTCGTGGTCACGCAGCGAAATCGTGAGATCGGCATCCGCATGGCCTTGGGTGCCCACCAGCGATCTGTGATCCGACTGATGATGCGACGCAGCCTGAAACTCATTGTACTGGGATGCGGAATCGGGCTGTCCGGAGCCCTACTCAGCACGAGGTTGTTACAACACCTGTTGTTCGAGGTGAGTCCCACGGACCCGACGACCCTTGCAGCTGTCGTCACCATATTGGTTGCTGCCGCGCTCGGCGCCAGTTACGTGCCGGCGCGCCGCGCGAGTCTAGTGGACCCGATGGAGGTTCTCAGGGAAGAGTAGGCAGTGGGTGGTGGCAGTCCACACCTCCCGTTTGGCGCAAGTAGGTCCGCCCTCGCGCCCTCGCCCCTACCGCCCCGGTATCATGATGTGGGCAGCGCTCGTCCCGGCAGCCATGATATACGCGCCACCTGCACGTCGGTTGTCCGGCAGGCCGGTGGATTCCGTGGTGGCGCCCGGCACCGCGATGGTGGTGTGGATCCTCGCGCCCGCCTGATCGGGGCCGTCCATGTGGATCCACACGGACCCATACTCGGGCAGCACCCGTGTGCCATTCTCCTCGGCGGCGGCCACCATCGCGCGCTCCTCCGCCGCGTCGGCGCTCTCCCCCCGGAACCGCCGGTTTTGTGCGGCCCTGTCTAGGTTCCCCACACTCGTGCACACCACGGCGAACGGCCTGCGGTTGCGCTCATCGGACCGGTCGAAGCAGACCAAGCGGTTCGTGCCCTCTTTGAGGGTCTCGTAGGTGTAATCGGCGTTCCACTTGATGACCGCGGCCTCCTCACGAGCTCTGCGGGGCGCTGCGGCCAGCGCGTGTTCGATCGTTTCCGCCGCGGTCTGCGCGTTTGCGCTGGTCTGGATCGACACCACACCGACGACAGCCAGGATGATGAGCTTCATTGGTTTCCCTCCGTTCTCCGAAGTATGTCCCGTGGTTCAGGTGGTGTCGAGCCGCCCAGATGAGACTTTCGATGCGCCCTTTTCCGGCACCTACACCGCGCAGAGCCACGATCAGCACTTCCGCTCAGTTGATCGCCGGCGGGGAAGAGCGGGGGCCGTACACAGGGACGTGAAGCCGGACAACATTCTGATCGACAAGGCTACCGGTCGAGCGATGGTGACGGATTTTGGCATCGCTCGCGTGATGGACGCGACAGGACTCACCAGTGCAGGCGAGTTGGTGGGGACGTCGAACTATATGAGCCCGGAGCAAGCGTCGGGTGACGCAGCGGACGCTCGCAGCGATTTGTACTCGCTGGGTGTCACAGCGTTCTACGCTCTGACAGGCAAGCTTCCATTTAACGGGAGACAATACCTGCAGTCTTGGACATGCACGTCGACCAACCGGCTCCGCCGCAGATCAGGTTGTTCCTCCGTTCCGTCTGGACGTCGAGTGCATGGTTCGCCGGCACGCTCGTTCTACTTGGTTGGGTGGTATTGACAGGCATCCTGGTCGCCGACGGCTCAACAGCCAGACCACTTCTTGAAGATTTGGTTTGGATCCCGACCTGCTGGCCAGGCGACTCTCTATGATCGAGGACGTAGTTCTACGTTGGGAGGGCCGATTGGAAATTCCTAGCGAAGATCCTTCTAGAAATGAAACTGTGACCCTAATATCACGCCGCCTGGAGTTCCACCCACACGAAGTTGTGGTAACGGTACAGTCTCCCATTTTTTATCGAGGTTATCCCCTATCTGTTGGCCAATAAAACCCCCAATAGCTGCTCCTATGGAGTAGGCGATGAATCCCGAGATGCTAAAGTCTTTATTGTTTTGTCGTGCTATAGTTACGCCGATAGCACCACCACCGGCAAACCCTATAAGAGTAAAGAGTAGAGGACGAAGAGTTTTCTTCTGACTACGACTTTCCAAAAGATTCACAGAAGCAAGAGGGATTGCCACGGAGCCAGCCTGTCCCTTGGGGTGAAGTAGCAGTGTATCGGGCTCCAATGATATGAAAAACCCCGTGATTCGTTTGTCAAAAACCGAGGGAGCAGAAACACGTATTAGCATACCTGGGGTGAGCGTTGTTGCACCTTGAGCAGCGAGATTATTGAAAAGAGTGGTAATGAGAATAAAGAGAATGGTTAATGATGATGTGATTGCCTTGTTCATTTTAAGTTTCCCTTGAAGCAAGCCATCGGCCTCGCGCAAACCGATAGCGGGAACTCCAACCGAGGTCATGGACCTTGTAGAGCTTCAGGACCCGCGGACGCTTGACGACGGGTGTCCCCGGTGATACATAGGTAACATAGGTATCGCCCCGGAGCAGCCCATGGGCAAACCGCACGACAGTCTCATCCCCGGCACGTTGAACGTGCTGATTCTCAAGGCCCTCAGCCAGGGCGCCCTCCACGGCTACGCCATCAGCAAGTGGATCCAGCAGGCGAGTGAGGACGTGCTGCGCGTCGAGGAGGGCGTGTTGTATCCGGCTCTGCACAAGCTCGAAAAAGAGAGATGGCTTAGGGCCGAGTGGGGGGTCAACGACACCGGGCGCCGGGCGAAGTTTTACTCGCCTACTCCCCTTGGCAAACGCAAGCTGCAGGCCGAGGTCGCGCGTTGGAAACGGTCGTCACAGGCGGTGTCGACCGTGCTCGATGCGGAGGAGGCGTAGCGTGTCGCTCATGAAGGGCTTCAAACGATTGTTTCGGTGGCCGAGCCCCGACATCCGTCGTGACGTCGACGACGAGTTGCAGCTCCATATAGAAATGAAGACGCGGGACCTCATCGACGCCGGTGTCGATCCCCTTGCCGCACGAGTCGAGGCACGCCGGCGTTTCGGAAACCTGCGATCCATCCGGCGCCGCTGTACCAGGGTTCAATCGGGGCACGCTCGCATAACCGCCCGACGAGAGTTCGTGGACGGGTTGTGGCAGGACCTCCGCATCGGCGCTCGCACGTTGCGCAAGAGCCCCGGCTTCGCTGTGGTGGTGGTGTTGACGCTTGCCCTCGGCATCGGCGCCAACGCGTCGATCTTCAGCTTCGTCAACGCCTACTTACTCCGGCCCCTACCGGGGATCACGGACCCTGACCGACTCGTGGAGCTGGGCCGCACGCAGGAAGGCCGCGGCTTCGACGCCTTTTCCTACCGGGAGTTCACCGACTACCGCGACCGTAACCGGGTCTTCTCGGGTGTGATGGCCTACCGGTCGGTGGTGCTGGACCTGGGTGGCGCCGGCGAGACCCGTCGAGTTCGGGGAGCGCTGGTTTCGAGCAACTACTTTGTCGTCCTCGGCACTCACACCGCGCTCGGCCGCACCTTCTCCATCGACGAGGAACAGCCCCCGGGCGCACATCCGGTCGCCGTGATCAGCCATAGCCTGTGGCAAGGCCGTTTCGGTGCCGATGCCGATATCCTGGGAACCGCGCTGACGCTGAATGGCCGAAGCTTCATCGTAGTGGGAGTTGCAGCCGAGGGCTTTCGGGGCCACGAGGCATGGGACACGTGGGATATCTGGGTGCCGCTGTCGATGTTTCGGGAAGCGAGTCCGGAAGCGCTGGCATCGCTCGGGGATCTTTTCACCTGGCTCACGCTCGTGGGTCGGCTCGAGCCCGGGATCAGCCTTGCGCTCGCGCAGACGGAGATGAACACCCTCGCGCGCCGACTCGAGCAAGTGCATCCCGACGAGAACAGGGGCGCGGGGGTGGCCCTGGCCTCGGATATCACGCTTCCGACCGGCTGGAGAACCGACGCCCGCAACTTGTTGGCCCTCCTCATGGCAGTCGTTGGCCTTGTGCTTCTCGTGGTCTGCGCCAACCTGTCGAACCTCGTCCTTGCTCGCACCACCGGCCGGCGGGGCGAGATCGCGATCCGCCTGGCACTCGGCGCCGGCCGAGCCCGCGTCCTCCGGCCACTACTGAGCGAGAACATATTGCTCGCCCTGCTGGGCGGTGCCGTCGGCCTCGTTCTAGCCGTCTGGTCGGCCGACCTGCTTGCGGTTTGGGCCTTCGGGGAGGAGGAGTTCGACAGAGTCAGTCTGAGTCTTGACGGCAGGGTGCTCGCCTTCACGCTGCTTGTTACCATCGTCTGCGGTATGGCTGTCAGCCTGGCGTCGGCGTTGCGGGTTTCGGGCCTCGATATCGCAGCAGCGATGAAGGGCCGGGTTAACGCAACCATTGACCGCTCCAATCTGCGTAACCTGCTTGTGATTTCTCAGCTTTCCGTCTCGTTGGTGCTCCTGACTAGCGCCGGTCTGCTGATGGAGACCCTACGTACCTTCCAGACGCCCTTTTCGGTTTTCGAACCGGACAAACTCTTGCTCGTATCGGTCTGGCCCTCTCATCAGGGGTACGGCGACACGAGGGCGAGGATCTTCTATCGTCTGCTCCAGGAAGGTGTCGCAGGCCTTCCTGGGGTTCGGTCGGTGAGCCTGGCGCGCGGCGGGATGCCAATCGACCAGAGCCTTTTTGGAGAGCGTGTCACTGGCGAGGACCGCGAGGGGACGACGGGCGTGTCATGGATTGATGCCGACTACACCGTCGTCGCGCCAAAATACTTTCAGACTCTAGGCGTGGCGCTCGTAGCAGGCCGCGATATCACTCCGGGGGACCGGGAAGGGGCGGCCCCGGTTGTAATTGTCAACGAAACGCTCGCGCACCGGCTCTGGCCGGGCGAAGATCCTCTTGGCAAGCGGATCAGGATTTCAAACGAGCGCTCGCTTCGTGAAGTCGTCGGCTTGGCGAAGGACCGACCGTCCCAAGCGGGGGCGGGGGCGGGGGCGCACCCATTCCTGTACTACCCCTTGTTTCAACCACATCCGTGGGCTCGCTCGGCATCGACGCTTCACATACGGACGACAGGCAACCCGATGGGCGTGCTCCCGGCGGTGCGGCGCGAAGTTCAGGACCTCGATGCCAATCTCCCCATCTTCGAACCGAGGACCATGATCAAGGAGATCTCCGACACCCTCGAGGACCAGCGGATGGCCAGTGCGGTGATAGGTATCTCTGGTCTCCTTGCTCTCGTGTTGGCGGCGGCAGGTCTCTACGGCTTGATGTCCTACGCTGTCTCTGAGCGCACCCGCGAGATCGGCATTCGCGTTGCCCTCGGTGCGCAGCTGAGCGACGTCCTGGGGCAGGTAGTAAAACAGGGGATGAAGATGGCTCTCCTTGGTACGGGGATCGGGTTGCTGGCGACGTTGGCACTGACCCGCGTCCTATCAAACTTGATGGATGGAGTGAACGACATGAACCCCGCGGTGTTCGTTGGCGTGTCGCTTGTTCTGATCGGGGTGGCATTCGTAGCGAGCTATCTCCCGGCGCGCCGCGCGGCGCAAGTCGATCCTATGGCGGTGCTGCGGGCGGAGTAGCGCCTCAGCTTTGTCAGTGAGGTTCTAACGAGTAGGTCGCGTCTACTACTGGCGACGGCAGAGAGGTTCTGACATGACTCGGAAAGATGCGAAGAGAATTCTCCTGGCTGGAGCGTTCATGATCGGGCTCACCAGCCTGGCGTGCGTAACCAACCCAGTCGAGCTCAGCGCCATTCGTATTCGTGGAACGGTCACGTCCACCGTCGATGGCGAGCCGATTGAGGGTGTGGGAGTGCGCCTGGGGTGGAAGTTCGCCAGCTTCTCTCAATCAGGCGGTGGTGGGACGTGGGGGGAGACCGATGCTGAAGGCAAATACGCGATTACGAAGGAGAATGTTTTCTGCACTCCAGAAACCTTTGAGATCGGCTTTACCATACCTGATGGTTATCGGTTGCTCACAGATGGGGAATACCTCTTTGTCGTCCAGTGCGTCGAGGATGTCCAGGTGTTTGATTTTCAATTTGAGCCTTTCTAGGTGGATCTCGTAGTCGTCAAGTATCCGTGAGTTTTTTAGAATTGGCAAGCGTGTGGAGATGAGCGCAGTTCGCGGCCTAACAAGCCCATGAAGTTGTCGGCGCCTGTCGTTTGATAAGGAAGTCATTGAGTTGTGAACCTGGCGAGACCTATGAACGCGCGGCATCATTGCGTATGGCGAGTGATAGCGCCGCAGCTTATGGGCAAATCCGTTAGGCTACAACTTCTCCTCTTTCAGAATATTATGTGATCCATGTGGAGGCGTTCTGCTGCTATTAACCAATAGAAGACGTCAGACCAAGAAATGCAAAAATGGCGCGATTCAGAAGCACGATGTCCTCGGCATCCAGTCTACCGACTCGTGAGCCTACCCTGCGTCTCCGCACGGTGGTGAGCTTGTCCACCATGAGGCTGGTGGCTTCCTGGAGTCCATTTTCTTCCGTCGGGTCGACACGAATGCGAAACAGAGGCGCTTCCGTCTGATCGGTTGTGAAAGCGCAGATCGTAACCGATCCCGTCGCATCGAACTTATCATCCTGAACGATCACAGCAGGTCGTGGCTTACCTGTGCGATCACCATCCCCTAAAATGGAAATGGTCCAGATCCATCCCCGCTTCATGCGTCGCCGAGATCCGACACCGTATCAATGAAATCCTGATCTTCATCGGCGCGCTTGCTTTCGGCAACGGCCCGTGATTGCCTGTGCGCTACGACTGGTGCATCCACCACCTCCACCCCCTTCCAAAACGCAACATGGTCCTTGATCTCTGAGGCGGCGGGTTTGGGATCGGGGTAGAACCACCCGCCGTTTTCCTCACGCGAGCCGTCCACATCTACGTGAACGTAGTGGGCGTAACCCTTCCACGGACACGTCGTGTGGTAGTCGCTTTCCACCAGGTAGGCGCGGTTTAGCGAATCCGGCGGGAAGTAGTGGTTGCCTTCAATGACGATGGTGTTGTCGCTTTCGGCAACGACGGCGCCGTTCCAGATGGCTTTCATAGCTGGGGTGGATTTGGGAGGTGGGTTAGATGGTTTCGCCAACTACACCGTCCGCTACCTCACGTGGTATAGGAGCAACGCAAACCGTATCGCCCCGAAAGGGATCGACCACGATCGTGAGGTATTGGTACTGCTCGAAGTAGCCAGGGCTCCGCCGGAAACGCAGGGAGACGGCTTCGCGCAGGTTCGTATACGATTCTGGTCCAACCAGGATGAAGCGTGGCTCCAACTGCGCATCTTGAAGTACGCGTACGCCCTCGTCGATAAAATCGAGGACGTGATTCTGGGACGGTGAAGATTCGAGAACGGTCATGGGCGAGGGAGGGCGATGCTGGTTAAACTCCACCTTCCACGATTGATCCCGCCATGCAGCACACCACCGGCTTGCTCTCTGCCCACGACGGCCTCCAGCTATTCACACAGACGTGGCAGCCGGACGAGCCCGCCAAGGCCGCCCTCCTCCTCGTTCACGGCATCAACGAGCACAGCGGGCGGTACGCCTACATGGCGTCGCACCTGACGACGCACGGAATCGCCGTGTACAGCTACGACCATCGCGGCCACGGGCAGTCGGCAGGGCCGCGGGTCTATGTCGATTCGTTTGACGAGTACGTCGACGACCTCGCTATCGTCTTTCGAAACGTCCGCCAGCAAACCGGTGAACTTCCACTGTTCCTGATGGGCCATTCGCTCGGCGGGTTGATTGCTTCACTTTTCGTTGTAAACCACCGACCGGAGTTGCACGCGCTCATCCTCTCCTCGCCTGCGCTTCAGATTCCTCCCGACCTCTCCCCTCTCAAACAGAAGCTTGTGGGTATCATCAATCGCGTGGCGCCGAGACTCATCCTGGGGAAATTAGAGATCGACCACATCTCCCGCGACAAGTCGGTCCAGGACGCCTACATCGCCGATCCGCTGACCAACAACAAGGGCATTCGCGCCCGCATGGGCTTCGAATCTCTTCAGGCGATGAAGCGTGTCCGGCTGCATCCCGAGGCCTTTACGATGCCGCTTTATCTATTCCACGGAACAGCCGACCGCATCACCGATCCCGACGGATCGAAGTGGCTTTACGCCGAGGCCCCATCGGCCGATAAGTCCTTGCATCTCTTCGATGGGCTCTACCACGAGACGATGAATGAGCCGGAACGGGACGAGGTTCTAACCGAACTCTCGGACTGGATTGTAGCACATATCTGAGCCTTCACGGGCTCTGGGGATACTTTTCGCGAGACCTCCGTTTTGGAAGTGAATCCTTCTGCCGATACCATCGTTTGCGCTGGCCTTTTCGCACCAATAGCCTTTTCGCACCACTACCTGTCCCCCCAGACATCACTTCGTCATGACGCAAGGTTTCGTTGCTTCATTCGATACCCGCCGCCGGCGCGGATTCGTCCAGCTAGGCCGTAAAGCCGACCTCATTCCGTTCAGCGTGCACCAGTCCGAGGCCGCGCTCACTACCGGCGACGCCGTTGAGTTCGCCGTGATCGGCGGCAAGGCGGGCCTGATGGCTCAAAACGTACGCCCGCTACGCCGTCGATAGCCGGACACCGGCGTCTACTTCCAGATTACTACGTCTTCCAACGGTTTGCGTTGGAGATCTGGAACGACGGTACCGTCAGCCGGATAACCCACCGGGAAAAGGATATAGGCCGCCTCGTTTGAGGGGCGCTCGAGAAGTTCGCTCAGGAAGCGCATCGGGCTCGGTGTGTGCGTGAGCGTGGCCAGGCCCATCTCGTGGAGAGCTGCGATGAAGAACCCGGCTGCGATTCCACAACTCTCCTGAACGTAGTAGTGTTTGCGTTTGGAACCGTCCTCACGAAAGCCCGAGCGCTGCGCGAACAGCACAACAATCCACGGCACGGTTTCGAGGAAGGGTTTGTTGGCGTCCGTCCCGATAGGTTCGAGGGCCTCCAGCCACTCCTCGGACATCCGTCCGCCGTAGCTCGTGCGCTCCTCTTCCTCGGCGGCTTCGCGGATGCGCAGTTTTAGCTTGGGATCACTGACGGCTACGAACGTCCACGGCTGTATGTGAGCACCACTCGGCGCTGTCGAAGCCGTTTGAATGGCCCGCTCAATGAGCTCGCGGGGGACCGGCCGATCCGAAAAGTCGCGCACGGACCTGCGTGCCTCCATTTTTTTGTAGAAGGCCTCCGCGCGGGCGCGCATTTCTTCCTCGGGCAGCGCCTCAAATTCGTACGGGATGCGGGGTAGCGGCATTCTTTGTCAGGGGTCAGGGGTCAGGAGTCAGAAATTGCATAAAGCTCGTAGCTCATGGCCTCAAGCCCATAGCCTTTCTCAGTACACCGCTTTGTCGGGGCGGGCGTTGAAGGCTTCAAAGAGGGCAAGGCACTCCTTCCGCAAAAACCCGCCCTCGATCACCACGTCGCTGCCGCCGAGCGACTTCATCTGCTCGTTGGAGATCGTCAGTTCACGGAAGCCGGCAGCCTGCGCGTCCGCGATGGACGTGCCGAAGACGATGCGGTCGCAGTGGGCCCAGTGGATAGCCGAGAAGCACATCGGGCAGGGTTCGGTGGTCGTGTAGACCGCGCAGCCCTGGAGGTCGATTGTACCAAGCTCGCTGCACGTTTCGCGGATGGCATGCACCTCCGCGTGGGCTGTGATGTCGGTTGTCTGCCAGACCACATTGTGGACGCAAGTGACGACCTCGCCGTCTTTCACGATGCAAGCCCCAAACGGGCTACCGCCGGCCTCCACGCCCTCCATCGCTTTCGCAATGGCGAGGCGCATGAAGTGGGTGTTGTCGTCTTGCTCAGCCATCGTTTTCTGGGTGACCCGTGACCCGTGACTCGCAGATGAACGCTTCGCGAGGTAGGCACTTCACGTAATCACACATTCACGTAATCACTTCTCATGGATGGATACGGCCCATGAGCCTCGGAAAAGGAATCGTTTCGCGTACGTGGTGGAGGCCGCAGATCCACGCAACCGTTCGCTCCAGGCCAAGGCCGAACCCGCTGTGTGGCACCGAGCCATAGCGGCGCAGGTCAAAATACCAGTTGAAGACTTTTTCGGGCAGGCCGTGCTCTTTGACCTGTCGTTTGAGGAAATTCAGGTCCGTTGCCCGTTCGCCGCCGCCCACGATCTCGCCGTAGCCCTCGGGCGCCAGCACATCCATGCCGAGGGCAAGCCGGTCGTCCTCCGGATCGCGCTTCATGTAGAATGCCTTGATGGCGGCCGGGAAGCGGTGAACGATGATTGGCCGGTCGAAATGCTTGGTGAGAATGGTTTCGTCGGAGCCGCCGAAATCGGCGCCCCACTCAAAGTTGGCTGCGCTCTTCTTCCAGTTTGGGATGTTGCGAAACGTCTCTTCTATTTCCTCCAGCCGCTTGTTGATGGCAATCTCCCGCGTGTCGATACGGCGCTTCTCCCCTTTCTTGGCCTGCCCGTAGCGTGACCTGTTCGCGGCCCGCTCTTCTTCAAGCTCGTCTTTCTCCGCCGTCGCCGCCTTGAGTTCGGCATCGAGGACCTGCTGAGTCTTCTCGCTTCGGAGGAGTTCGACGGCCTCGTCGTACGACACCCGCGGAAACGGGCTCCGCACGGCTTCGAGTTGGCTGACGTTGCGCTCAAGGATTTCCAGTTCGTCGCGGCAGTCGTGGAGCACATCGCCAATGATGGCGATCACCAGTTCCTCGACGACCTGCATGGCCAGGTCGAGGTCGTAGAAGGCCATCTCCGGCTCGATCATCCAGAACTCGGTGAGGTGGCGGCGCGTCTTCGATTTCTCGGCGCGGAACGTTGGCCCAAACGTGTAGATTTTGCCGTGGGCCATCGCCATGGCCTCGCCGTGGAGCTGGCCACTCTGGGTGAGGTAGGCAGGCTTGTCGAAGTACTCGAGCTCGAAAAGTGTTGACGTGCCCTCCACCGCATTGCCCGTCAGCACGGGCGGGTCCATCTGGATGTAGCCCTCCGACTGGAAGTAGCCGTGGATGGCCATGATGATGCGGTTGCGCACCCGCATGATGGCCCACTGCCGGCGGCTGCGGAGCCAGAGGTGCCGGTGGTCCATCAAGAACTCGACGCCGTGCTCTTTGGGGGTGATGGGATACGGCTCGGCCTGCGAGATAAGTGTGACCGATTCGGTGTGGATCTCCACCCCGCCTACCTGCCGCTCATCCGCGTTCACCGTTCCGACGACCTCCAAGGCGCTTTCCTGTGTGGCCGCCTCGGCAACAGCGAACGACGCATCGTCCACATTTCCCTGATTGACAACGCACTGGACGATGCCCGTCCCGTCCCTCAGAACCAGAAAGAAAAGTGCCTTGGAGCCACGCTTGTTGTTCAGCCAGCCCTTCAGCGTAACGCGTTCGCCAACATGCTCGGAAAGGTTGGTAATGGAGGTAAACGGCTCCGTCATCGAATAGAGCGAATGGCGGTTGAAAGAGGAGCCGCAAAGTTACTCCCGCTGCGTCTCGGCTATCCGACGATCTTGTGGATCGTTTGTGCATCCACCGCGCCTACGCGGACAATCTGAATTCCGTTGCCATCGACTCGGACAATGGTTGACGCAACGCCCGTCAGCGGCCGGCCGGCATCAACGGCCAGATCGACTCCCTCAAGTATTGCCGGATCAAGGTCCTCAAACAAAGCCTGCGAGGACTCTCCGGACACATTCGCAGATGTGGAGAGCAACGGCGTGTCGGTTGCTTCGATCAGCGCACGGCAAAACAGGTCGGTTGTCCGACGAACGCCAATCATGCCTTCGGGGCCAACCAAAGCCTCGGGTGCCTTCTCCGATGCCGTAACCAGATGAGTAATTGGCAATGCAGACTGATGCACCATGAGGCGTCGTAGCGCTTCCGAGACTTCCGCGAACCAGTCTGATACCCTCGCCCACTCATCGGTGAGCACGAGCATGGGCTTGTCTGCGTCGCTTCCCTTTAATGTGCGGATGCACTCCATTACGCCCGCGTCCAACGCATCACCACCGATGCCGTACACAGTCTCCGTGGGGTACACAAGCGTGCCACCAGCACGGATGCAAGTGGCGCTCTGAGCTACTCCAGCCTCGTCAGTACCAACGATTGGCGTGGTCACCTTTGGAGGAGTTGCTGCCAGTTGGGCTCGGAGATCTCGCCGGTAACCGTGGAGTGGATCAAGTCGAATCGGCCCAGGCCCTCTCGGTCAGCAAAGATGAAGAGGGAAGTGCCCTGCCCTGGAATGTTGTCGAACGCCCAGATTTCGTGCGGCACAAGTTGCTGGTCGAAAGGTCTGGGATCGACGTCGGATGGGTATCCGTATTTGAGCAACACACGGGCACGATCCGTCTCCCAGACGTCTTCGAACGGCGTGTCGTAGCGGTCGGCGACGTAACGAAGACGTTCGTAGAACTCTCGCCGCGCACCGTTAGATGCTGGGTCGGAGTCCGTATCACGAACTTGCCAGAAACGCGCGAGGTACGAGCGCTTCGACTCAAGATCGGATAGCCGACCTATCCGGCTCAACTCGGACTGCGTCGCAATTACCCGCGCATGAGCCAGGTTGTCTTCCACTTCTTCTTCGCTCATCACCGCGTAAAGGCTCCTCACATACCCTTCATCTACGGCCCGTACCGGCCGCTCCACGTTGGGGTTGAGAACAAAAAGCTTCTTGCTCTGCTCCGCTAATGCCTGGTTGTTCTCATCCAGCAGCGCAATGCGCAAGAAATAGGAGCCGGTCGGCAGCTCGCTGATGTCGAAGCTCCCGATCAGGACGTCCGGATGGCGGACACGGCGCATGGTGCGCTCCTGATAGCCCGACATCGGCTGGGGCAGGTTCGACTCGCTAAGGAAAACGAGGAGCGTGTATTCTTCGTCAGTGATTTTCTCTGGGAGGCCGTAACACTCCATGTAATAGAAAATGTGATCCTGCCCCTCACCGTAAAGGCCTTTCGGATTTGGCGTGATGAGGAGACCGTTCTTGTAAAACGGATTCGCCGAATCGCCCTCACCGGCTTGAGTGATGTGGGAAGCCAGGGTGATGCCCGAGACCATCACACTCTCACTCGTAGTGTAATTGGGCACCACCACATCCAGTGCAACCTTCACTTCAGGACGGCCTGAGGTTGCAGGAAACGTGGCATCCAACGTGTACTCACCGGCCGGCACAGCCGTCCGCAACTGCTCGACAAAGAATTGGCCGGGTAGCAACGCCGACGTGTCAAAAGCCGCAAAACGAAAGATCAAGTTTTCCTCTAAAACGGGCTCTATGCTTGCACCAGGTGGGGCACTGTTCGCAACAGGCCGCAAGACGAGATCCAGTGGAAGTGTGGCCAGGTACCGGCCCTCTGTCAATTCATAATCCAACTTCTCAGCGCCGACCGAGAGGTAGAACTCAAGTACGGATGCCGTTTCGTCGTACAGGAATGTTGCATAGTCCAAATCCACGTCAAGAGGCAAATCCTGAGCGCGGCACGTTGTTGTGCCCACCGTTCCCAAAAGAAGGATGAGCAGAGGAAGCAGTCGGTTCATGGATCGGCTTACGATCGGGGAAAGGAGAGATTACAGGGTACGTACAGAGCGAGCCAAAATAAAGTCTCTGAGAGATGGCCCGAGGAAAACGTTTGGCCCAACCGGGCGTGTGGATTCACAAATCCTCGGCATGGATGGGCCTTTGGGCCATTGGCGCCGCGTTATCTTGGGTTTTTGCATGTTCTTGGCCCGGATCGCTCGATTTCCGGGCTCCGCCAACTTTCTTGCCCTCTCTATGCACACGCCTGACGCCGTGCTCCGTGATCTGGCCACCCTCGGGTTGGACCGGACGCAGAACGTCTACTACAACCTCTCTCCTGCCGAACTCTACGAGCTTGCTATTCAGCGGCAGGAAGGGCGCCTCACGAAGTACGGCGTGCTGGCCACCCGCACCGACCCTCACACGGGCCGGAGTCCCAACGACCGTTTTGTGGTCGAAGAATCATCCAGCGAGGATAAGGTGGGCTGGGGCTCGACCAACAAGGCCGTAAGCTCGGAGTTGTTCGATCGACTCCTTGCAGGCATGGGCACATACGCGCAGGGACGCGATGTCTTCGTCCGCGACTGCTACGCGGGCGCCGATCCTCGGTACCGGATCAAGGTGCGTGTGATCACGGAGAAGGCGTGGCACAGCATCTTCGCCTACAACATGTTTCTCCGTCCGGCGGAGGGCGACGATCTGGCAGGCTTCGAGCCGGACTTTACAGTTGTAGACCTGTGTGAGTTCAAAGCGCCTGAGGAAGAGGAGCTCCATTCGAGTACGTTCATCCTGCTGAATCTGGGCCGTGGCCTCGTTCTCATCGGCGGCACGCACTACGCGGGTGAGATCAAGAAGTCCATTTTTTCTGCGCTGAACTACCAACTACCGCAGAAGAATGTCTTCCCGATGCACTGCTCGGCCAACATCAGCCCGGAAGGGGAATCGGCCGTGTTCTTCGGGCTCTCCGGCACGGGCAAAACGACGCTCTCCGCCGATGCTTCCCGCACGCTCATCGGCGACGACGAGCACGGCTGGAGCGATGACGGCGTCTTCAACTTTGAAGGTGGCTGTTACGCAAAGGCCATCAAGCTCTCGCCGGAGGGTGAGCCGGAGATCTACAATACGACGAAGCAGTTCGGAACGCTCGTGGAGAACGTCGTCCTGAACGAAGACCGCTCCATCGACTTCGACGACGCCACGATCACGCAGAACACGCGCATTTCCTATCCCATCTGGATGATTCCGAACGCCTCTGAGACCGGCATGGGCGGCCATCCAAAGACGGTGTTGTTTCTCACAGCGGATGCGTTTGGCGTGCTCCCCCCCATCAGCAAGCTTACGCGGGAACAGGCGATGTACCACTTCTTGAGCGGCTACACGGCGAAGGTGGCTGGCACCGAGCGCGGTGTCACCGAACCGATCGCCACGTTCTCGGCGTGCTTCGGTGAGCCGTTCATGGTGCTGCCACCTACGCGCTACGCCGAGATGCTCGGCGAGAGAATTCGCACGCACGGCGCTCAGGTATACCTCGTAAACACGGGCTGGACGGGCGGGCCGTACGGCGCTGGAAGCCGCATGAAGCTGGCCTATACGCGCCGGATGGTGAACGCCGCGTTGAATGGTGAACTTGACAACGCAGAGACGATCACCGATCCCTTTTTCGGCCTTGCGTTTCCGGCGGAGATTGAGGGCGTTCCATCCAACGTCCTCAACCCACGCACCACATGGGAAAGCGTCAATGCCTACGATGCGAAGGCCCGCGAGTTGGCAGGGATGTTCGCCGAGAACTTCGAGAAGTACGCGGAGGTCGTAGGCGACGCGGTGTCGAATGTCGGGCCATTGATCGCTGAGAAGGCGTAGCCTCGACACAAGCGGTTCTCGGTGATCGCATGAGGTCCACAGGCGGGCCTTTTCTCTACATTCCCTCTGTTCTCTGAATCCCCCGGTATTTAGTTGCTCGGTTTCTTTGGAATTTTGTTAGGCTCTTCCTGTTTTGCCTTATCATGTTTGACGTCAGCCGTTTTCATTCAACGAGCCAAGACCATGCGCACAAATTTCCGCATACGCTACGCATTCCTCGCCGTTCTTTCTGCCTGTCTTCTCGCGCTCACGTCTTGTGATTCGGGAGAAGCCAATGGTGATGGACCCTCCATCCAAGACGTTCTTGCGGCCATTCAAGTCGACGGCACGCAGGCCAGCTTTGTTAACGAAGCGTTCCCCGGCGGCGGCTCCGGTGCGGCTCCTACGATTGACGGAAGTATGCAGATTGTTCGGGGCGGCTCGATCCTTCTCGAGGTAACGGCGCCGTCAGGTGCCGATCGCCTGCTGATCGGGCTCGATGGGGATTTCGTCGGCTATTTCGATGCGGCGATCTCAGGCTCAAATACCTCTGTTGTTGTAACAAACAATTCGTCGACGGCACTGACGAACTTTGATCTTATCGTTGCCACGGAAAGCAATGGTTCGATGAGTGCGGCCAACCAGTATTCGGTCTCTATAAATCAGCAGGCCGGCACTTCGGGGCAGTTGCAGGTGAGCTTAAATTGGAACGCGCCCGTGGATCTGGACCTCCACCTCGAAACCCCTGACGGTGAGGACATCTACTACGGCAACGACGTAGGCCAAAACGGTGGCATACTCGATCTTGACTCGAACCCTGCATGCAACCTCGACCGCGTTGATAATGAAAACATATCGTGGGGCGATGTGACCCCACCAGGGGGTGAGTACACGGTTCGCGTGGACCTTTGGTCAGAGTGCGCCGTCACCGTGGCCATCCCGTTTGTGGTCACAACAAACATCCGCGGCAGCGTCAACACGTTTTCAGGCACTTTCCAACCCAGTGAGGCGGATTCGGGTGGTGCTTTTGATGGTCGCGAAATAACGCAGTTTACGTTCATGCCGGCGAGTCCGTAGACCTGACCGTTGGCACCCACACGATTCCTACGCGCACTCTTCGTCAGAAAGGAAAGGCATAGCCCAGTCGCTAGAGTTGCAATATCAAACTTAGGCGGTTTGATTCGGGCCGTCTCTTCTTGTTTTATCCAAGTTGTTTTACCCCAGCGCCGCCGCGAGTGCAATCGCCGCCAGGAATCCGACCAGCAGCACAAATCCATACAACCACGCCAGCATCATCGCCTTGAACGCCGTCTTGATCCAGCCCTGCCCGTATACCCTTTTCTGAGCAATGTAGAAGTAGACCGGTGCCACGAAGGCCGCGGCCTTCGAAGCAGCGTTTGTCCACCAAGACCCCCAACCAAACCCGACGCACAAGGCGATGATGACATACACGATGAAAACAAATGCGTGGGTGTGCAGCCCGAAGACGAGGTGCTCTGTATAGAACCAATTGCGCCTTATGTATATCAATTTGAGTAGGAGCGCAAAAATCGGCAGCAAGAGAAACATGACCACCGGAAGCCGCTCAATTGTGTTCCGGGCGAACTCCGCGAGCGCCGCACTCCTTTCTTCTGCATTTCGCGCTTCGTTCAGGCGGCGGATGGCAGGACTGCGGGGCAGCCAATCCGGCAAGCCAACGGCTACACCGGGCGAACCATCCGGAAACCACACCTCGGCCTCCTCAATCAAGTCGCGGGGGAGTATTGAGCTATCGGCTGGGTATCCGTTCAGGACACTCGTCTGCCATTCAAACCGCTCCCTCCTGTTCTCGTTGCGGGTGCGCAGTGACGCCAGGTCGTCTTCCTCGTCTTCCATGTCATCGAGTGCATCGGCGAGTTCATCTGCACGATCCTCGAGAAGGGAATCCGGGATGCTGACCGCCGTCGTGTCGGTTACGAAGGCAGCCAGGATGTTGTCGTGTCGGGCAGAGAGGGAGTCCACAAGATCCCCCTGCACTGACAATCGCTCGGTGTCGCGCTCAAGGAGTTCCGAGATCCGCGCAAGCCGCTGCTCGACGGTCATCGCCGCGTCTTCCACGGCCATTCCGTCGTCAACTGCACGGCGCACACGCTCTGCCGGGTCTAGAACGGAAAGCAGAAAGAAAAAGAGGATGGTCGCCGTGAGATAGATCCGCAGCGGCCTCAGAAACCGGGTGCGCCGCCCTTCGAGATACTCAACCGTGAGGCGGCCTGGCCGGAAGAGCAGGTAGCCGAACGTCCTCCAAAGGCGGCCGTCCAGCCCGACATACTCGGTGAACGCCTGTTGAATGAAACGATGAAGCGGTTGCTGCAGCGGTTGGTTCTTCTGGCCACACGCAGCGCAATACGTGCCTTCGACGGGGTTCCCGCAATTTGGGCACGCTTCGGGGCCGACCACCCCTCTTGGCTCTTCGTCTTCGCTACGATCTTCAATGACTTCGGCCACCGGCCAGAGAATGTTTGGGTGGGTGATGACAGCCGTTCCGAAGCTACAACCTCCGATGCCAGGGTCGAATTCCGCTCGGATCATCGCCGAACCGCCTCCGAGAGATGCCTTCGTCAGCGAGGTAGTCCAGTCGGCAAAGACTGTTCTATGCGCCGATGAAACTAGAGGCAGGACATGGCCAGCAGGTGCTGCACCCGCGACTCTCTTGCCTTTCCGTAAAACACACGGAGGAATTCTCAATGGGAACCGACCGCACGGCATACCGGCGGCACAGCGAGATCTGGAACTTCAACAAAGGGATGATCACGAAGGTCGATCATGCCATCAACTCGATTCGCCAGCGAAAAACTGATGTCCGAACCAGAAGTGATTATGCTCAGGCCTTTCTGCCATGCCGATCCTGAATCGGTGCCTCGTGTGGGTGCCCGAAGCGATGCTATCATAAGCGTATCATGCTAAACACTATTTTGGCTGAAAGAGGTTAAATGAAAAGCATAGTTGCAATCCCAAGCTTAGGATTACGAAATATTTTTTACGGGAGTTCCAAAAAGATCTTTTGTATCTCCATGCAGCGATCTGGCACTACATCTGTCGGAAAGTTTTTCCGCGACTTTGGTTATAGATGGGCAGGTTGGCCAGCAGACGAGAAAAACGAGTGGTCACGCTCTTGGTTTAGGGGCGACTATGAGAGCATATTCTCGTCAACTGGCTTTAGGCTTGCGAATGCTTTCGAAGATTCGCCGTGGTGGCATCCAGGTTTTTTCAAGATACTATTTCACCGGTTCCCTAAGTCTAAGTTCATTCTAATCACGAGAGATCCGGAGAAATGGTTCCAGTCAATGGTCAAGCACTCTGGGGGCAATATTGTAGGCCCGAGCGCAAGTCATTGTAAAATTTACAGGAGAGAACTGAACTACTTCGAACTTCTGCATTCGGGCGAGATTGATGAACACGTAGAGAATCAAAATTTCTCTGAAAAGACACTGAAGCTTGTAGGCTTTGCGAAGCACTATAAAGACGTCTATCGACTCCACACCATAGAAGTTCAGGATTTCTTCAACAGACATGCACCAGAATCGTTGCATGTCGGACGCCTTGAAGATCCCGAAAAATGGCAAAAACTTGGAGAGTTCTTGGGGGTTGAGGTGCCTCAAGGCTATACCTGCCATGAGAATGCCTCAATTGAGTAAATGCATTTGTGTTTCGCGAAGACGTAAACGACCGTCACTGGCGAAGCCTTTGACGAGCGTGTTGGGCTAACGTTATGATGCCGCCTCCCGCTGGTCTGGACGCCTCTTCCAAGGCTTCTCAACTTTCTGCAGTGCTTATTCCTCCTTTGTGAACGGAATAGCATGGCTAGTGTCTTGGCGATAACAGGCCATGCGACTGGCAAGTGCTTCGAAAGCGCCTACTTTCCCCAACGAATCCTTATTAAAGGCCATCGTTCTTGTTGCGGCGAAGCCAAGTTACCAGCATCGTGGTGTGGGCAGCGCCTCACCCGCCCGCCGACGATGCCGAACGAGTGTCGGCTCGTACCTCTCTATTCCCTCTCAATAGTTGTTACGGAGAGGGAGATTGTGGGCGCTGCCAGACGCTGGGATTATAGAAGGTTTCGGTTGCATGGGTCAGGGTGTTCGGGAATTGGTTCTTGCTCAAAACTCCCAGCCGGATCCGTCCAATAAACGTGGCATGGATAGCGATCCCCCGGGCTGGGTTCCTGTGAGAATTTAAGACTCCTACCGTGAGCGCTAATCGTTGCGTGGGCTCGAATCCCTTGGTGACCCAGAGGCAGTGAAGCGGCTACCTCGTCTTTGCGAAGCAGAAGCTTCCTCGATACCCTGCCGTCCCGAACAGTCTGAGGGAGTAAAGCCCCGAAGGGAGTTCCGCTAGTGAAAAGGATACAGATGTGCTCCCGGTGGAGAGGTATCCCAAAGTTGCGAAAGTAGACTCGCCGTCCGACTAGGTCGAGTACCTCCATCGAGAGCTCCTGCGGTTTTTACATGTGCTTTCCGATGTACCACATAATGGACAGGCTTGTGTTGTTATCCGAATTGGACTACAGACTTGCTCAGTTAGCGCCCAGATGGGCGGAAAGTTGGTGGCTGGTCTGCCAAGTATTGCACGAATACGACAACCAGGAGACCAAGGACCCGGTCGAGCATTCGGCGAATGCGTAACGCTAGAGGGGTAGACCGGAGCGTTTGAAGGAGGTCGCACGCTCAGAGAGGAACCGAAAGATGTCACCGCCAAACTTGCGCTCCTCGATAGAGAAGCTACCCGGCTCCACCGCAATCCAGTTGTACATGTTAATTGCCCTGTGCTCGCCTCGTCCCCGCGTGCTAGTCGCCGTTCCTGCACTCGCTATTACGATCTCTCGTCCCTTTTCTGTGGGATAGGCGGTCACATTCGAGATGTGGTAGTGGCCGCAGAGGATCAATTCGACGCCGGAGGCGACCGCTGCATCGATGGCTTTAGCTGCTCCAATGGCAATGTCGGTACGGCCAAGTGCGTGGTTCTTGATCAGATGGTGATGGACGACAAGCACGCGGAGATCGTCCTCGGGCTGTGTGCTGAAGTACGTCTGCATGGCATCCAGGGAACTCTTGCGAACCAGCCCGCCCTTGACGGTGAGGCCATGCGCCGTGTTCATCCCAAAGACCGAGAGGCCATCCATCGAAAAAGTGGGAGTGAGGTCGTCGGTGATGGTGCGTTCGAACCGGATCGTCGGAGTGATGACGCGCTCAATCGGATTGTGCCAGAATTGCCGAACGTCATGGTTGCCGGGCACAACGATGATCGGCGCCTGGAAGGCATTCAGCATCGCCTTTGCGTCGCGGTACTGGTCATCCGTTGCCCGCTGAGTGAGATCGCCCGAGACGACGACGAGGTCCATCTCCGCCGCGTTCACTTCCTCAATCAGCGCCTCGACAATCCCCGGATGGCTGATCTTCCCAAAATGGACGTCGGAGAGGTGGGCGAGCCGGATCGCACTTTGTTCTTCGTGCTTCGTGCTTCGTGGCTGCTGGCTTATTGCCATTTTTTGGTTACTTTGTCAGAGAAGCCGTGGAGGCATCGTACTTGGATGGATACGTCGCCCCTATCCACAAAGTACGCCCCGTTGCTTTACATCCTACTTTCTACGGAATAACCGAGAGCGTACTATGACACC
>JADFQN010000051.1 GCA_022561755.1 Bacteroidota bacterium
GCGGCCCCGGTCTCCGTAGAGCTCGACCAGCAAGTCCGACGCGCCATTGGCCACCCTCGACTGGTCGACGAACTCGGGGACGCAGCTCACCATGCACAGCAGCTTTACCACACGGACCACCCTGTCCAGGTCTCCCGTGGTTGCCTTGATGGTGGATAAGCAGTTCAGCGCGGCCTGGCGGGCCGACCGGTACCCCTCCTCGATGGTCACGTCAGCGCCCAACTTGCCGGGATGCATGGCACTGCCGTCGGCCATCCTGGGCACATGACCCGCCACGAAAAGCAGGTTTCCAGTGCGTACTGCCGGTACGTAGTTGGCGAGGGGCACGAAGTGGAAGCTCTTGCCGTCGCGCTCGAGCATCCAGTCTAGGAATGCCCGATAGCGTTTGGTCATAATCGGTACGGTGTGGTCCGCAAATCGCACATGTGCCGGGTACAGTACCCGCCGATAGAGGAAGACCAATGTCGGAACTGCAATAGCAAAAAACACGAGGCTTTTCCAGTTCGCAATCCCCACCACCAAGGCCGCGACACTAACGAGGGCATAGACGATCCTCTTGGAGCGTTGGCTGCGCTTTTTCTTTTTCTCGGAGTCCAGTCGGATCAGGAAGCCCGCAATCACCGGGTTGATGACAAGCGCTACAAAAAGCGAGGATGTCAGCGTAACGATGAGCGTCAGCGGCATGTAACTCATGAACTTGCCGATAATTCCCGGCCAGAACAACATCGGCGCAAACGCCGCGACCGTCGTAGCGGTACTGGTAGTCACGGCCATACCCACCTCTTCAACCGCGCCTCTCGCCGCCTCGAAGCGGCCATAGCCTTCTTCTCGGAAGCGGTAGATATTCTCAACGATCACCACTGCATTATCCACCAGCATTCCAAGGGCAATAATTAGGCTGAACAGAATGATGAAGTTCAGCGTCTGCCCCATGATCGAGAAGACCATAAAGCTGAGGAACATGGATAGTGGAATGGCGATGCCGACGATGGTCGCGTTGCGAACACCGAGGAAGAACAGCAACACTAGAACTACGAATATGATACCCGCTATGATATTATTTTCTAGGTCGGCGACGAGGGTTACTACCTGCTCGCTCTGGTCGCCGGTGATGGTGTAGGTCGTGCCGGAGGGGAACGGAAAGGCAGCCAGTTCTTCGTTGACGAGGGCAACGGTTTCGATGATGTTCTCGCCGACGCGCTTCGTCACGTCGAGGCGGATGACCTGAAGGTCTTCGGGATTCTCCACCGGCACGAACTCGCCCTGCTCGGGTTCGGTTTGGCGGAGTTCGAGGCGGGCGTAGCTCGTCCGATCCTTGAAGCCGAAAGAGACCTCTGCAACGTCGCGGACGTAGATCGGGCGGCCGTTTCGGGCCTCTACGACAAGATTTTCAATCTCCGAAGGGTCATTGAACTCGCCGTCGATGCGGACGAGGTAGTTTTCCGGGCCAAGATCTACGGATCCGCCAGGAATGTTGATGTTTTCCTCCCGGATGGCAATAACGACATCTTCGATGGCAAGGTCATAGCCCTGCAACCGCGCGATATCCACATTGACCTGGACCTCTCTCTCAAGCCCACCGATCAGGTTAACGTCGAGCACCCCACGTACTCCGTCTAGAATATCCTGCAGATCCTCCGCGGTGTCTCGCAAATGCGCGAGGCTGCCTGCCGACAGCAGGTTGACCGACATGATCGGGAACAGCGAGAAATCGATTTCGGAGACGATGGGATCCTCAACGTCGCTTGGGAACTCCGGCTTGGCGAGATCCACTTTCTCGCGGACTTCCTGCGCAGCCTCCGACACGTCCTTGTCGGGCACGAACTCGATGACGACCGTCGAAACGCCCTCCGTAGAGGTTGAGCGGATCTCATCGATGCCGGTGATGACAGAGACCTCACTCTCGATCTCCTGAGTGATGATCGACTCGATGTCGTTCGGGCTGGCGCCGGGGTAAATCGTCGTGACGACGATCATGGCGAACTCGATCTGCGGCGACGACTCCTTGGGGATGGAGATGTACGACATCAATCCACCGATCACCAGTACTACCGTGAGAACGACAATGGCCGTCCGGTTCTTGATGGCTAGGTTCGTGATTCTCATGGGCCTGTTGCGTAACTCGTACTTCGTATTGCGTATATGTTGATCTCCTTACGCAAAACGAAATACGCAATATTGGGGCAGTTATTGGTCGGAAGATGAGAGGCCATTCGTCGCCATCTCATCGCTGCCCCGGCTCTGCGAAATGCGGACGAGGTCGCCCTCGGCCAGGCTGTTCTGGCCGGAGGCAATCACGCTGTCGCCGGCCTCAAGGCCGGACGTGATGACGGTGCGGCCGTTCGACGAAGGGCCGAGTTCTACCGGACGCCGCTCGGCGATCATCCCGCCGTCTGTTTGCTTGACGACGAAGACGCTCGTTCCACGCTCGTCGCGGAGAATGGTGTTCAGCGGCAGCGCAATGACATTTTCGAGCACGGTTCGTGAAATCGTGAGGCGCACCACCATTTCCGGGCGGAGGCGGCTGTCTGGGTCGGAAAGCGCAATCTCAACCGGGAATGTGCGACTCGCCGGGTCAACGGCGCGCCCTGAGAACACCACGTGGCCGCCGAGCGGTTCGCCCTCGCCGGAGCTCGTGAGAATCCGCACCGGCGTGCCATTTTCGATGTCGGTAGCGTAGCGCTCGGGGACACCGGCGGTGACTCGGTATCCGCCTCCGGAAACGATGCGGGCTACCGGCGTGCCGGGCCCTACCATTTCGCCGCGCTCAATGAAGTGCGCCTCCACCGTCCCGCCGAACGGCGCGGACACCCTTGTGTTGGCGTAGGAGGTCTGCGCCTGCTGGAGCGAGGCCTGCGCCTGCTGCAGAGCGCCCTGAGCCTGCGCAATACCCGCGTCGGCCTGAGCTACCTGCGCGCGCGTCGCCGTAAGCTGCGTTTGCACGCTACGGAACTCCAGAGCCGAGAGGATAGAATCCCTGAAGAGCGGCTCCTGGCGGCGGTGCTGGTCCTCGGCTAGCTCCAACTGAGCCACAGCAGCTTGTTTTTGGGCCTGCGCCGAGCGAATGCCCGCCTGGGCCTGTGAAACACCTGCGCGAGCAGCCGAGACCATTGCTTGCGCCATCGACGGGTTCACCTGCGCGATCGTGCCGCCACGGCGGACGTACGCGCCCAACGGGGCCAGATAGGTGATCGTGCCCGACGCCTCAGCACCTACGGTGGCATCTTCCGGCGCATCCACCGAACCGGTCAACTCGATGACGTCTTCGAATAGAGCAGGCTCAGCCACAAGCACATCCACAGGAATGCCCGTGTTTTCAGTCGAAGCGTCAGTTTCGGAAGGGGCCTCCGCTCCACTGCCACATGCTGCGAGAACAAGGGCAAGGCCTGAGAAGAGGGTGGGGAATGCGTTTCGGAAGCGCATGGAACTCACGGTATGAGCGTGGAGAAGGGTGAGGTCAATTCGCGACAGCCGAGATGGTGCCGGTGGCGCGCTCGATGTCGGAGCGGGCAACGAGGTAGTCGTGGATGGCTTGCAATTGGAGCAGGCGCGACTGATCGAGGTTATCGGAGGCTTGCCGGACATCGAGCTGGGTGCCCACGCCATTGCGGAGGCGTTCAAAAGCGAAGTCGAAGGCGAGGTTGGCCGTCGCCACATTTTGTTGCTGGGCGTTGACGCGCTGTTCGGCGCCCTCCATCTCACGGAGCGTCTGAGCAACATCCAGCTTGGCGGCCTCTTGCACCTGTTGATGCTGAATCTCGGCCTGCTCGATGGCAATCGTGTTCTGTTGCACGCGCCGCCGCGTCTGGAAACCGTCGAAGATGGTCCAGTTCAGGCGGATGCCTACAGAGAGCGAGGGATCCCAGTACGATCCGTCGAAGAAACCGTTGGAGGAGGCCTCAAACTCGAAGTCGCCCGTCTGGGTTACCACAGTGCGATCGTCGGGCACGTTTCCATTGAAACCGTAGTTGGCGAAAGCGCTCACTTCTGGGAGAGAGGCAGCTCGTGTGATGTTCCTGTTCACTTCCTGCAATTTGATGGCGAGGCGGGCCTGCTCGACGTCCGGGCGTTCGTCCAGCGCCGTAGCAACGGCATCCAGCAGGCCTACCCTACGGTACGGGGCTTCGTCTTCGGGTACTTCCAGCACGCCGCGGAGCGTGATGGGCCGATCGACCGGGAGGCCAAGAACGAAGAGGAGCTGGTCTCGAGCGCCGCCGGCAGCCGTGCGAGACTGGATGAGCTGTGTCTGCTGATTTGCGAGTTGTACTTCTGCCTGAAGGCGCTGAAGCATCGGCGCTACGCCCTGTGCAACCAGAAGCGACGTCTCTTGCACCGTCTCGCGCGTCCGCGCAACGGAGGCTTCGAGCACGTTCACCTGCTCCTGTGCGAGGAGGGCGCCGTAGAAGAGTTGGCGCGTCTGGTGGATGACCTCATCTTGCTGCTGCTCCAGTGCGGCCTCGTTAATCTCGCGAAGGCCACGCGCACCCTTCACAGCGGCGAAAGCGCTACCGCTGTAGAGCGTCTGCGACAACGATATCCCGTTCTGGAAGACGTTGGGGACGGCGAACGGGTTGTCGCTGAACCTCGTTTCGATACCCGCGGCTGCCTGTCCTGCTTCTTGGCGGTCGAGGAACTCTTGCAACGTGATGGGCACGGTGTCGGGATCCGCGTCGACGCGGGCGTTCTCGTTAAATTCCAGCCAGTCCGTACTGGTGCCACCGAAGATGCTTGCCACGTCCGTCCCGGCGAACGGGTTTGGGCTGATGACGTTGCGCGTGTAGGAGGATGTAAGGTCCACTTGTGGGAAAAGTGAACCGTAGGCCTCGCTGATCTGAGCGTTGGCAGTGGCTACGTCCAGTTCGGCCGAGCGAATCGTGTAATTACGTTCTAGTGCAATCTGGATTGCTTCGTCGAGCGTGAGGACCAAGGGGCCGCCCTGTGCGCCCGCAGGCTCAACCAGTGCCAGCAGGGCTGCACAGAGAAGGGAGAAACGGATCATGGAGAGGGAAGGCCGCCTCATAGGGCGTCGATCAGAAGTCCGTCGAAAAGGATGGTGGTAATGAAGTCGGCGCCCTGCTCGGGGTCGGGTGACGACGCACGTCCGCCGCAGCCCGTTGGGCAGGTGTACATCAGGTAGCCGTGGACGTTGCCCATCATCAGTTGCGCAACGGCGTGCGCATCCATCGGCTTGAGTTCGCCCCGGTCCATGGCCGCCTGAATAGGCTTCGAGAGGGCTTCGGCCACACGTTCACGATGCGCGAAGAGGTAGCTCACGTTCTTCGCCTCCTCGTCGAACGCCATGCGGTGCGCCTCCTTGATAAGGAGCAGGAACATGGGCAGCCGATCGACGAAGTGGCCGATCATTCGAGCGATGAAATCGCGGAAGACATCACGTGTCGCGCGCTCGCCCTCCTCTTCGCCGGCGAAGTAGTCGTTCGTCAGGTCTACGACCCCGTCGTACACCTCGTCGAAAAGGGCAAACAGGATCTCCTCCTTGCCGCCGGGGAAGTAATTGTAGAGGGTGCCTTTGCCAAACTCGGCGCGTTCGGCCACTTCATTGAGCGTGGCACCCTCATAACCCTTCGCAGCAAACGTAGAGAGCGCCGCGTCGAGGATGGCCCGGCGACGGGCCAGGCGTTCGCGGTCTCGGCGTGTAAGGGCCGGGGTTTCCAACGTTGAAAAGATATGAATGCGAAGTCAGAACGTGACCCGTCGGTCACATGCCGCACTCGTACGTCAGATGTTGGCACTGGTTGCTCGTTCGTTGTGAAGTGAACAAGAAGGTTACAGCCAAAAAAACACCCCCGGAGGCGCCGGAAGGGCTTTCGCAGACCTTTGAAGAAGTGCTCTGTCGCAGAGGAGAGTGCATCTCGGTCGAGGTCGAGGTGCGAGATGGCAGGCGAACTGGGGTTTCGTCGAGCATCTCGCGACGCGCAGATTCGCCAAGAGTCCCGCCGCATGGCGGGAAGGCAAGATGACCTCTTCGCCGGGCTATTAAAGGGAGGTTGAAGCGCTATAGATGCGCGTCCATGCCATGAGAGCCCAGGTAGTCCACAATGGTTTTCACTTGCTGTGTGGCGTCGAGGCTGCACACGAGGATGGCATCGCCGGTATCCACAACTACCGTATCGCGCATGCCTACCAGCGCCAGTAAACGGCCCTCGGCAGCGCGGGCATAGGAGCGGCTCGTGTTGTGTAGGATCACGTTACCCTCTGTGGCGTTGCCCGCGGCATCCTTGTCGGCGAGGTCGTACACAACGTGCCAGTCGCCCACGTCGCACCAGCCGAACGCCCCTGGAACCACAAACACGTTCCCGGCAGTGGCAGCGGGCTCCATCACCCCATAGTCTATGGAGATTTTCGGACTCTGGTTGTAAGCCTCCCGTACGGCTGCATCGAGCGTGTCCGAGTCCACAAACGCTTTTTCCAGAGGAGCGAACGCTCTGTGTACGTTCGGCAAATGCTCTCCCATCGCGCTCAACACGGCGTCGGCCCGCCAGATGAACATCCCCGAGTTCCACAGGAAGTCACCCGAATCGAGGAAACGCTCGGCCGTAGCCAGGTTCGGCTTCTCCGCGAACGTTTTGACGCGGAAGGCGCGCGGGGCATCCACCCAGTCATCCCGGGAAGACGAGTCGTATTGGATGTAGCCGAACCCGGTGGCAGGATGTGTAGGTTCAATACCAACGGTCACCAGTGCGTCGCTCGACTCGGCCTTTGCCGCCGCCGCACTCAGCACCTCCTGGAACCGCGAAACGTTTCGGATGAGATGGTCGGCGGGGAGAACGATCATCACCGCATCCGGGTCGAGGGCGTGGAGCCGCGCCGCTGCAAAAGCGATGCACGGCGCGGTGTTTCGCGCGATGGGTTCGCCCAGAATGTTTTCAACCGGAATAGCCGGTAGGTGTTCGTGCGTTTGCTCCGTGTAATCGGCGTGCGTTACCACAAAGACGCGCTCCGGTGCAACGAGCGGTTGAAGCCGCGCGAACGTGTTCTGAATCAGCGAATCGGGGCCAAGAACGTTGAGAAACTGCTTTGGGTGTGCGCGTCGGCTGCGGGGCCAAAACCTGCTGCCGACTCCGCCGGCCATGATTACTGCGTATAGAGCCATACTAAGAGGATGAGGATTCGTAGGTTTTCTAACGAGGCGGCATAGGCGATCTTCCCCGTCGCCCGAAACCGTTCCTAAACGTATGCCCAAACCCGAGCCATTTCCAAACGCCACCCTGGCCGATGAGTCCATTGGGGAGGTGAGTGTGCCGGGCGAAGGTGTCAAGGTAGTTATCGTAACGCCGGCGCACCCAACGTATGCGGACGTTCGAGTTTTTCAGAAGGAAGCGCGAACGCTGGCGGCGCACGGGTACCAGGTTACACTCTTTGCGCAGGCAAAAGGCAGGATGGCCCCGTTCGTTGAGGATGGGGTCCGAGTCGTTCCTCTCGACTATCCGACGCGAGGCCACATGGTAGCTGGATTGCCGCGTCTGTTACGGCGGCTGTTGCGTGAAAAAGCGGACCTTTACCACCTCCACAATCCATTCTCGCTTCCGCTCGTATTGGCGCTGAAGGCCGCTCGCCGGAAGGTGATTTATGATGTCCATGAGGACTATATCGAGCGAATCCGCATTCGAGACTGGCTTCCCCGTTTTCTTAGGGCGCCCACTGCGTATTTCGTCGGCGGACTGGAAATACTGGTCGGCAAACTTGTGGACGGCGCCATTGCCACGCAGCCGGAAGTAGCCGGTCGGCTCGGTGGTCGGGCGATTATTCTGGAGAACGCCCCCATGGTGAACGACGAGTTGAATGCTCGGGCAGAAGCGTTCGCACAAACGATTCCTGACGAAGCAGCGAACCCAGAAGGTGCGTATCGCCTCATCTATGCGGGGAGCATAAGCCGCGTCCGGGGTCTACCAACGATGATGGATGCGCTCGGCCTCGTCAATCAAGAAACCCCCGCCCGATTGTGGCTCATTGGGTATCCCCACGACGAGCAGGGCGTCGCCGACGCCATGCGCCATCCGGCATGGCCGTACGTCGATTTCATAGGCAGGCTAGAGCATCAACATGAGGTATTCGGGTACATGCTGAGGGCGAACGCCGGCCTGGCTCTGTTCCGCGACTGGGGCGGATACGCACGCATTTCCTCAAACAAGCTCTACGAGTATATGGCCTCGGGCGTCCCATTCGTGGCCAGTGCGTTTCCCCGGTGGCAGGCGACGCTGGAATCCGTGGGCGCCGGGTTCTTCTGTGAGCCAGTCGACGCGGCCTGTGTGGCGTTCAATCTGATCGATCTGATCAGGGATCCGGATAAAGCGCGGCGAATGGGAGAAAAGGGACGGGCATTCGTACGCACCGAGTTCAATTGGGACACCGAGCAAGCGAAACTACTGGCCCTCTACCAACGTGTTTTGGGAGAGCACCAGCACCCGTTTTAGACATCTACCGGATTACGGCAATCCGCTCGATGCTCGTGGGGTTGTTAATGGCGTGCTCTTCGCCGTCAATATCACGGACAAACACCTTGTAAAGGTAAACGCCCGAAGCTACAGGATCTCCGTCTTCGTCCGTTCCATCCCACGGCACGCTGTTCCAGCCGATTTGCAGCCCGCCACGCTCCAGCAACTCGGGGTTTCGTATCAGATCAAACTCGCGTACGAGCCGACCGGCCACCGAGTAAATCCGAATGCGGAAATCGTCCACGATTGATGCGCTCGCGCCACCCATTCGGAACATGAGGCGCGTATTGCGGCTCATTGGGTTCGGGTACGGGTAAAGGCTCTCAATGATTAGCGCGTTCTGCACTCTGAAGTGTACCTGATAAAGGGTCGAGTCCTCGGCTGTTGCGTCTACCAGCGCCGGGTTTCCGGTTGCATCCACTGCACGAACCGTGAACGTATGTACCGTGTCGACACCAGTCAAATCGGGTGCGAATACAATGCGAGCCTCATTAAGCTCGTCTGTAGCCGGTGTGAACGTGAACTGTTCCGGAGTAAGTGGGAGGCGATCCAGCGCCAACTGGAACGATGCCGGGTCGTCGAGCCTCAGGTAAGGGTTCTCGTCGGAAACCACAACCTCAATCTCTGGCCGCGCGGAGACGAAGGGCAGCTCAGCGCTTTGGAGATCCAGCACGGGGCCTGGGGCGTTTTCAATCATCTCGCCATCGACCGTCACAACCATCACCGGGCGTATGCGGTCGACTTCGACATCGTATGAACGGAGGATAGCGTTGTTGTACACAATCCGTTCGGGCAGGTCCGGCTGCTCCGCCTGAACCAGAAGCAGGTTGTTTCCAACGTAATCGAGCGTTGGTATGTCGAACAATAGGGTATGCGCACCATCAGCCGGGATGCCCTTTATCGACTCAGTCAAGAGGGTAGACGCGCTATTCTCGTCATCGGTCAATAGAACGGTCAGATGGGCTACGCCAACCGGAGTTTCGCTGAGGTTCCGCACTACCAGGCTCACGGCTGCCGGCTCCCCTTCCTGAAGCACCTCGGTTGGGAACGAAGAGCTCGACGCATCAACGACCAGATCGGGTATCGGCGTGTAGGAGATGCGCCAATTCTCGAGTTGCGGCGTGCTTTGCTGCGTGGTGTCGGTCAGCGTTGCGCGAAGGCGCAGGTAGGGATGTTCAGATGCAGAGATCGCCGAAAGATCAACAGACGTTGTGATGTCAACGCCTGTCATCAATTCCACGTCACCGTTCTCCGACAGGACATCAACAACTATTTCACTCTCACTATTGGCGTGCTCGATCTGGCCGATTAATTCGTCCCAACTCTGAGAAGGGCCAATAGGCGGAGAAGTGGTTTCGCCACTCGGGTTTGAGAACACAAACTTGTGCGTCCAGGAGAGTTCTTCCACCTCCTCGGCTTCCTCCGGAGGGGACACCATTTCCTCCGTTTCAGACGGATCTCCTAAGCGCCCCTTCATTAGCCAGATGTGGCTATACGTGAGCGTATCAATTGCCATGCTTCCGAGCTCGCGGAATATATCTTTTACCTCTTCGGTGATGACGTTCGATCCCTGAATTGCCAGATTTCGCGTGCGTATGAAGAAGTAGTCGCCGGGCTCGATTGAATCCGCAATATTCTGCAAGCGTTGGACCTCAGCGTTATAGTTCTGACAACAGTCAAACGGATTCGAATAGGGAACAGCGTATGCGTAAGCCTTAACGGTACCTATCTCTCCATCCAGTACGAGAACCCCAATCCCCACCGTGTTGAGGAGATAGGATTCACCATTTACATGGAATCGGCCACTAAGCGGTGATAGGCTCGAGCGATCGGCATGCGCAAATACGGATACCGTGTACGGGACGAATTCCCAGCCCGTGCCTTCTGCCCACATCAGGCTCCGGTTATCCACGTCGTCGAGCCAAAGCGCATCCTGTTGCATCCATGTGTACGACGAAGCGTCGGCAGTTGAAACCGTAAATGAGGCTTCGGCCCAGGTAGCGTCGGGATCGGAGGGGTTGTCGGCTGTGGCTCGCCAGTAGTATACCGTTCGGTCGTCGAGAGCGGTCGTTACTCGCCAGTCGGCGTGCGCATTTGCGATTATAGACGAAAAAGTTGTCAGGTTTGGCGAGTCGAAAGTCGGCACAGTATCCAACTCGTAATGAACCGGAACCTCCCCCATCTCAATTTGTGTGGCAATGCTAACGCGTAGCTTCGGTGTCCGTGTTGTGATGCCATATTTTTCGGGCGAAACAACTGTTAGGCCGTTTGAGAATACTAGGTGCGTCAGCGTGATTGAATTGTTGTCCTCACGCATTTCGTCGTATTCATTTCCGGGGTCTACGCTAATGGCATACGTATGCAGTCCCGGTTGGTCGTCAATCGTCGTGGAAAAGATCAGTGTGTCGGCAATTGCGAACTTTGGGATACGAACGTTGAATACCTCAGTCGAATCGTCAGGAAGCGTATGAAGCAGCGTAACAGACACGCTATCGGCCGTGTAATAACCTCTGTTCCTGAGGTCCAAGGTTACTGTAACGGTGGAATCTGCCGTAATAGGAATAAGTGGCTCGAACCGTACGAGCGGTTGATCGATATGGAGGTCAGGTTTGTCCGGCAGCGCCAGGATGATACCAGGATCCCCAATCAAGTTGTATTGCAGCGAATGTCGCTTGGCCCAGTACGATGAGTACGAAGCCGCGAACCGATTCTTTACTTCCTGAATCGCCAGGCCCAGTGTTCGTGAGGTGTCCTCGAAGACGACTTGGTGGAACAACACAGCCAGCGCAGCAGAATTTCCAACGGTGCCGAGCTCGCTCGTCCCCCAGTGGCCAATGGCGCCGCTCTCGGAAGCGATCAGCAAGTCTTCTGAGAGCGATCGCACGTCTACCACCGGGTCGAGCCCAGCCGCGAAAGCACCTGTTCTGCATCCAAAGGATATTACGAGTGGAAGTCTGTCGGGATTGTCGAACTCGCTCGCAGGATCGGTTACGATCTCCCAGGTCTGCGAGGACGAGTGTCCGAAATAGCTCAGTAATGAGGAGCCGCGTTGTATCGCTACGCGAATCGAGTCACGTAACGACGTGTCTAATGTCGATTCCGACGTCTTGAAAAAGAACGAGGTGTCCATGCCGGCAGGCTCGCCGGCAGCGATTCCAGCCCAATTCCTGGAGTGGGCCTGGAACGTTGCCTGATCCGCATCAGTGCCTCCCGTGAGGTAGTACAGCCGCTGTTGCCAGTCGGAAAAAGGAGAATCGTAATAGTTTTGTAACTTATTAAGGAAGATCTGCGCATCGCTACTGTTTCGGATAGTTACCCGCCCGATTGCCATGAACTCCTGGAGGTCGTACTTGCCGCCAAGCCCTTGTACAAACCAGTTATCTGACGAAGAAAAGCCGTAAGTGGGTACTTCCCAGGGAGCGAACTCAGTTTGTGGATCCGCGTATCGAGCGTCTCCCCAGAGCAAGACAAACCGCGGTGGTGTACTCCACGTTTGGGTCGTTTGCAGAAAGCGCCGAATCGCTATCGGTGTCCGTCGCCCGTAATCGAACTGATCGAAGATATTCTGGATCTCGGCGATAACTACGCTATATCCATTGCGCGCTGTGTGGAAGTCGGCAACAGCTTGCGCTGAGCTTCGCATGGCCGGCGCCGTAATGATCACGTAGTCAGCTGCGTTCGCCGTGTTTGCCCAGTCCGAGTTTTGTTCCAGCGTGATTGCTGCCGGCGAATGTATGGCAGAGGAGTGGGCGGCCCAATAATGCCTGTTTCCGTTGTTGGAATCGCCAAACGTGAAATCGCCCGCGGCGTCAGCAGTGCCAACGAAGCGCTGGCCGGAGGCAGGTTCAAGTACAGTGATCGTACCTGGGCTGAAGCTCGCAAGCTGATAGGCATAGTTTCCTCCCCCATTTGAAGGGAAGGTGAGCATGTCGTCGGTGGCCTTGAGGTCGCCGCGAAGTGTCACGCGGACCCAGTCGGTGTATACTCTGTTCGGTGTCTGACCGTCATAAAACTGGTTGTCAGAGACGATTTCAACATATACCAGCCCGTTGTAGGTATAGATCTGATCCTGTGGTACTGATGCAGTAAGGGTCTGAAATTCGTATCCGGTCCAGTCTACTTCGTCCATCGGTACGTAGGCGCCTCCATTGGCCCACTGACGCACTTTCAGGATCACATTGTGATGGGCTGCGGAGCCGGGCACAACGCGCGCCTCAACAACGGCATCGGACCAAATAAGGCCCGGGTGGGGGCCGGAGCGCACACCCATGATCACAGAGTCCCGTCGGATGGAATTCTGTAGAAACGTACGCCAGTAATCTCCTTCGCCGTGGGTGTAATATGGATGGCCGTTGTCGACAGAATCGCCGTCGTAACGCGAAAAGTCCAGTTCGCTATGGTGCGTCTGAAGTACAAATGAAATGTCGTCTGCGCCCGGTTCTGGTGTAACGGGCTCGTCGCTATAGCGGAGACCAGGCTGCCCCGTCCATGCAAGCCAGTAATACGTTGTATCGGTAAACAGGCTGTACTCCTGGCTGCTCTGGAGCGCATCGCCAGGTGTCTGGCTTTCAGATGTCGTTGTTTCATAGTACGCCCAGGCCTCATCGGCGCCCGTATTGCGCTTGCCCAGAAACTGAATTCGATCGGTAGGGTCCATCGACGCGTCATCGCCGATAAAGGCGATTGGGATTTCCTCCCCGTTCTCAAACAGCTTCAGCGTAACCGGGTCGATGGCGGCCAGGCTGACGCCGGCCGAGGACAATTCGCTTCCGGAAACCTCATAGATGCCATCTTCCAGAACCTCCAGCTTCACGTAGGTGAGCGAGGCATCGTACCACGTTGGATCAAAGTCCGGTGCCTGAGCCCACGCAACAGAGGCGCTTACGACGACAAATGCTAAAACGCAAGCCAACCTGAGTTTGGAGGAGGCAAACGTGTCCTTGTACTTCTGGAAACCGAACGAACGAGTAAGCATGGTCGAGAAACGCTGTAGTGGCCTGATCTCCCGTCAAGCTGCACACCAGGTGTAACAAATCAGCCGGAGGCTACAGAAAATAGTTGTCGTGTCAACACGCCACTAGGCAATTCCTCTGGTCTAAGTTCGGGCTGCGAAGGTCTAAAATATAAGAGCCGCAGGGAGAAATGCTATCTTTTGGCCACTTTTTTCGTCACCAGCACGCAGTTTCTCAGCCAAATGTCGGCTCCCCGCGTTTGTGCAGTCGTGGTCACCTTCAACCGTGCTGCATCGCTTGCACGTAGTCTTGAGGGCCTGATGGCCCAGCATCGCCCCCCGGACGAGATTCTCGTGGTAGACAATGCAAGTACGGACTCGACCGCCGACCTACTCGCGGGCTCCTATCCAGAAGCGGTTGTGCATAGGCTTGCATCCAACTCGGGCTCAAGCGGCGGTTTTTCTGAGGGTGTTCGCCTGGCACACGAAATGGGCTTCGACTGGTTGTGGCTTCTCGACGACGATGTTGTTGCCGAACCAGCATGCCTGAAGGAACTGCTTGAGGTGGCCGTTGCTTCAGGAAAGAAAGTTGGCGTCCCGCGCAGGCGAGCCGCTGACGGCGCGTATCCGCGAAATGAGGCCATCATCGACGAGCGCATGCAAACGTACCGAGCGCCTGTGAGTAGCGCGCGGTGGGTAGGCATCGACATTTTTACGTTCGAAGGCCCGCTGATCCACCGATCCGTAGTGGATCGTGTCGGCCTTCCCAACTCGAGATTTTTCATCACCGCCGATGATACCGAGTTCTCGGTGCGCGTCTACCAGGAAATGGGCCCTCTTGCCGGGGCGCTTGCCAATCATACCGCTGTCAATCGCCTTTTGCCTTCAGAGGGTGACGTTACAATGCGGTCAGGGCTGAAGCAAGCCATCACGGGAGATTCAGAATTTGTCCTCAGGCCGGACGAGCACTATTGGAAGCACGGCTACTATCTCAGAAATCGGCACCTGATCTGGAAAAAACTGGGCTGGAGGAGGAGGCGTATTCGCCAGCTCGTCATTCACGCCGGCTATCTGGTCACAGATGTTGTTGAGTCGGCACGAAGAGGGTGGGATTGGAGACTTAGGTTGCGGATAAATACGCACGCTCTCATACTTGGGCTCCTTGGAAGAGACGGTGCGTTCATCAACCCGGCTGAGTACCACGCGATCCGAGCACGCCGGGCCAAACGTAGAGCCTAGGAGTCTGATGAATTACGTCATCCTGCCTGCGGCGGCGCCAGATCACGTTTTCGACAGGCTCCCAGGCAACTCGGTCTGACCACCCCTGTCGATCCCGACAGGTCGGAATCGACTTTCCCACTGATCCAAACACATGCCCTCGCCGCAATGCCTTCGGCGTCGCCCTTGTCAAAGGAGGGGAGCTGCTGGACCGCACACCCTGATCTCGACCGAGAGTCGCCCCGTCCCGCAGGCTTGCGGGATTGCGGGGACGTCGAACCAATCTCAAAACGCTTATTGTGAACAGGCCCTAGCCCATGAGGCTTGCCCTGCTGATCTTTTGCCTGGCTTCAATTTGCTCGTCAACAGCCGTGACATGGGCGAGTACCGGCTTTCCGTCCACAACAGCCTGCAAAACGGCCTCCAGTCGTTTGACGTGGTCGCGGCGGTCAAAGTCGCGTTCTGCGAGAGCTCGCCCGCGTTCGCCCATCGCCTTTAGGCCGGCTTCGTCTGCGAAAGCGTTCTCAATGGTTTCCGCAAGACTTGTTTCGTTGCCGGGAGGGGTGGCGAAGCCTACTCGTTCCTTCAATACGAGATCTGTCGCCCAGCCTTCGTTGATCATGACGATTGGTGTTCCGCACGCAAGGCTATCGAACACCTTCGAGGGTGAGGCTGTGCCGAGAGCTACCGAGTGAATGACGGAGAAAAGCGAGAGGTCGGCAAGGCGGAACCAGGGGAACATCTGGTGTTTCGGGAGCGCTGGAAGCGCCGTTACGTTTGCCTGATTGGCGGCGAGTTGCTCGACCGACGGAGCGAAGTAGCCGTAGCCGATGAAGACGAACTGAAGGTCCTCACGGTGGGCGAGGTGCTCGACGGCAGCCATCAGCGCCGGAATCCCGTTCATCCGCCCATACTTTCCACCATAGAGGACCACTTTCTTCCCCTCCAGGCCATGCTCGGCTCGGAGGCGATCCAACTCGGCATCGCTCACCCGCTCGATGAGTGGGAAGTCGGTACCGTTGACAATGGTCGTCACTTTTTCCGGAGACGCTCCCGTACCGACGATATAGTCGGTCATGGCAGGCGAAAGCGAGACAATGTGCGCGGCGCTCTCGTAGAGTTTACGTTCCATTCGAAACAGACCTCGCACGGCCAGGGGGTTCGTGATCCCGCCGACCTCGACAGGCACAAGGGGCCACAGATCTTTGACCTCAAAAACCCACGGTACGCGCTTGATTCGAGCGATTTGCTTCGCCGTCCACGCCGTTGTTAAAGGCGTGGAAATACCGAACACCACATCCGGCTTCTCCATTCTCAGCCCCGCAACGAGCGCACGCACCATGTAGTCCGCAAATGCTATGCTTCGCCGCGCCACGCCCATCTCGTTGGAGTATGGGACGCGGATATGGGTTGCATCCACGCCTTTGGGGAGCCATTCGAACTCGTTCGTTATTCTCTGATCGAGAAACGTACGGCTGGAAACAAGGGAGACCTTGTGGCCCTGATCTACAAAATATCGGATGAACCCATGATGCTTGGCCGTCGTGTAGCAATCGGGGCTGTTGTAGAATTGGTAGACATAGAGAATGTGCATGGGGGCCGCGTACTTCTAGAATTCCAAAGAGGCAGATGAAATACCTCATCCCCGCAGTACTGCGGGGTGTCTCACGGTCGATCTCAGCATTGCGAGAATCTCGCCGAATCGCGGATTCGACTGCGATCTCGCGCCTTGATATCGACCTCGATTCACTCGTCTCGGCTGCAGAGTAGGTAATTCAACAGCCTCCGAAGAGGCTGTTGAAAAACTCCACCTACTTGCGGCGGCACCTCTTGCCCGATCTCTGCGTTACGAAATACTCGTCGAATCACCGATTCGCCTACGATTTCGCGCCTTGATCTCGGCCAAGATTAACACGCCTCGTTTACGGGGTAGTATTTCAACAGCCTCCTAAGCGAGAAATGCTCAATGCGGAGGATACGCTACGGCGGATCTGGGCGCCCTGTGGTATCTGAAAACTTCAAAAGGCTGTTCAACGAAACCCTACAACGCGACACGTACACCGCCGCGGAAGAAGTAGGTATCCGATGTGGCGACGTCCGTGAAGTCTGGCAAGAGGCGGTACGTAACCTGCCCGTACGGGAAAATCTTCCACCCTTGAAGACGGACGTGGATGCCCGATATGAGGTTCAGCCCAAAGGCACCGTCGCTGCCGTTGCCCGAATAGGTAAGGCCCGTCCCGATGTAGGCGCGTACCCTGTCGGCCAGCGCAGGCAGGTTGGCATGGATATCCGCCGAGATCGCGTAGACATCACTGGTATCAGTGGCAACGCCACTTCCATTCCTGCTCCATTTCGAGTAGTAGTACTCGATGTTGGGAACAATATCGAATGCATAACCGCCCAGCGGGATGTAAACCGCACCGCTTATGCCCCAGTGGCCTATATCTTCAAGGTCGTGGTAGGCCACGCCAACACCCGCAGATATCTGGGCCTTTCCCGTCGGGCTCAGCGTCAGCAGAAATCCCAGGAGGAGGAGGGCGGGACGAGTCGACATGTGTGGCGCGAATCGTGCGAATGAATCCGCGACGGAGAACGGAACGCAACCGATTGTCGGTACTTTGTCCGTCGGCGAACGAGAAAATAGCCTCCCGCTATCCGGCCTCCAATACGCTGATACCGGAGCCTCGGAACCGTTCGCAGGCTTGCTTGCACTGAACCGGTGGCCTAGTTTCCATCGCTTTCACCGAAAAAATGGCCTCACGCCATCTCACGGCGTTTCTATGCGTGATTACGGAGCGGTCGAACGACTCGTACGACGATTGGCCTGGATCGCGCCGCTGGTGCTGATTCTCTTTGTCGCAGGGTTCTCCACGGCAGTCGCTCAGGTTTCTCCTCAGGTGCAGGAAGAACTGAGGCGGCGAGGCATGACGGCCCGCGAGGCCCTTCAGGAGGCAGAGCGTTTCGGGGTGGATACGTCATCGCCGGAGGCGCTGGAGCGCACGGCGCGCGAACTTGGCTTTTCGGAAAACGCCATTGCAGAGCTACGCCGCTTGCTGGAAGAGCGCGAAGCCCAGCCGTCTCCCTTCGACCGGAATCTCTTCATAATCCAGCCGCAGATGGACTCGCTGATCGTAGAGGGCGACAGTCTGCTCATCGCCGACAGCCTGGCCGCCGAAAGGAAGCGCGGCAAGATTGACGAGCGCAGGCGAGAGCGCAACCCGTATGCGGACCTGGTTGACGAAGCAACAGGCCTCGAATACTTCGGCTATCGCACCTTCCGCAACGTCGCAGAAACGGGCCTCGATCAGCCGTCGGACATGCAGCCCGCCGATGACGCCTATGTGGTGGGCGCCGGCGACGACATCCGGCTCGCCGTCTATGGCGCCGCTGAGTTCAGCTACGAACTCGCTGTAGATCGTGGAGGGCGCGTCAACGTGCCGGGTGTGGGCCTACTCACGGTGGCCGGCACTACCCTGGGCGATCTGCAGGGTCGTTTCCAGCGCTTTCTCTCGAGCCGCTACGCGGGCATCATTTCGCGGCCGCAAACGGTTTTTGTGGATGTCTCCATCACACGGCTTCGTCCTGTCCGGGTCTTTGTTACGGGCGAAGTGGAGCGTCCCGGCGCCTACACACTCGGCGCGGGCGGCGGCGTATTCAACCTGCTTTATCAGGTGGGCGGCCCTACCACCCGCGGCAGCCTTCGTTCGATTCAGGTGAGCCGTGGCGGCCGGATCATAGCCAACATCGACGCCTACGACTACCTCCTGGAAGGCCGCGAGCCCGAGCCACTGTCTCTCCAATCCGGCGACCGTATCCTCGTACCCGTCCGCGGAAAAACAGCCTATATAGACGGCGCTGTCAGCCGGCCGGGAGTTTACGAATTGCGCGACGACGAGCGGTTTGAGGATCTCATCCGCTTTGCCGGATGGCTGCTGCCGGAAGCCTACGTGGCGCGCTTTCAGGTGGAGCGCATTATTCCGTTTACCGAGCGCCGAGACCCCACGATCGCCCGGCGGGTGCTCGACCTTGACCTACGCGCGGTGCTCACGGGCATCTCCGAATACCACCTCGCGGATGGCGACCGTGTGGAAGTTTTCGCCATCGACGACGTGGACGAAGCTGCGCGCCGAGGGCGCCTCAACGCAGTCATCGTGGATGGCGCGGTCTTTCAGCCCGGCCGGTACGAGTTGGGCGACCGTCTTCGCACAGTAAGTGACCTGCTGGATCGGGCCGATGGCTTGACGGAGGACGCCTACCGCCAGCGGGCCAACCTCGTCCGAAACCGCCCAAACCTGCGCCGCGAAATCGTCGCGCTGGATCTCGGGCGTGTCCTGGCGGACGATCCGACACAGAACCTTCCTCTAAGCCCGGGCGACAGCCTGTATGTGTATTCGGAGCGCGAATTTGAGCGTGAGCGAGTGGTGAGCATTGAAGGCCAGATACTGAACCCCGGGGAGTACGCCCTGTTCGACGGGATGACCCTTTATGATCTCCTCTTCATTGGAGGCGGCCTGCTCGACCCCGAGTTTCGCTCCGACGTCTTCCTCCCCCGCGCCGACCTCTACCGCCGCCAGGACGACGGCACGCCCGAACTGATAGCGTTCGACCTCGAACAGGTGCTCGCCCTGGGCGGTAAGGCCGGTATGCTCCTCGAACCGTTCGATCAGATTCGTGTTTACCCGGCGGAGGTAGAGGTGATTCGCGAGCAATTTGTTGAAATAAGCGGTGCGGTAAAGGAGCCCGGGCGGTATCCGCTCGGCGAGAACATGACCGTGCAGGATGTGATTCTCCAGGCCGGCGGTGTGGTAGAAGGGGCCTACACGGAAACGGTTGAAATTACGCGCATGGATACCTCAGGGGATCTGGAACAGCGTGCCCAGACGGTGTCGGTTCCTCTTGCCCCCGGCGCCCCATCCGTAGATGCGCGCCTACCCGGAGGAGTCCGCGTTCTGACTGAGCAGACGTTTGACCTCAATCACCGAGATCGCATCTACGTTCGCCTCGACCCTGAATTTCGGCCCCAGCAAACAGTAACCGTTCGTGGCGAGGTGCGTTTCCCCGGTACATATACATTGCTGCGCGAGAACGAGCGGCTCAGCGAAATCATCGAACGTGCGGGCGGCCTCACTCCACGGGCGTATGCGCGCGGAGGGCAACTCATGCGTGGCGAGCGGCAGATCATCGTAGAGATCGACGAGGCACTTTTTGGTGAGGCCCGTGCTGACGTTCCACTACTCCCGGGCGATGAGGTGACCATTCCCATTCGTCCGAACACGGTGGAGGTTCGTGGCGCCGTACCCAACGAAGGGCTAATCCAGTATGCGGCCGGACGGCGGGTCTCCTACTATCTTGATCGTGCCGGCGGCATCGCAGATAACGCGGAGGATGTGTTCGTTACGCAGGCCTCGGGCGCGGTTTTCAAGCTGCGGCGGGGGCTGTTTGCCCAGAATCCGGTGGTCGATGATGGTGGTGTCATCTTCGTGTCGTCAAAGGAGGAGCGTCCGGCGGGCTCTTCGGATGTGGGAGAGTTACTCCGCGATGGTCTTGCTATTGCCGCCAGTGCCGTTACAGTGCTCGTGCCCATATTCCTGGCCTTCAGATAACCTAGGAGCCTGTCGGACTTAGGATGATTCTACTGTGGCAGCAGCAAATCGGCCCATTTTTCCGATATTTTTTCGTTGCGTAGCACCACTATGCGCCTCAAAAGATCGAAAAACTGCTCTCGATTTCCCATCTGCCTCGTTACGAACCCCTAAGTCCAACAGACTCCTGGGAGTCTGTTGGAGTTTAGGATGATTCTACTGCGGCGGCGGTAAATCGGCCCATTCCCCAGATATTTTTCGTTACGTAGTCCCACGAGGCGCCTCAAAAGATCGATAGAATGGTCTCGATTTCCCTCTCGCCTCGTTACGAACCCCTAAACCCAACAGAATCCTAGGGTCGCCTCCACGTGTCGGATCAAGACTCCTACGTCGCTCCTGAGCCGCCGACCTCGCAAGCCGACGTCGGGCCGCTGACGAAAGAACTGTCGGTTCTGGACGGACTCTACGTTCTCGCGAAACACCGCCGGATGATCGTTCTGCTGACGCTCATTGGTATCGGGCTTGGTGTGGTCGTTGCGATCACCACGCCCGCCGAAT
>JADFQN010000052.1 GCA_022561755.1 Bacteroidota bacterium
GCTCAATGGCTAACGGCCAAGCTCAAGCGCGATGAGTTTGTGGCACACTTTCAAGGAAAATTACGAGATGCCATCGCCGCAAACAAGCACACACCAGTTGACCCACTGTTGCTTGCAACGCCTTGCTCTGCCAGTTCCTGGTCGTCACTCTCCTCCAAACGCTGCGTGAATCTGCTGAAAATCTAGCACTGCCCTATATTCGCACGTCGTTTTCTACTCGCCCACCACCCGCATGAACTTTCTGGAACGGATCATCAACACGCTCGAGCATTACGTCTGGAGCTGGCCCGAGATCGGCGGCGAGTTGTCGTTCATCGTTATTGCCCTTCTCGGTACGGGCGTCTTCCTCACCTTCCGGCTCGGGTTCATCCAGTTCAGGCGGCTCGGCCACGGTATTGGCGTCACTTCCGGCAAGTACGACGACCCCAACGAGCCCGGCGATGTCTCGCACTTCCAGGCGCTGACTACGGCTCTGTCGGCTACCGTGGGTATTGGCAACATTGCGGGCGTGGCCATCGCCATCCACTGGGGCGGCCCCGGTGCGCTGTTCTGGATGTGGGTGACGGCGCTGCTTGGTATGGCAGTGAAGTACACCGAGGTCACGTTGGCGCAGCACTACCGCGTGGTGGAGTTCCCCGATAAAGACGCGAAAGCGTGGGAGGGGTCGGTCTCCGGCGGCCCGATGTATTACATCGAAAAGGGCCTCGGCAAGAAGTGGAAGCCGCTTGCCGTATTCTTTGCGGGTGCGCTGATGATCACCAGTTTCCTGACCGGAAACGCAATTCAGGCCAATACGGTGGCCGACCTCGTGAACACCGAGTTCGGGTTGCCCGTCTGGATTACCGGCCTGGTTACGGCCGGCCTCGTGGCTCTGGTGATAATTGGCGGCATCGGCCGGATCGGGAAAGTGACTGCCGTGCTTGCACCTATAATGGCCGTTATTTACGTGACGGGCGCACTCGTCATCATCGTCATCCATTACGCGGAGGTGCCGGCCGCGTTTGCCCTCATTTTCACCGAAGCCTTCAATCCGACTGCAGGCGTGGCGGGCACAGGCGCCGGTGTTTTCCTGCTAACCATGATGTGGGGTGTGCGGCGCGGACTGTTCTCGAATGAGGCCGGCCAGGGTTCAGCGCCCATCGCGCACGCCGCCGCAAAGACGGACGAACCCGTCTCGGAAGGCGTGGTGGCCCTGCTGGAGCCATTCATCGACACCATCGTGATCTGTTCGATGACGGGACTCGTGATCCTGACCACGGGAGTCTGGAACCAGCCGATCCCAACCACGATGGATCTCGGTTCGGGTGACATCAATTACGTCGCGCCCGACGAGCGTGGTGTGTTTGCCGGCGGAGACGCGCCTGCCGAAATCCGCGTGGAGAACGGCGTGCCTGTGTATGTCGGCAGTGGCAACCGCTTTGCCTGGCACGATGTGGAGGTTGAGAGTTTTTATTTGGATGAAGGCCAGACGCAGCCTTTTACGGGACGCATCGTTACGAACTATGATGATCCCTCGACCTCTGATGAAGAGAGCGGAGTAGTTGCGCTGGATGAAGCGGGCAACGCACACACCATGCTCTATGGTGATGCCATAGAGACGTCCGCGCCGCTGACGAGCGCTGCGTTCTCGAAGGGGCTTGGAAAGATTGGATTGGGCGGTCTCGGCAACTTCATTGTGCTTATCTCGGTGCTCCTCTTTGCCATCTCCACGTCCATTTCGTGGAGCTACTATGGCGATCGCTGCGCCAACTACCTGTTCGGCAAGAAGGGCATTCTTCCTTACAAGGCCGTTTTCGTGCTGATGCACTTCGTTGGCGCTATCACCTCGCTGACGGCCATCTGGGTGCTGGGCGATGTGGCGCTCGGGCTCGTCACCTTCCCGAACCTGATCGCTCTGGTCCTGCTTTCGGGCGTGGTCGCGAAGCTCACGAAGAGCTACTTCGAGCGCAAGCCCTGGATAGAGAACGCCGAGGTGCATCGGCGGCTGAAGGAGGAGAAGAGATCCGGAAAAGTGTGAGTTCTTATTCGTATTGCGTAGTGCGTATTTCGTAAGACGACTGCTCAACCAACTACGCAATACGGAATACGCAATACACCGCATGCTTACCGTCGTCGACCATCCGCTACTCAAACGCGATCTGACGATCCTCCGGGATCGCCGGACGCCGCACGGGTTGTTCCGGCGGAAGATGGGTGACGTGGCTTCGATCCTCGCCTACGAGGCCTTGCGCGATCTCGAGGTGGATGAAGAGGCCATCGATACCCCGCTGGAACCGACAACCGGCTTCCGCCTGGTGAAAGAGATCGTCGTAGTGCCCGTGCTCCGTGCCGGTCTGGGAATGGTGGACGGCTTCGTCCGCTTCGTGCCGGAAGCCCGCGTGGGGCACCTCGGCATGTACCGCGACGAGCAAACGCACAGTCCGGTGGACTACTACGCGAACATCCCCAAGCAGATAGGGGAGGCCCGCGTTTTCGTGGTCGATCCCATGCTGGCCACGGGTGGAAGTGCGGCCGGAGCCCTCAGCCATCTGAAGAGGCAAGGTGCTGTGGATCTTGTATTCGTGTGCCTGGTGGCGGCTCCGGAAGGCGTCAAGCGGTTGGAGGAGACCCACGCGGACGTCCCCGTCATCACTGCGGCACTCGACCGCGAGCTAGACGCCGACGCCTACATTCGCCCGGGTCTCGGCGATGCCGGCGACCGCATTTTTGGAACGTGATGATCGAATGACCAAACGATTGCTACTTCGTTACGTTGGCTTGCTGCTGCTCGTTTTCGGCTTTGCTGTAGCGAGGGCACAAGCCCAGACTGCGGATTCTTCCACTGTGGAAGAAACCTCAACGGTGCAACAGGCAGATACCGAAACGGCTGACGCCCAGCCAGAAGCGGCCGCTGCCGAGGAGTCGGACAGCCCCGACGGGGGGTGGCTCTCCATACTTCCAGCGTTGTTCGCCATCGGGCTCGCGCTCATCTTCCGGCAGGTTGTGGTGTCGTTGTTTGTAGGCGTCTGGGTAGGCGCGTGGATTGTGACGGGCTCCGTATTCGGGTTCATTACGGGCCTTTGGAGCACGATGGATACCTACATCCTCAGTGCTCTGGCCAACAGCGACCACGCAGCCATCATCATCTTTTCCCTGATGATCGGCGGGGTGGTGGGGATCATCCAGAAGAACGGCGGAACGGCCGGTATTGTGAATGTGGTGACGCGTTGGGCGAAATCAGCACGACGCGGACAGATTGCCACCGCGTTGCTCGGCATTGCCATCTTCTTTGATGACTACGCCAACACGCTCATCGTAGGTGGGACGATGCGGCCGATCACGGATCGCCTCAAGATCTCCCGCGAGAAACTTGCCTACCTCGTGGATTCGACGGCTGCGCCCGTGGCATCCCTTGCGCTCGTAACCACGTGGATCGGCTACGAAGTCGGCCTCATCGGCGACGCGGTCGGGCAGATTGACGGCTACGAAGAGGCTGCATATTCGATCTTCCTGAACTCCATACCGTACTCATTCTACCCGATCCTTGCCATCGTCTTCCTGCTCGGCGTTACGCTGATGCGCCGCGACTTCGGGCCGATGCTGAAGGCGGAGCGCCGCGCACGAACGACGGGGCAACTCTTTGAGCCGGGTTCGCAGATTGCCGCTGCAGAGGCAGAGTCGAGCGCCCTCGAACCGCCGGAAGGAAAACCACACCGTGTGTGGAATGCAGCCATTCCGATCCTTGTGCTGATTGCCGTAGTGCTCGGCGGGTTGTACGTGACGGGCCGTTCGGCCATGTTGGAAGAGGGAGGATCGCTCTCGTTGCGCGACATCATTGCCGGAGCCGATTCCTACAAGGCCATGCTCTGGGGCTCGCTCGCCGCGGTCATCGTGGCTGTCTTGCTCTCGCTCGGCCAACGCATCTTGACGCTTACGCAGGCTATGGAGGCATGGTATGCGGGCGTCCGTTCCATGCTGCTTGCCATCATCATCCTCATACTCGCGTGGTCGCTCTCCAACGTCAACGACGCGCTGGGTACGGCCGATTTCCTCGTCAACTTGCTTTCTGATACGTTGTCGCCGGAAATGGTGCCGGTTATCGTGTTCGTGCTTGCGGCAGCCACCGCGTTTGCGACGGGGTCGAGCTGGGGCACGATGGGCATCCTGATGCCACTCGTAGTACCGCTCGCGTGGGGGGTGTTGGATGCGTCAGAAACGGGCACGATGGCCGAGCACTCCCACATCCTGTATTCCACCGTCGCAGTGGTGCTGGCGGGCGCCGTCTGGGGTGACCATTGTTCGCCGATCTCCGACACCACTATTCTATCGTCGCTGGCCTCCGGTTGCGACCTTATCGACCACGTCCGCACACAACTTCCCTACGCCATGGTTGTGGGCGTCGCCGCACTGATCATAGGTACGGTTCCAACGTCCTACGGTGTGCCCTGGTGGGTCTCGATGGCAGCCGGCGCGGCCGTGCTTCTGGGCATTCTTCGGTTCGTTGGCCAACCGGTGGAAGAGGCTCAAGCGGTATAGGATTACGCTTCTGGGAGCAATCCCGGTTTCCAGGATGCAAGCTCTTGTGATTCTGGACTCCGCGTCGTATTGTAAACAACCACCACTTCGTACTGCGTTCATACGGTGCTTTGAACCGCAAGCACGATCCCTTTTTTGTAAGTCGCACCTACAATTCACTTAATCAAGAGGAGTGTTATGCAACTGGCTACCCTTTTTCGCCGCGTTGCCCTCGTGGCAGTTGCGTTCTCGGTAGGAAGTGCCGTCAACGCGCAAAACATCATCTATGCAGGCCCGGACGGCGCTCCGATAGAAGGAGAACGTTGTGCCACTCCGGCAATAAGCCCTCAGCAGCAAGCTGCGGTAGACGCATTTCTGGAGAACTTCCTGGCAGAGAACCCTGGTACTCAAAACAGGGACGGCTTCTATCTTATCCCAATCGCCTACCATATCGTCAGGTATGACAATGGTACAACAGGCGAAGTATCCGATGCTGACATCGAGGAGCAGACCGATGTGCTCACCGCAGCATTCGCCTTCATGGACATTGTGTTCGAGACGGCCAGCATCGATCGAACAGACAACACCACCTGGGCCCAGGCACAACCAGGCTCAAGCGCGGAATTAGAAATGAAGGCTGCATTGGCTATCGATCCGGCATCGACGCTTAATTTCTATACGACCGTTCCGAGTGGTGGACTTCTCGGATGGGCCTACTTCCCTGACAGCTGTGAAAGCTGTACGTATCACGGTGTAGTCTGCTTGTATTCGACGCTCCCTAATGGGACGGCAGTACCGTACAATTTGGGCGATACGGGAACGCACGAGGTGGGCCACTTTGTAGGCCTCTATCACACCTTCCAGAATGGATGCACCCCTCCGGGTGACAGCGTGGACGACACGAATTACGAAGCCATTCCATTTTTCGGATGCGGGGCACGCGAGACGTGCGGCAGCCCGGATCCGATTGAGAACTTCATGGACTACACAGATGATGCCTGTATGTTCGAGTTCACACCGGGGCAGCAAGAGCGTGCTTACGTGCAGATGGCAGCCTTTCGTCCGACCATGTGGATCAAGGTTCCCGTCGAGCTCGTGAGCTTCAACGCTACGCTGAACGGCAATGCAGCCACGTTCGAGTGGGTCACCTCGTCGGAGACCAACAACTCGGGGTTTGAGGTGCAGATGCTTCCCGATGGCCGGAGCGAGTACCAGTTACTCGGTTTCGTGGAAGGCCACGGCACCACGACCGAGGTGCAGCACTACACGTACTCGGTCGTTGGCCTTAATTCTGGCACGCACATGTTCCGCCTCAAGCAGATCGATTTTGACGGTGGGCTCGAGTACAGCCAGGAGATCGAAGTGACAGTTGGCGTTCCGGGCACGCACGTTCTCGAGGCTGCCTACCCAAACCCGTTCAACCCTGAAGCTACGTTCCGTTTTGGCGTAAACACCCAGCAGAACGTTCGCGCGGAACTGGTTGACGTCCTCGGCCGCGTGGTCAACACCCTCTTCGAGGGCAACGTAGCTGCCGACGAAATGCAGACCGTTCGTATCGACGGCAGCGGCCTGCCGAGCGGAACGTACATGATCCGCATTGTGGGCGAGACGTTTGTAGATGCCCAGTCGGTGACGCTGCTGAAATAGGACGCGCACCACCACACATCGTGGCTTCGGCCGCATGTAGCGTAGAGAGGCGCGGGCGTAAGCTCGCGCCTCTTTTTTGTGTTTGGATGTTTGGTCGGAAATCCCTATCGTAGAGGTGCTCAACTCAGCATAGGAGGTGCGTCATGGCCGTTCGTCTCTCAATCTTTGTATTGGCAGCTGGCGTTGCTGCGCTTCTATTTGCTCCTGCGTTGCCTGCTCCAGAATCGAAGTCCGCCAACGTGAGTCTGGTTGCGGATTCGTCAGAACGCTCGCCGCTATACGATCACACGGTGAATGGCGTCTTGGGCGACGAGAGCTTCATCGCCACGTTCGGCCGCAGGCCGGGACCGGGCGATTCGGAGGGTCTCCGACTGAGGAAACACCTTGTCTACGTGGAGCAGTTGCTTCGCGAGCGGCCCGTAGATCATCTCTCCGAGGAGCAGCGCACAGCCCGAGCGCGCAATCTGGATCGCCTCCACGATTACTGGACCGCCGGCGTCTTCCCGCGGAACACCGTGATGTCACACCGGCGAACGCCGGTGTTCATCGATGAGGCGGGACGGATTTGCGCCGTCGGCTACCTCTTTGAGCGGGATCTCGGCCGCGAGGCCGCCGAACGAATCAATGCCCGCTACCGGACGGCTACGATCTTCGAGATTGATGATCCGGTGCTCGGAGAATGGCTGGCCACATCCGGTCTCTCGTTGGAGGAAGCTGCGATGATTCAGCCAGGGTATGGGCCGGCCTACACGGTTGAATACTCATTTGATACCACCGGGCCAACGGAATGCGGAGCGAATGAAAACCCATCTCCCCAGGTCACGCTGTCGTGGCCATGGCCGACTTTCGATGCGTCTGAGATGGAGAGGAGCCCGGTTCTGACGTGCGAAGACGACGTCGACGATGCCTTTAGTTCATCGGGTTTCCTTGGCTCGTTCGATGCGTCGCGGAGGCTGTTGTTCTCGCTTCAGGACCCATCTCTAGTTTATATTTTCGGAATAGACCTGACGGTCTTCCGGAGTGCAGACGGCCCAACTGAGGGTCGGCTGATGATCAGCGAAGATGGAGGCACGACCTTCATGGAATATGCGGTATTCCCTATCAGCACAGTCCCAGGAACAAGCCCGCCCATCTCTTTCTTTATTTGTCCGGCGGAGCATATCGTGATCGCCATTGAGGCGAGTGGCGGGAATCCAACCGGAACGCTTCACTTGGAGCACCTGGTTGTTGACGGCGTCGTAATTCTGCCTGTAGAACTCATGAGCTTCAACGCCACGGTGAACGGGGACACTGCTACTCTCCAGTGGGTTACCTCGTCCGAAACCAACAATGCAGGCTTCGAGCTCCAGATGCGTGCCGACGGCGAGAGCGAATACCACGCACTCGGATTTGTGGAGGGCCACGGAACGACGACCGAGGTGCAGAACTACTCGTACATCGTCCGCAATCTCGATCCCGGCGCGTACGCCTTCCGCCTCAAACAGATCGACTTCGACGGGGCGTTCGAATACAGCGACGAGATCGAGGTGACCGTGGCCGTGCCCGGCACCCATCTGCTTACCAGCGCCTATCCGAACCCCTTCAACCCGCAGGCTCGCTTCTCATTGAGCGTAGCCCAGACACAGAACGTGAATGTGAGCGTCTACGATGCCCTCGGCCGCAGAGTGCTGAATCTGTTTGATGGCGTGATGGCAGCCGGCAGCGCCCATCCGTTTGCGCTGGACGGACGAGGATTGGCCACGGGCCTACTCTTCATCCGGGCAACCGGAGAGACGTTTGCTGCTTCCCAAGCAGTGACACTTGTGCGTTGACCGGTTCTGACGTACAGGAAGACGTTCAGCAGCGAGGGTGGCTTTCCGGCTGCCGCCGCTTGTTTATGGATGTCCTCTACACAGACAATCACCTGCTGGTTGTTGTCAAGCCTGCCGGGGTGCTTTCGCAAGCCGACCGTACGGGCGACGAAGACCTCCTCACCCAAGGAAAGCGATACATCAAGCAGGAGTTCAGCAAGCCGGGGAGGGTGTTCCTCGGCCTCGTTCATAGGCTGGACCGCCCCGTGAGCGGGGTGATGGTGTTCGCGCGCACTTCGAAGGCAGCCGACAGGCTCTCGCGGGCATTCCGTGAGCGAACGGTTGAAAAACGATACATCGCCGTTGTCGAAGGAGGGCTTAGCGGAAGCGGGGAAAGGGAGGACTGGCTGGTAAAGAAACACGGCCGGGTACGCACGGTGGAGGCCTCAAATCCCGGAGCCAAACGCGCCGCCTTACGCTGGCGGGGCCTCGGTCAGAGAAACGGGCGTTCCCTTGTTGACGTCGATTTGCTAACGGGCCGGCCGCATCAGGTGCGCATTCAACTCGCAGCCCTCGGCCATCCTATCCTGGGCGATCTCCGCTACGGCTCCACGAGCGAATTCGACGGAAGAAACCTGGCCCTGCACGCGTACAGCATCGGTTTCGAACATCCCGTGCGGAAAGAGCCGATGCGCTTTGCGGCGATGCCTCCAGCCACATGGAGAGGCTTTTTCGAGCAGGAGATTCGAGGGTTTGTAGACGAGGCGGGCTAGCCGCTTCGGGCTTACCGCGTCATAACCAGTCCCACGCGCTCGCGGACGGGCTGCATGAATGTTTCCGCCTTCTGCCGTGCGGCTTCACCCCCGGTACGAAGTACATCCATCACGTAGCCCTGCCGCTTGGCCAGCTCCTTACGCCGTTCGCGCGCCTCGGCGAAATAGCTCTCCGCCAATGCCAACAGCTCCTTCTTGGCGTGGCCGTAGCCGTAGCCGCCCGCGCGGTATGCAGAGGCGATCTCCTCCCGCATGGCGTCATCCGCAAACAGCTTGATGAGCGCGAATACGGTGTCGGCCTCGGGGTCCTTAGGGTCCTCCAGCGGCGTCGAGTCCGTGACGATGGACATCACCTTTTTCTCGAGCGCCTTGCCTTCGTCGAAGATGCCGATGGTGTTGCCGTAGCTTTTCGACATCTTCCTGCCATCTGTGCCGGGCACCACGGCTACCTCTTCGAGGATAAGGGGCTCGGGGATGGGGAAGACTGGATCATCCTCCCCGCAAAAGGTGTGATTGAATGACTGCGCGAGGTTGCGGCTGATCTCGACGTTCTGCTTCTGGTCGGCGCCTACGGGCACGCGCGTACCGCCGTAAATCAGGATGTCGGCGGCCTGCAGGATGGGGTACGCGAGGAGCCCGCCGGTGGCCGCAAGCCCCTGCGCCACCTTGTCCTTGAATGCGACGCCTTTCTCAAGCCGGCTGACCGGCGTAATGCAAAGGAAGATCCAGGCGAGCTCCGTCACTTGCGGAACGTCGCTCTGGAGGAACAGGTGGGCCTTGTCCGGATCGAAGCCGAGCGCGAGATAGTCCAGCGCCACATCGAGCGAGTAGCGTCTGAGGGCCTCGGCATCGCGCACGCTCGTCAGCGCGTGATAATTGACGATGAAGTAGTAGGCCTCGTCGCGGCGTGTTTCGTCGTTGCCCAGCACGATGTGCTGCCGCAGCGCGCCGAAGTAATTGCCCCAGTGAAGGGTCCCTGACGGCTGGATGCCGGAGACGACGACGTCTGGGAAGGTCTGCGTGTTGCTCAGTGCCGTCATAGTATTGCGTATTCCGTATTACGTAGTTGGTTGAGTTGTGGTCTTACGAATTACGCACTACGGAATACGCATTAGATCAACGCGCAGGCTGCGGCAGTCGGTTGGTGAGGCTGCGGACGACTTCCAGCCGCGCTTTGCTTCCGTCTTTGACGACTTTGAGGATGGCCCTCGTGCGCTCCTGGTGATGGATCGCATCGATTTCACCGGCGACGGTCTCACAATAGTCGCGTTCCAGATTAAGGACGCGATAGAGCAGTTCGGCGTCGGTATCGGGGCTGTCTGGGCTCGCTGGTTCGAGATCGGTACCGTTCGGAGGCGTGCCGCCCATGCTGAAAACCGTCTCGCTGAGCTTGCCGGATTCCGTGCGCGCACGAGGCATCAAGGCGTCGAGCAGTGCCCGTGCGTCGCCGTCGTCCAGATTGGCCAGCGCGTTGTCGTAGGCGAGCAGCAACTCGTGGTGGCTGCGCACGAGAGGGTTAAGGCGCTCAGCCGTTTCCTCGCGCGTTGCGTAGCGGCCGGCGCCGCCTTTGTTCAGAATGGGCCGGAGGACGGGAAACATGGGGTGCCTGTTAGGCTGATGATCTGATCCTCTAAGCTCGCCATCCGGGCGCGGCGAGACAATGAAAACCGGGGTGACTTCGTGTGGCCGGAGCCACTTCAGCCGCGTGCTCCGAGTTCAACCCCCAGCGCCTCGGCCAGCTTTGCATCGTGGCCGTACACATCACCGTAGGTCTGCAACTGGCCGTTCTCGCTAACCCACGCCGTGAAATAGACGAGATGCACCGGGACGGGTGTATCGAGTTCGACATTCTGCAGCCGCCACGGGCCGCTGAACTTGGCCGCCACGTCTTCAGCAGACCAGGCATTCGTTCGCGTCAGGATTTCCTCCGCCAGCCGGCCGGCCTCTTGGGCGCGGACACATCCGTGCGAGTAGGCACGCCGGTCCTGGTTGAATACCCAGCGAGATGGCGTGTCGTGGATGTAGATGGCGTGGTCGTTCGGAAAGATAAACTTGACACGACCCATTGGGTTGCCCGGACCCGGATCACGGACCATGCCCCGAGGGTTCACCCTGCCGTACGATTCCAGTTGGATGGACGCGGGGATCGTCCATGTGGGGTTGAAAACAACCAGGGTCATGGTGTCGGAGAAGACGGGCGTTTCCCACGCCCGTTTGCCCACGATCGTACTCATACGGAGGTGCTCGGTGTAAGTATCGCCAATTCGCTCGCGCACTGCCAGGTCGAAGGACGGGATGTTGACCAGCACGTGGAAATCGCCGAGGTCTTGTGGAAGCCAGCGCCAGCGCTCCAGATTGAGCGTGAGCAGGGGGATGATGTCGCCGGTCGGGCGGGTATTCATTGCCTCGCGTGTAGGCAGCGCGATCACCCCATTGGCTTCGATTCCTCGGCTTGTCTGGAACGCTCTGACGGCCTCGGCCAACGCCTCATCATATACCATACGCAATGGCCCTGCCGAATGCGGAAGAGCGAGGCCTTCGAGCCGCATCCGGTCGCGAAGAGCAGGCACCAGCGCCGATGTGTCTCCCGGTGCAACGGCGCGGCCGGGAAGGATGGTGGGCCAGTTTTCTCGCTCAACGAGCGACCGCTGACGGGCCACCATAGTGCGCAGAGCCCGGTACCCTGGATGCTGCGGGTGAAGCAGCTCGATTGCCTGGGCGACGGCCGCGGCCGGGTACGGGTCGGCCAGTGCAGCCGCCAGCAACGTGTCGGCCCTGAGGGTACGCTGGGTGGCAAACCAGTTGGAGCCGTAGAGTTCGTCTACATCAATGCGCGGGCCGGAGAGGTCGTCGGCCAACGCAAACACGGCATGCGTAAGCAGCAAATCCTGATCGGCCAACGAGCCAATTGAGTCGGCCGGCTTCGTTCCGCCTCGCCGCTGCAACGCCGTGGCGTAGTAATCCTCCGGATCGAGGCCGACATCAACTGTGGCGCGGAGGAGCGTTACGAGCGTGTCGCGCGCGGTGGAGTCCGTCCAGGCCGGAGCATAGGCCCGCGCCGAGTAAAAGGGGGCCACCTGTGGATGGAGTGCGATCCGCTCGCCATTCAGGAGCGCGTAGCCGGTAGAATCATCCACCAATTGCGTCCGAATAACCTCATCCACCCCCTCGAACGGATCGGCGTCCACCCAGGGTAGTTCGTCTGCCCATGGAAGGTCGTCCGTCCCGGAGACCAGATAGACGACCACCGTGCTCCCGCCCAGTATCAGCAGGATCATGGCGATGGCAGCCGGATGTGCGCGCAAGCGGTTGGAGCGCTGGGACATAGCGACGGGTGAGAGAGTGATGACGACGCTGGCGCCTGGCGGTCCCGAAATGTACGAAGGCAAGCCCCAACTCGAAAAGAGTAGATGCGAAACGGCACAAGTTTCGCGCCGAATCAGGGCCTGTGTACAGTAAGCGTGTTGAGATTGGTTCGAGGACCCCGCAGTACTGCGGGGAGGCCGATTCAAGGCGCACGAGGAGGTCGGGGCACTAGGCCCGGGCCCCGCTCTGCGGGGAGGGCAACGCCGAAACGGTCCAGAATGGCCCGAGATGGTCCTTCATGAATTACAGTGAACCGGCCCTAGGACAAGGCATCGTCGTCGTATCCCAGGGTGCGGCGCAGCCGTTGGTCGCGGCCGTAAACATCGTTGAAAATCCGCAAGCGGCCGTCGGGTTCGGCCCACGCCGTGAAGTACAGCAAGTGGACGGGCACGGGCCGATCCAACGGCACCACCCACTGTCCGCCTCGGCTCAATGCCGCCTCCACAGTTTCCCTATCCCATCCGTTCGTTCGGCTCAGCAGGAAGTGGGCCAGGGCGGGGGCGTCGCCGGCGTGAATGCAGCCGTTTGAGAAGGTGCGTACGGGCCTATCAAAATGGACCCGATTGTTGGTGTCGTGAATGATGATGGCGTTGTCGTTCGGCATCACAAACTTGATCCGCCCCATGGGATTGCCCCGGCCCGGCCGCTGGACGAACTGGTACTGGCCGGGAAGGGCCGCATCCCAATCCACCATGGTCGGGTCCACCCAAGCGCCGCCGGCGTAGACATCAAACCCCCGCATAGGAAGCGTGGTCCCGCTGTCGGCGCGGGCCTGCGGGATGAGGCTGCCGGCCTGGACCGACCTGGGTACGAACCACGACGGATGAAACACAATCGATTCGATGGTATCGCTCATCACGGGCGTCGTCCAGTTCCAAGCGTTCACCATCCCGATCACGACGGGCATGGTGAGAGCGTCGCGGTAGCCGCCTCCTTCTGCCGGCAGGCGCACATCGAGCTCAAACGACGGGAGATTGACGAGCACGTGCATATCGCCGAGGTCGTCGGGTAGCCAGCGCCAGCGCTCCAGGTTGATCTCGATGGTCTCCACGAGCGTGGACACGTCGGTGTTGAGTACCTCCGTAGCCACAGCCGTAAGAATGCTGTCTGCGCCAAGGCCACGATCTTCCAGGAAGAGGTTGAACGCCCCGGCAAGTTGGTCATCAAATAGGAAGACATCCGACGCATCCCACCCCTGCTCCACCTCCTCCGTGTTGAGGTAGCCAAAGGCGCCGAGGCGTCCGCGGAGGTAGGGGACACGGATTGACCGGCCGCCGGGCGAGAGGGGATACCCATCCGGAATAGGCTTCCAGGTGTGCGCAGCACTACGCAACCGGGCCAGCGCTTGCTGGAGAGCACTGTATTCGGCATGAACGGGTTGAAGATTTCTAAGGGCCTCCGCTATCCGTGCAGCCGAGCCGGCTCTAACGGCAGTTCGTACCGCCATCGTACTCAGGCTCGTAGAGCCCGCGTACCATCCGCCGGGGAAGAGTTCCTTTGGGTCCACGCGGCTTCCGGAAAGCGCCTCCGCGTAGCGCATCACGCCCTCCGTGAGGAGGATGTCGAGATCGGCGAGGATGGAGGGGCGCGGATCTGCATGGCCCTCTTGCCACTCCCTGGCCTCCACGTTCAGCCGCTCCAGCCTGGAGGAAAGCCGATAAGTCTCCGCACTGTTGACATCCTCCGTCGAAATGCCGTGCAATGGGGCGGCGCCGAGCGCGTCAATCAGAAGTTGCCGATCCGCCGGCGTCGCCCATAGCGGAACGTATTCCCTCGATGCGTACAGTCTCGCCACAGCCGGGTCGAGTTCAAGCCGCTGCCCGTGCACCAGCACACGCCCCGTGCTGTCCGTATTCGCCAGAGTTGATTGAAGCGCCTGCTCAACAGCCACCGGGTCCACCTCGTTCTCCGACGAAGAAAACCATCCGTCGAAAATTCCCCCCGCAAACAAAAGCAGCAGCCCGACAAGCGGGGCTGCGTGGATGGAAAGCCGATCCGGGGAGGAACGCATGGACGGGGAAGGGCGGAAGAGATGTGAGCTAACGTCTACAGTATAACGATTGCTCCGAATATGGCGGGGTAATTCTTTCCGTACTATGGAATTCGCGGCAGCCCGCCCACACGCAGAAAACGATGCAGGTTGTAAAAGTTGTGAACGATCCGCGCTCTCTACATGTAGTCGCCCGGCGTAATCCGGCTCGCCCCGACAAGAAGGCCATCCTCGATTTCAAGCCAGCTCGCGATGGGTTTGGCTTCGCCAACGTCTTTACGTGGACGAATGACGACCTGGAGGCGCTGACGGCAGAGCTGGGGCCGCTCTTGAAGGGGCTTGGTGTAGGATTGCCCGCTGTGCTCGGCCGTGCAGTTGGAGGAAGGCGCGGATTGCTTGTGGGGCTGACTGCCGGAGCCGCGCTGTCGTTTTCAACTGCCTCGGACGTGTTAATCCGCAAAATGGCACAGCGGTGGCGCACGTTTGGATTGTGTGGGGGGATGGCGCTGCTGGCGAAGGAGCGGTGGAAGGCGGCCACAGAGGGAACAACGTCGGAGTTGAAACGCGACGCTATCCGGCCCATCCTGCGGCTGCGTCAGGCGCGAACCGTTCGGGCATCGTGGCCGAGGTTTCTGAAGTACTGGCTTCAGGCGCACGCTGCGGAGGGCGTATTCTCACGCGAAGAGCTACAGGCCGAAGCCGAGAAGACGCAGACTGAGATTGACGCCGGCCGGTTGGCCATCCTCGGTCTCGTCGGCGACACGCCCGATCCATTCGCCACGCATCAGGTGGTGGCGTTTGGTTACGAGGACGGCGCCGGCAGAACTGATTTCCATGTGTACGACCCCAACGGCCCCGGACGCACGCGGCACGTCGTCGTCAGTGAAAAAGACGACCGCACCGTCATTGAAACCGACTTGCCCACCGGGCCAAAGAAGGAGGGTGGCTACCACATCTCAAAAACCGCCGGCGTCCTCTCGATGATGTTTGTGGTGGATGCATAGAGTTACGACTCCGGGAGTTTGGACTTTTCCGGAGCGTACCACGAGTACAGCGCGGAGGCCGCGATCAGCGAAGTAATCACGATCAGCGACAGCCACGTCGGGATGTGGAAGCGCTCGGCTACTAGCATCTTCAACCCAATAAACACGAGCACGAGGCCGAGACCAATGTGTAGGTAGCGAACGCGCTCGATGAGGCCGGCCAGCACGAAGTACAGCGCGCGGAGGCCCACGACGGCCATAATGTTGGAGCCGTACGCGAGGAACGGATCGGTGGTGATGCCCAGGATGGCCGGGATCGAATCAAACGCGAAAACCACATCGGTCAACTCGATCATTACCAGGACGAGGAAGAGCGGCGTTACCAGCACGTACCCCATTTTGCGGATGACGAACTGGTCGCTGTGGAAGTCCTTGGTGAGTGGGAGAATGCGCCGGAGGTAGGTGAGAATCTTGTTGCTCTTCGGCGGTTCGGTGATGTTGCCGGCGAAGAGCATCCGCCCGCCCGTGAGTATCAGAAAGACACCGAAGATGTAAAGCACCCACGCGAACCGGCCGACCAGCGCCACGCCCGCGAGGATCATACCGGCGCGCATGACGATGGCCCCGAACACGCCCCAGAACAACACGCGGTGCTGGTACCTCGGTGGCACGGCGAAGTAGCCGAACAGCACCGCGATCACGAACAGGTTGTCGACCGACAGCGAAATCTCGACGAGGTAGCCGGTGAAGAACGTGAGCCCCGCGTGGCCACCGTAGCGGACCCAGACCAGCACGTTGACGAACATGGCCGCGGCGATGAAAAACGCCGAGGTCCGCAGCGCCTCACCAATCTTTATCTGGTGCGCCCTCCGATTGAAGCCGAACAGATCGACCAGCAGCAACGCCACCACAAAGGCGTTGAAGCCGAGCCATACCGCTCCAGAGACTTCCAGATGAGGTGCTTCCATAGTTAGGAGTCTGTCGGACTTAAGGCAGAGCTACTGCGGTGGCAGCAAATCGGCCCATTTTCCCGATTTTTTTCGTTACGTAGTCCCACTATGCGCCTCAAAAGATCGAAAAACTGTGCTCGATTTTTCGCTCACCTCGCAACGCTCCCTAAGTCCGACAGACTCCTGGGAGCAAGCGATGCCCTCACGTGCGGCTGTCAGGCTTCGCTGAGGTCGCGGTGGCCGAAGTAGTAGAGGCACATCCGCAGTTTGCGGGCCTTCAACGGGCCGAAGCCGGGGAAGGCGCGGACGCGCTTTTCAACCTCGGCATTCGTTCCTTCTTTCCAGATATTAGCTGCATCGCCGTCGTACTCATCCACGAGTATATTTGCAATTTCAAGCGTCAGATCAACCATTTTGTTTGAGAATCGGTGCACGGCAGGCTTTTGCGTGAAGACCTCCGCGAATGCTTCGCGATCCATCTTTGTGATCTTCTTCATGTCCAGATGACCGAGCCGCTGCTTCAGTTTCAGCGGGCCGATGAAGGCGACCTCCGCAAGCATCCGCTGGTCGTACAGCAGGCCGAGGAACACCGCGTTGGCGCTGTCACGAAGGAGCTGGTCGGCGTCGGGATCTTTCGTCGCCGTGCCTTCCGTTTTCAGGCGGTTCATCATGCGGACGAGCCCGCCGTCGAGATCGGAGTAGTCGGATGCGTCAATGGGCATGGGTGGGGAGAGATTTATGGATGGTTGATTTTCAGGTTGTTGCAGGCCAGTTCCCAAAGCTGACTTCTCACTTCTGACTTAAGATGAGCTTGCGGATGAGGAACAGCGACGAAAGGACGCCCAAACATTTCTGCGCTGTAGCTCCAGCACGTTCGAGTTCCCTGTACGACAGAGTGCTCTTTCATGTTAGATAGAAGATCAAGCTCCTGGAGCTTCCACAGGCCACTTGTACTGAGCATCAATAGCCACAGAGGGGCAACAAACTCAACGAACGATAGGAAAAGAGGGCGGGAGAGATTCCAATCTTCCTCTTCGAGGTCGGCAATCGTTGGTGTTCGGAAAAAGCAGAGGTTCGTGTAGTTGATTTCTGAAAGTGTGTTGATTCCCAGATGCTCATTAAACAGCGACAACGACTGGGAAATAAACCGGTAGTCCTCGATGTCGCTTCCGTCAGGCATTTGAGTTTGGGGAGTGTATACAAAAAAATTCCCTGTTTCCGGATCCACATCTTGCTCGCCACCTCCACCCCAGTTCAATCCGAAAATGACTCCACGCCGCCGTTGAATAGGTGTGGCGCAGAGTGAGTAACTCCATTGCCGCTCAAGCGAGTCCTGCTTTGTCCTAACCGGGCTTTTCTGAAACGCAGTTTCAGTTTCTGGCCTCAGTTGCTCGAAAAATGCGGTCTCATCCATGTCGATTCAGAGTTTTTTGCGCCACGTGGAGCCGGAAGGGTTGTCCATCACCTCGACGCCAAGGGCATCGATCTCGGCGCGAATTTCGTCGGCACGCGGCCAGTCTTTGGCCTTGCGAGCCTCTGTCCGTTGCTCAAGAAGCGATTCGACGTATTCGGCGAACTCATCGTCTTCGTTCGACGACGGCCCCTCCGGCGACTCGTGCCGAACGATGCCGAGAAGATTGTTGATCCGGTTCAGGAAATCGGCCGCTGTTTGTGCGGCCATGCCGGAGAGCGGCTCCTGCCGATGTTGACTCAGGATGACGTTCACACCCCGATAAGCTGCCGCCAGGGCTTCCGGCGTGTTGAGGTCGTCGCACATGGCGGCGAGGGCGTCCGCGTAGACATCGGCGAGCGGGGCTTCGAGGTTGTTCTCGCCCTCCCGGTTGGATGCAAGCGCTTCTTGGACAGCTTTGTCCGCGTCGCGGTAGCGCTGGATGTTCTTCGCCGCCGCCTTGAGCGCTGCCTGCGTAAAGTTGAACGGCTTGCCGTAGTGCCCGCTGATCAGCGCGAGGCGGAGAGCAAGCGGATCGACCGGTGCACCCCAGTCTGAACGGCCGCCATTATCGACGGACGCCGTCAGGTCGTGGAGTGTCAGGAAGTTGCCGTCGCGTTTGGACATCTTCTTGCCCTCCACCTGCAGGAAGCGCGTGTGCGACCAGTGCCGTGCAAACGGTTTGCCGGTGATGGCCTCGGCCTGCGCGATCTCGCATTCGTGGTGGGGGAACCGTAGGTCCTCGCCGCCGCCGTGCAGGTCGATGGTCTCGCCGAGGTACTTCTGCGCCATCACAGAGCACTCGAGGTGCCACCCTGGAAATCCCCACCCAAACGGGCTATGCCACTGCATGAGATGGGCGTCATCCTTCTTCCACAGGGCGAAATCGCGGGGGTCGCGCTTCTCTACATCCACCACCACATCCCGCGATTCCGCCGCCGCGCCGACGGCCAGTTCCTCGATGTCAGTATTGCCGGAGAGCTTCCCGTAGTCGGGGAAGGATGGTACGTGGAAATAGACGCCGTCTTCGGTCTCGTAGGCATGGCCGTTTTCCAGGAGGGCTTCCACGGCACGGATTTGCTCGCGGACGTGCTCGGTGGCACGGGGCCGGATCGTGGGCTCGCGGAGGTTGAGCGCCTGCCAGTCGGCCATGAGGGCGTCGGTGTAGTGCCGCGCCAGATCCCACACGTTGGCGAACTGCTCGCCCTCCTTGCTTTTCAGCGCCTTCGCCATGCGGTCCTCGCCGGAGGCGTCGGCGGTGTCGTCTTCTGTCAGGTGGCCCACGTCGGTGACGTTGGAGACGTAGTTGACCTCCCAACCCAGCGCCGCCGCCGTTCGCACAATCAGATCGGCAGTAAGGAACGTGCGGAAGTTGCCGATGTGCGCGTACGAGTACACGGTAGGGCCGCAGCAGTAGAAGCGAAGGAGCGGCGCCCCGTCATCCGTCTGCTCGGAGGGCTCCAGCAGCTCGACCTGCCGGGTGAGGGCGTTGTAGAGGCGAAACGTAGACATTACGTAGTGCGTATTGCGTATTTATTATGACGTAGCGTGCGCATACGCAAGTAGCAAATGACACGTATAGTATCGAATCGTTTTATGTGTTTACGTAATACGCATTACGCTATAGAAAACGGATTGCGCAATAAGGAAGGACTCAGGTCGAGGGTTCGAGATTGGCTCGAGCAGCGTTCTGCATGCGGTTCAGGATATTGGCGAGTCCGCCCTGTCGCGTCACGCTAAGGGCCTCGCCGAGGCCTGCATCCAGGATGAATGTCGGATCGACGGCCACGATCGCCTCCGGCGTTTCGCCGTTGAGCCCGTTTACCAGAATAGCCACCATGCCTTTAACAATCTGTGCATCGGCGAAGCCGCGATACTGCATCACGCCGTCCGTTTCGTCGAAGTCTGCATCGAGGTACACCAACGACGTGCAGCCCCGCACCCGGTGGACGTCGTCCTTCTTGTCATCGGGGTAGTCTCCCAGTCCGTCTGCATAGTCCAGCAGCAGCATCGAGCGCGTGAGCTTATCGAGCGTCGCGCTTTCGTCTACGAACTGCTGGAGGCGTGGTGGGAGCTGCATGAGGATGGCAAATGCTAAGAGCCTGTTGAAATACTCGCCGTAAGCGAGCCGCCGCCACAGGTAAGATGAGTTTTTCAACGGGCTCCTCAACGCCGAAATACGCCCGTCAACCCGTTCGGTGCCGGAGTCACCGTGAAACTCTTGAGGATGGTCGGTTAGAATGCCAGGCCAATCCAGACAGAGGCGTCGGGCAGGTTGCTGCCGATGCCTGCCATTGCGGTAACCGAGAATGCAGAAAAGCGCATTCCAGCACCCACATTCACCCCATATCCTGTGTAGGAACAGTTGCCCGCGCAGTCTCTTCGGGCATGATGGTAAATGACCGGGCCGGCTTGCGGTGAGAATACAAAGTCATTACCACGGCTCAGTGGAATCGGATACACAGCCCGAACCGTTCCGCTGTACGACCGGAAGTCAACGTCTTGTCCCTGGATTCGTTCACTGCCGAATCCGTAACTGACGCTCGGCACTACATACACCCCAGATTGCCCGACTGGGTATGTGGCATGAACGCCCAGCGTAATTGCATTCGGGTTTGCGGTGGCGCCGGCGTGAAAGCCAATGCGAAGCTGAGCGTTAGCTGCGTCAACGGTCAGAGAGAGGACGAAGAGGGCGAGAAATGTCTGGATGTACTTCATGGCAGTTCAGGAGAGGTGCAGAAGGCAAAGTAGCGCCTTTCTAGTGCCTGTTAACACTCAATCTCGGTGGGCCGCTTCGGGCCATTCTGGTCCGTTTCGGTGTTACACTCGTCGTCCGGGACTATTGCCCCGATCTCCTCGTGCGCCTTGAAACGGCCTTCCCGCAGTACTGCGGGATCCTCGAACCGACCTCACGCGCTGACTGTTAACAGGCCCTTGTCATTCCGGCTGTTGGCGAAGGATTTCCCATACGAGGTGCTGAAGCTGCGGGATGATCAACCGGTCCGCGGCCAATCGGACGGCGTTGGTGGAGCCCGGACAGCAGAACAGCAGCGTTGGGGAGCTTCCGTAGACGCCTGCCATTGCCCGCGAGAGCATTGCCGCCGGGCCGATTTCCTCGAATGAGAGCATCCTGAAAAGCTCGCCGAAGCCAGGCAAGGGCTTGGTGATGAGGGTCGCCGCGACTTCCACAGTCGTGTCCCGCCGGCTGATACCGGTCCCGCCCGTCGTAAT
>JADFQN010000165.1 GCA_022561755.1 Bacteroidota bacterium
GGAGTCGTCGTCGGAGAGGGAATTCGATCGAAGCCCCACAGACGTGCAACCTCTTCAATCACGTCGATCTCGCGCTCGATGTCGGGGCGAAAGGGCGGAATCGTGCACCTCAGGCCGCCTTCTCCTTCTTCCACGTCAAACCCGATGGCCGGGAGGAGCCGCTTGATGTCATCGGTGGGTACGTCAATTCCGACCACTTTGGCCACACGTTCTGGGCGGAGGTTGACGGTCAGCGGAGTGTGCGGCATCGGATGGGCGTCCACAAGGCCGGGCACAATCTCGCCTCCGGCGGCCTCCACAATGAGTCGCGCAGCCCGTGCAGCAGCGCGGGCTTGCCCCGTCGGATCGACGCCGCGCTCGAAGCGGTACGAAGCGTCCGTTTGCAACCCGAGGGCTTTGGCCGCTTTGCGGATGGAAACGGGCTCGAAGTAGGCACTCTCGAGAAGGAGGTTCGTCGTAGCCTCGGAGACCTCGGAGTTCGCGCCGCCCATCACGCCCGCCACTGCGATGGGCTTCTCGGCGTCGCAAATGAGCAGTGTGCCCTCGGGCAGCTTGCGTTCTTCGCCGTCCAGCGTGGTGATGGCCTCCCCTTTCGCGCTGCGCCGCACGATGATTTTCCGACCCGCGACAAGGTCGTAATCGAAGGCGTGAAGCGGCTGGCCGAGTTCGTGGAGGACGAAGTTGGTCACGTCCACCACGTTGTTGATGGGCCGCAGGCCGATGGCCGCCAGCCGATCCCGCAGCCAATCCTGAGACGGCCCCACTTTCACGCCGCGGATCACCATGCCGACATAGCGCGGGCAACCTTCTGCGTCTTCGATCTCGACGGAAACCTGTTCGGCGGCCTCTCCTCCCGCTTCGATAGGCGCAATCTCGGGCAGTTTGAGCGGCTGCTTCGTCAACGCGGCCAGGTCGCGGGCCACGCCGATGTGGCTCGTGGCGTCGGGGCGGTTGGGGGTGATGGCGAGGTCCAACACGGTGTCGCTTTTCGACTGGCCCGTGGCCTCCAAATACTCCGTAAATGGCTGCCCGATCTCCGCCGATTCATCCAGCACGAGGATGCCCTCGTGATCGTCACCCAGGCCCAGTTCGTCCTCCGCACAAATCATCCCCTGCGAGATCTCACCCCGCAACGTCGACTTTTTGATCTTCACCGCCACGCGCTCTCCAGAGCCCTCCCGTGAGGGCAGCATCAGCGTACTTCCCACTGTCGCCACGGGCACCTTCTGGCCTGCCGCCACGTTCGGCGCGCCGCACACAATCTGGACCGGCGCGCCATCGCCCACATCAACCTTGCACAGCGTCAGGCGATCTGCGTTGGGGTGCTGCGATGTCTCCACCACGTGCCCGACAACCACGCCCGATAACTCTGCGCCGACCCGTTCGATCTCTTCGAGCTCAAGGCCGGACATCGTGAGCAGATCGCCCAGTTCCTCCGCCGAGAGTCCGGTTTCGACGTAGTCACGGAGCCAGTTGGTGGAGATGCGCATGGACTAGAGCGTAATGCGTATTGCGTAATGGCTGCTTCTAGCTTTCCTTACGCAATACGGAATACGCAATAATTAGGAAATGGGCTGGAGGTGTCTAGAACTGCCGCAAGAACCTCACGTCGTTTTCGTAAAACAGGCGGATGTCGGGGATGTCGTGGCGAAGCATGGCCTGCCGCTCCACGCCCATCCCGAAGGCGTAGCCGGTGTAGCGCTCTGAGTCGATACCGACGTTTTCGAGCACGTTCGGATCGACCATGCCGCAGCCGAGGATTTCCATCCAACGGCCACCGTCCGGGTCGTTTTCATCCTCCCACCAGATGTCCACCTCAGCGCTGGGCTCGGTGAACGGGAAATAGCTCGGCCGGAAGCGCATCTGCACGTCATCTCCGTAAAAGGCCTGCGCAAAGGCGTGGAGCATCGCTTTGAGATCCGCGAAGGTGACGCCTTCATCCACCACAAGGCCCTCCACTTGATGAAACAGGCAATAGCTCTTGTACGAGATGGCCTCGTTGCGGAAGACGCGGCCGGGCGCGATGACGCGGATCGGCGGCTTCTCGCGCTCCATCACCCGAATCTGGACGGGCGAAGTGTGCGTGCGGAGGACGACGCCGCGTCCTTTCGGCGGTGGCGCCTCGATGAAGAACGTGTCCTGCATGTCCCGCGCCGGGTGCTCGGGCGGAAAGTTGAGCGCGGTGAAGTTGTACCAGTCGTCCTCGATCTCGGGGCCGTACGCGACGAAAAATCCGAATCCCTGAAAGATGTTCTGGATGGCGTGGAGCGTCTGCGTGAGCACGTGCAGTGTGCCCGGTTCAATGGGCGCGGGAACGCGGCCGGGAAGCGTGAGGTCGATGTCCGAAGCCGTGGACTTTGGCGATCCGGCCAGATCGTTCCGCGCGGCATCCAGCCGGACCTGCGCCTGTTGCTTGAGGGCGTTCAGGCGCTGCCCCGTCTCCTTGCGCCGCTCACCCGGCACCTCTTTCATCTTGGCGAACAGGTCTGTTACCACTCCACTCTTGCGGCCGAGGAAACGAATGCGGAAGGCCTCCGCTTCGGCGGCGTTCGTCAGCGTAGCGGCGTCGATCTCGGCCGAAACGGCGTTGATTTGTTCCACAAGAGAGGTTGTAGGAGCTTCTGTGGACATGTGGCTAATGCGTATTTCGTATTGCGTAGTTCTAGTAGACAAGCATTCTTACGAAATACGGAATACGGAATAAAACAAAATCCCGCCGATTCCGAGGTCGGAAAGGGCGGGGAAGTGGTCGCGTGGGGAGAATCAGGCTTGTGCCTGCTCGACCACCGCGGTAAAGGCTTCCGCGTCGTGTACGGCAAGGTCCGCCAGCACTTTCCGGTTCAACGGAATGTCGGCGTTCTTGAGGCCGTTGATGAGGAGCGAGTACGTGGTGCCATTCTGCCGGGCCGCCGCGTTGATGCGGGCGATCCAGAGACGGCGAAAGTGGCGCTTCCGCTGACGGCGGTCGCGGTAGGCGTACTGCAGCCCCTTCTCGACGGAGTGCTTGGCAACGGTGTAGACGTTGCCTCGGCGCCCCCAGTAGCCTTTCGCAAGTTTCAGGATCTTCCTGCGACGGCGACGGGAAGCCACGTTGTTTCGTGCGCGTGGCATTTGATGCTCCGGTTAAAGGACAGGGTTGGTGAGACGTGGCTAACTGCTGATCATGCGCTTGACGCGCTTTTCGTCCGCGGCGCTCACGAGCGTGCTCTTTCGCAGGCCGCGCTTCGTCTTCGGGGACTTCTTCGTCAGGATGTGGCTGGCAAAAGCCTTCTTCCGCTTGACGCGTCCGGTCCCGGTCAGCTTGAAACGCTTCATTGCGCCCCTGTTGGACTTCATTTTTGGCATATTGTGCTCCTGTTTGAGCGAATCTGAAAGATAAAGATGAGTGTTGGGGCGTCGCACGCCTGAAGAGGGTCTTCATGGCTAATGCGTAGTGGGCGCTGTGTATTGCGTGGTGCGTGTTTCGTGTTGTGCTAGGAGCCTATCTGACTAAGGACGGATCTACTGCGGCGGCGATGAATCGGCCCATTTCTCCGATCTTTTTCGATGCGTAGCCCCACTATGCGCCTCAAAAGATCGAAAAAATGTACTCGATTCCTCACTCGCCTCGCTACAATCCCCTTAGTCAGACAGGCTCCTAGTTTTGGTGATCTGTATCTGGGGTATAGTCCACCGACGGTTCACGGAGCGTTCTGCCGGGTTGATTGCCAATGATGACCAGTAGCTGCCGGATAATTTCCGCAAGCATGTCCATACGTGCGAACGCAACGTCATCTCCAATTGGGCGACGGCCCTTGAAGTACCAATCCCGGCTTTCCCGAGCCGAGCCGAGCGCGTATTCGTAGAAACGGGCTCGATCCTTTCCGCTACCTCGGGAATAGCCCTCCGCGATGTTTGCACCAATTGAGCCAAGCGAACGATAGAGTTGGTCCGACAGGCTCCGCGTTCTCGAATCCTTCGAGAGAATAGTGACGTCATCCCAACTGATATCGCAGACGAAAAGGGCCAGTCGATAGACGCGCATCCTCCACAAGGGGTCGCAGGTGATAGATGGTGGGACGGTTTTCTCCCACTTTGTAAAATCATCTTCGTAGTTCATGGCTCTCCTCTGTTCGGAACACGCAATACGAAACACGCAACAACCCGCGCGCCCTCACTTTTTCTTTTCCGCCGTGAGCATCACGGTCATGCGGCGGCCTTCCATCTTGGGCATCTGGTCCACCTTGGAGATGTCGCTGAGGTCTTCCACGAACCTCTCGAGCATGGCCCGGCCGCGATCCTTGTAGATGATGTCGCGCCCCCGGAACTGCACCCAGGCCTTCACCTTGTTGCCCTGCTCCAGAAACTCGCGGGCGTGCCGCAATTTGAATCCGTAGTCGTGGCTGTCGGTGCCGGGGCGGAAGCGGATCTCCTTGAGCTCGCCCTGCCGCGCCTGCTTCTTGCGCTGCTCCTTGGCCTTCTTTTGCTGCTCGTACCGGTACTTCCCGAAGTCCATTATTTTGACTACGGGCGGATCTGCTTTGGGCGAGATCTCCACAAGATCTAGGTTCCTGGCCTCGGCAGCCTCAAGGGCGTCGGCGATTGCCATCACGCCAAGCTGGGCTCCTTCCGTTACTACGCGCACTTCACTGGCGCGAATCTGGTCGTTGATTTTTGCCTGGGGCTCGCGGCGTCGTGGCTGCGGCTTCGAACGTCTTCTGGCTATGGTGTCCTCTCGGGTTGTTGGAAAAATGTAGCGGCCCAAACGAGCCGCAGAGCAAAGCTACGCAGCCAAGCACGTTCTGTGCCCGGCCGCGCCTTTCTTTATGCGTCTTTATGTGGCCTCAGCGGTTTGACGGGAGTCGACGGCGTCGGCGATTTCAGTTTGTACCTGCGCGATGAAGGCATCCAGCTGCATCGAGCCCGTGTCGCCCTCTCCGTGGCGGCGTACTGAAACGGTGCCGCCCTCAATCTCCTTCTGGCCAATGATTAGCATGTAGGGCACCTTTTCAACCTCTGCGTCACGAATCTTCCGGCCCACCTTCTCGCTGCGCCTGTCAACTTCTAAGCGAAGCCCGGCGTCCATCAGCCGGCGCCCGATGTCCTCGGCATTGGGGATGAAGCCGTCGGAAACTGGCAGCACCTTCACCTGGACCGGCGCGAGCCACGTCGGGAAGTTGCCGCCGGAGTGCTCGATCAGCAAGGCGATGAAACGCTCCAGCGAGCCGAACGGCGCGCGGTGGATCATCACCGGACGCTGCTTCTCGTCGTTGGCGTCGGTATACCAGAGGTCGAAGCGCTCGGGGAGGTTGTAGTCGAGCTGGATGGTGCCGAGCTGCCACTCGCGGCCGAGGGCGTCCTTCACGATGAAGTCCAGCTTCGGGCCGTAGAACGCGGCCTCACCGATCTCCTCCACCGTGTCCAGTTCCATCTCGCGGGCGGCCTCGCGGATGGCCTGCTCCGCCGAATCCCACAGCGCCACGTCGCCGATGTACTTGTCGGGCTCGGCGGGGTCGCGGAGGGACACCTGCGCCTTGAAATCACGGAAATCGAGGGCAGAGAAGACGTGGAGCGTAAGGTCGATCACGTCCTTCAGTTCGTCTTTCACCTGCTCCGGCGTGCAGAAGATGTGCGCGTCGTCCACCGTGAAGCCACGCACACGGGTCAAGCCACCCAACTCGCCGGATTGCTCGTAGCGGTACACCTGGCCGAACTCGGCCAGGCGCACGGGCAGATCGCGGTACGACTTCGGCTCGTGGTCGTAGATCTGCGTGTGGTGCGGGCAGTTCATCGGCCTGAGGAGGTATCCATCCCGGCCATCGTCGTCAGCAGCATCTTGTCCTCGCGGTTCCCCCGCCGCACCGCCTTCGGCGCTGCGGTCAAACATCGGCGGGAACTGGCTGTCTGCGTAGTACGGGTAGTGCCCGCTGGTTCGGTAGAGGTCGACCCCGCCGGAGTGGGGGG
>JADFQN010000053.1 GCA_022561755.1 Bacteroidota bacterium
ACAGGCTGTCGAGTCGTAACCCTGTCTATTCGGGGGCGGATGGCCGGGTCTGTCAGGGGAAACTGCAAGCTCCGTCCTTCTGCTCGAAGCGTGGCCTCTATACCCCCGTAGTGAAGCGCACCCTCGACATCAAGCCCAGACCGTGCGACGTTGGAAGTCGCACGGTCTGTAAAGACGTACGGCCCTGGATCGCCGGTTTCGTTGCCCACCTGAAAGGTTCCGAGCGTGCTCAGACCTGAGGACTCTCCTACTGTCGCAATGTGAATGGTGCCGTGATCGCGGAAGCGCCCGGCTGTTACTCCGGGAGCCGGACACAGTGTGATGGTCTCTATCTCTGTGATCGGAACAGCTAACTGATCGATATCAACCTCGCCGAAGAACCCGGACGGAACAAGTACATCGTCTACAAGAAGTGTGAATCCGGTTCCTCCAGATGGAATACCGCCGGCTTGTGTGGGCAGCCAGGCGTATCCATTTACCGTTGCCATGCGTAGCTGCTCGAAGTTCTGGAGCACGTCGGCGTAGTACACTGCACCGGAGGCTTCGATCTCAGCCTGTGTGATTGTGCGGCCACCCGGGCAGTCGAGGGAGGGGACCACTCTGGTCGTATCCGACAAGAGCGCCGCTCCAGCAAGCATGATGGCCAACACCGCTGTCATCGGAGAACACGTCGGAGCCACGTGGGCATGGATGCGGTGAAACGGATGCCACCCTGCATCGTCGTGAACGTGATGGGTATGGCGGTGAAGACATGCGTCCAGTCACCTTCCACGAAGACACCCAAGTTGTGTGAGAGCGGCAAGTCGGCACGAACAAACATTCCAGCCGCCAGTTCTGTCTCGATCTCGTGGCTGTCATCGGCTTGCTCATGCTCCATGAAGAGCATACTCGTTGCTCCGAAGTGCCCGCCGCCGGTCAGCGTTACGCCTGCCGGAACCGCTATTGGATATCCCCAGCCAAGAGCACTCTGAACAACAAGAAATTCAGGCAGGCTTCCTCCGCGATCTTCGTTGTTAAAGACACCAAGTGCAAGATGTACGGTTCCTCGGTAGAACTCCGTCGCAATGCGGCCCTCCAAGCCTGGCTGGACGGACCAAAGGCCATCGTAGGCTTCACCAATGGACACGACGGCGCCTAGACCAATGTTGATCGTCTCGAAATTGTGGAATCCTGAACTGTGCTGTGCCCGGCAAACTGTCCCCGCAAACAGGACCGTGAAAAGAAGGACAGAAGCGTTAACTCGCATGGCTCTCTCGCGCGCTGAGGGCTGCCTCCTTTACACGATTGAGATAAGCTAGTGCCTCGGAATGCTCGGGCGGAATCTCATCGCGAAACAGCGCTTCCTTGATGGGCCCCATTACTGCCCGTTCGGGGCCTCGCAGGGTTTTCAGGACCTCCTCGAACAAGGCGCCGCGTCGAAGGGCCTCTTCCTTGTGCGCCATCATGTAGGTGTAGGCCGGGTCGTGTTCGTTGGGGATGTCGCCGTCCAGAATGGCCTCGCGGATCCAGGTTTTCAGGATGCCCACGGCTACGCCCGCCTCTACGCCGAGGACTTCCATGATTTCGTTGCCGTCCACGGGCGGCTGGAAGGCGCGGAGGTTGTCCTTTTCCTCTACCTCGCGCATCTTGGTCTCCACGTGGTTGAAGGCGGACAGGTAGCGGCGGACCCGTTGGAGGTTTTTGCTGGTAATGTCGGCGCGGACGAGCATCATCAGGTCGTCCACGTCTTCGCCCGCATCGAAGAGCAGGCGGCGCACGGCGGAGTCCGTCACGATGTCATCCACCAGCGCGACCGGACGGTGGTGGAGGCGCACCATGTCCTGCACGTAGCGGAGGGGCTCGCCGAGGGGCAGTTTCATCCGCCGGAAGATGCGCGGCACGTGCTTGCGCGAGCCGAGGTCTTCGTGACCGTGAAACGTCCAGCCCTGCGTGCGCGAGAAGCGCTTGGTGTCGGGTTTGGCAATGTCGTGTAGGAGGGCCGCCCAGCGGAGCCATAGCATGTTTCCCTCGGCGCGATCTCCCACCAGCCCGGCGTCGCGCTGCGCTTCGCAGAGGTTGTCGAGCACTTGCAGCGTGTGGAAGAAGTTGTCCTTGTGCTTCTGGCCGTCCACGATTTCGACACCTGCCAGCGCGGTCAGCTCCGGGAAGATGATGTCCAGCAGGCCCGTCTCGAAGAGAATCTTGAACCCCACGGACGGCGCCGGCTCTGCGACGATCTTCTGCAGTTCGTCCGTGATGCGCTCCTGGCTCACGATCTCGATTCGCCCGGCCATGTGCTTCATGGCTGCAAGCGCTTCCGGGACGATCTCGAATCCAAGCTGTGTGGCGAACCGCGCCGCGCGCAGCATCCGGAGCGGGTCGTCGTCGAAGGTCTCGGAGGGGCCGAGAGGGGTTCGGAGGAGCCCCGAGGCCAGGTCGTTCAGCCCGCCGAACGGATCGAGCAGCTCCCCAAACTTGTCTGCGTTGAGCGAAATGGCGAGGGTATTCACGGTGAAGTCGCGGCGCCTCTGGTCGTCCTCCAGCGTGCCGTCCTCCACCACAGGCTTCCGCGAATCGCGGGCGTAGCTCTCCTTTCGCGCGCCGACGAATTCCAGAACCAGGGGGTTTGCACCTTCCTGGGGAACGTGCACGCCCGCGGTGCCGAAGTTCTTGTAGACGTGCGCCGTCGTGCCGCCGAGCGCCTTCGCCACGGCCTCCGCCAGCGTGATACCGCTTCCGGGGCCTACGGAAACGAAGTCCAGGTCGGAGGTAGCCCGGCCCAGCAACGCATCCCGCACCGCCCCGCCGACGGCGTACGTCTCCAGCCCGAGATCATCGGCAAGCTCGCCGATACTCCGAAGAATCGGCTCGTGGGGGATAGGGACGTTCTTCATGGGCTTCTGAGAGCGTTGCACCAAAACTAATCCGTTGTTTGCAACGCCTGGGACGCCTGCTGCTACCTTGTCGGTTCTTATTCCTTTCTCCTCTGGCTAGTCTTCTCTGGCATGATCCGCTTCACGCCCCTGCTCGCGTTGCTGCTTGCAGCCCCGGCCTTTGCCCAAACGATCCCGTCTGTCGGCACTCCGGATGCGCTGGATGTGGCTACATGGAATGTGGAACACTTTGGTAATCCAAACTCCGGTCCATCCAACGATGAGCTTCAACTCAGCAACGTGCTCGCCGTGATGAGGCAGGCGGACATAGATCTGTGGGCGCTCCAGGAAATGGACATCGAAAGCATGTTCGATCGGCTGCTCGACTCGCTAGGCACCGGCTTCGACGGATTCTGGCAGGCGGACGAAACGCAGTTCGACATCGGGTACGGTTACATCTACAAAACGTCGGTCATCCAGCCGTCGCAGATCAACATCATCCTCGAAAGTTCGTCGTACGAGTTTGCCTTCCGGCCGCCGCTCCAGATGCGTGCCGACGTGATCCTCCCCGATACGACCGTGGAGGTCCGATTCATCAACATCCACATGAAGTGTTGTTTCGGGCAGGAGGAGTACGACCGTCGCGTGGCAGCGTCGGGCATCCTGAAGAACTACACGGACAACCTCCAGAGCATCGATGCCAACGTCCTCGTTCTGGGTGATTTCAACGATGAGCTCATTCTGTCTATCTACCAGAACCGGACGTCGCCCTATCAGAATTACCTTGACGACGACGAGTACGTCTTCATAACAGAAGACTTCGACCAACCGGGCAGTGTAAACGATACCGATACGTTTTGCTCGAACTCTGCCTGTACCAGCGGCTCGGTACTGGACCACATGGTGGCTACGTCCGACCTCGGCGACGATTACCAAACGGACTCGGCAGATCACTTTTTTGATCTGATTGCGGCGATCCCCAGCTACACGAGTACAACTTCCGACCACCTGCCGGTGTACGCGCGGTTCGATTTCCTGGGAATGAACACGGCCACTGAGCAGGAAGTCCCGACGGCCACGTTCACGCTTGATGCGGCTTACCCCAACCCGTTTACGGACGCAGCGACGGTCTCGTACACGCTGAGCCGGCCAGGTCCGGTTGAACTCGAGGTGTTTGATGCGCTCGGCCGGCGCGTGGCCGTGGTGAGCAGCGCCTACCAGGTTCCTGGCACGCACCGGGTGTTGGTGGATGGCTCCACGCTCGCGCCAGGTGTTTACGTCGCGAGGCTGACAGCCGGGGGGCAAACAGCCACGCTGCGAATGGTGCGCGGACGATAGGGTTCGAGCGTCGAAGCTTGGGGACCCCCTTATGAGGCTGTTGAAATGCGTCATCCGGCCTGCGACGGCGCCTCTCGGTCTGTCTCGGCGACAGAGCACGTATTTCAACAGCCCCTTGTGAACGTCCAACGGGTATAAGCAGTGTGAGGGAGGATGTCTATCGTGTGTGCCGTATTCCGTATTGGTCTCGGGCGAATCTCCTTACGCATTACGCGCTACGCATTAGAAGGCCCCACAGGGCGAATTCACCTCGTGTAAACGCGAGGATGCTTACTATCTGGATCGAATCTAAACAATCATTCGATCCGCGTCATGCGCTGCTTGATAGCCGTTCTGGCTATGTTTCTCGTTCTCCCGTTCGCTGCCTGCACCTCAGATTCAGGCGGATCCGGAGGTGACGGAGATCCTCTCGTCATCTACTCCGGCCGCAAAAGTGTGCTCGTCGATCCGCTGGTCGAGCAGTTCACGGAAGCCACGGGCATCGCCGTAGAAGTGCGTTCCGGCAGCGACGCCGAACTTGTGGCGGCACTTCAGGAGGAGGGTGATGCGAGCCCGGCCGACCTCTACTGGGCTAACACGGCAGGTGCGCTCGGTGTGGCAGGCGAGGCCGGTCTGTTCAGCCAATTGCCGGACAGCATCCTCTCGAAGCCGGATGGCTACGTACCATCGAGCGGCCTCTGGGTGCCGGTGACCGTGCGGTTTCGGGTGATGGCCTACGATCCCGGCCGTGTCACCCCCGAGTTTTTACCGGCTTCCGTCATGGACCTTCCGGACAACGACGCGTTCAGGGGTCAGATCGGGTGGACGCCTACGTACTCGTCGTTTCAGGATTTCATCACGGCGATGCGCGAAATACACGGCGAGGAGGCTACGCGGAACTGGATTGAGGGCATGAAAGCGCTGGAGCCGAAGGCGTATCCCTCCAACACGCCGATGCTGGAGGCCATGATGGCGGGCGAAATCATGGTCGGCCTGACGAACCACTACTACGTCCTCCGCGTCGTCCACGGCGGCGATGACGACCTCCGCGATGACCCGACGGTCGCCACGCATCACTTCGGCGCAGGGGATACCGGGAACCTCGCTCTCGTAACCGGTGCAGGCCTGTTGAACACGAGCACACAGACCGAAAAGGCCCTTGCTTTCCTATCGTTTCTGCTTTCCGAGGACGCCCAATCGTTCGCGGCCGAAACCGTCCGCGAGTATCCGGTGGTGCGTGCGGCCACGGTTCCCGACTATCTCCTGCCGTTCGACGAGGCCGTGGCCCTCGGCCCCGAGTTCGACTTCGACCGCCTCCGGAATCTGGAAGGCACTCTGGACCTGCTGCGCGAAAAAGGGTTGCTTTGATCGTAGTGCGTAATGCGTAGTGCGTATTGGATGGCAGACTGATCGTAGACCTTACGGAATACGCAATACGAACTAGCCCCATGCCCGTCGCTCGCCTCCACGACTTCCGCTGGTACCTCTGGGGGCCGGCACTACTCGTGGCCGTCGGCGTGCTGGTGCCGCTCAGCTACCTCGTCCTCCGGGCGTTTCAGGGCGATGCCGGCGAGCTGGCTGACCTCGTTCTCCGGAGGCGGAACCTCCGCCTGCTGGGTAACACGCTTGGGCTTACCGCCGGCGTTCTCTTGCTGACATCGGCTATCGCTTTCCCCCTCGCATGGCTCGTCGCTCGGACGGACATCAAGGGAAAGCCGTTCGTGACGCTCCTCGGCGTCTTGCCGCTGGCCGTGCCGGGCTACGTGATGGCGTATGCGCTGATGGCTTCCACGGGGCCGTCCGGTCTGCTTTCCGGTCTGCATCTTCCGCGCCCAAGCGGCTACGCCGGCGCGTGGCTGGCGCTCGGGTTGTACACCTTCCCCTATCTCTTCTTGAACCTCCGCGCGGCTCTGTTGGGCCTCGATCCAGCGCTGGAAGATGCCGCCCAGTCGCTGGGCTATTCTAACCGGGAGGTTGCGCGGCGCGTGGTGCTGCCGCAGCTCCGTCCGGCGTTCTTTGCCGGCGGCCTGCTCATCGCCCTGCACGTGCTCGGCGACTTCGGGGTGGTCTCGCTGATGCGCTTCGAGACGTTCAGCTACGCCATCTACCTGCAATACGCCGCCGCCTTCGACCGCGTATACGCCGCGTGGCTAGCCCTGATGCTCCTCTCGCTGACGGGCGTGATGCTGCTCTTGGAGATGCGCCTCCTGCGCGGCCGCCGCTACGAACGCACGGGCTCGGGTTCAGCCCGTACCACGAGCATGAGCCCGCTTGGGCGCTGGACCGCCCCGGCCTACGGGTTCGTCGGGTTGGTTGGAATGGCAGGCGTTGCGCTTCCCGTGAGCACTGTAGTGTACTGGCTCGGCCGAGGTGTCGAGCACGGCCGCTGGAGCGACCTCCTGAGCGCATTTCTTGACTCATGCAGCGCGGCGCTGCCCGCAGCCGTACTCGCTACGGCGCTGGCCCTCCCGGTTGCGTACCTGAGCGTCCGCAAACCCTCCTGGCCTGCCCGTGCGGCCGAGCGCATCGCGTACCTCGGCTACGCGACGCCGCCGCTGGCCTTCGCGCTCGCGTTGATCTTTTTCACCCTGCGTTCCGCGCCGTTCCTGTACCAGTCGCTGGGCCTGTTGATTGCTGCCTACGCGCTGCATTTTATGGCGGAGGCCATCGGACCCGTCCGCAGCGCGTTGTACCAGGCGCCCGTTCGCATTCAGGAGGCGGCTCGCAACCTGGGCCGTTCACCACTGCGGGCGTTCTTCGAGGGCACGTTTCCGCTGCTCCGCGGCAGCCTCGGCGCCGGCATGGCGCTCGTGTTTCTGTCGGCGCTAAAGGAACTCCCCATCACGTTTCTGCTTTCTCCCCTTGGCTTCCGCTCGCTCGCAATGGGCGTTTGGGGGGCAGCAAGCGAATCCCTCTTCAGCGTCGCCGCGCCGTACGCGCTGGTGCTGATGGCGACGTCGACGGCCCTGGTGGGCCTTCTATTGCGTAAAGCGTAATGTTTAAAGCGTAATGCGTAATGCGTAATGGAGACTTCCCGAGACCCTTACGCACTACGCATTACGAAATAGGCCATACTCTGCACTGTACTATCAACCCACTTCTCACCATATCCTGCCTCTCCAAGACGTTCAGCGACGGCGTGTTGCCCGTCGTGAACGAGTTGTCGTTCGAGGTGGAGGACGGCGAACTGTTCGCGTTGCTGGGCCCGAGCGGCTGTGGGAAGACGACGGTGCTGCGGCTTATCGGCGGGTTCATGCGGCCCAATCACGGGTCGATTTCATTTGATGGACGGCTCTTTGCCGGGGATGGATCCTTTGTCCCTCCCGAGAAGCGCGGCATCGGGTTTGTGTTTCAGGATTACGCGCTCTTCCCGCACCTGGCGGTGGCGCAGAACGTGGCCTTTGGCCTGCGCAAGGAGAAGGCAGCCGTCAGAAAAGAGCGCACGGATGAGGTGCTCAAGCTCGTCGGGATGGAGGGATTTGAGGATCGCCTCCCGCATGCGCTTTCCGGCGGCCAGCAGCAGCGGGTGGCGCTGGCGAGGGCGCTGGCGCCGCGACCACGGCTCCTCTTACTGGATGAACCCTTCTCCAACCTCGACGCCTACTTCCGCAACGAGATGCGCGACAACATCCGCGCCATCCTGAAGGAGGAGGGGATTACCGCTGTGTTGGTCACGCACGACCAGGAGGAGGCGATGGTCTTCGCCGATCGCCTGGGCGTCATGCAAGGCGGCCGAGTCGACCAGATCGGCACGCCGGAGGAGATCTACCTGACACCACGTACGCTCTTCGTGGCTCAGTTCATGGGCCAGACGAACCTCGTCCTCACGCACGCCGACGGCGCCACGGCCGACTCCGTACTTGGCAAGCTGACGCTCCACCGCCCGGCGGAGGGGATGGTGCTCGTGGCCGTCCGACCTGAGCACTTCACTATTGCCCCCACCGCCGATCATCCCGACGCGATGGAGGCCACGGTCCTAAGCCGCTCGTTCAAGGGGCACGACATCACGTACCGCGTGCAGGTCGGCCCGGTGGACTGCCTTGTGCACACCCACAACCGTGAGCCGTTCGCACCCGGTGATACAGTGTTCATCCGCGCGGTCGAACCCGCAGTGGTGTTGGATAAGGCGGGGGAATGATCCGTGTGGGAGTATGAGTGGGTGAGGGGATGAGAGCGCGCCACGGCGAAAGAAATGCGGGATTGCCGCCTACGAGATCCCTCCCCTAGCAGGGGCGGACAGGAGGGGTCGAGTGCAAGTTTGCAGCTACAGAGCCGGGCCGCTACTGTGCTCGCGGACGCCTCGGCGAGGCGTCCCTACCTCAATCCTCTTCCCTCTGAGGCCGCAATTCGTTGGCCTCGATGCGGTGCTCCCAGAGAAGCGCGCCATCGGTGGCATACGTGCGCAACGTCATCACACGATTCGTTCGTGGGCCTTCCACTGTCATCGTGCCGAAGTTGCGCTGGCCCGCTACAAGCGTTCCATCAACGCGGTAGACGTTTGTGGAATCGCGCGGATTCGTCGCTGCTCCGCTGGTGAGCGGGGAGGAGGTGAACTCGTAGAGTGGATAAGCATCTTCACGATCCATCCGGTTCAGCTCCGTGTGGTGCCGGTCGCCTGAGAGGAACATGACCCCCCAGATATCGCGCCGCCCAATTTCATCAAGCAGGAATTGCCGCTCTGCCGGGGCAATGTTGGCGTAGGTCTCGAAGACCTCGTTCGGATTCAGCACCTGCCCGCCGATGGCCACCACCTTGAACGGAGCATAACTGGCCTGGAGGGCGTCCAGCAACCATTGCAGTTGCGCATGCCCGAGAATGGTATCGTCTTCCGGATCCTCCGGCGCATTGTTCGGCGTGCGGTAGTAGCGATTATCGAGCATGAAAAACTCGACATCGGCAAACTGGAACTGATAGAAAGCGCCCGGTGTGCCCGGCAGTCCGTACGTCGGGTTGGGCCAGTAGCGTTGGAAAACATCCAGCGCCGCTCCTTTCAGGATGTACGAGCGGTCGGAGTTGTTAGGCCCGAAGTCGTGGTCGTCCCAGATGGCGTAGTTCGGCACCGCGGCCAGCAGGCGCTGGAGTTCGGGCAATGCGCGGTCATGTCGGTTGCGGTAGGCCAAGCCCTCGGGACTCCACCAGTCTACCTCGCGGTAGTACACATTGTCGCCGAGCCACAGCATTAGATCCGGGTTCATGCCCGCCATGGTCTCAAAAATTTCGTGCTCGCCTCCATACGGGTCGCCCGGGCGGTCGTAGGGCGTGTCGGGCACGTAGTTGCACGATCCGAGCGCGGCCGTAAATGTCGGCGGATCCGTCCGCCACTGCCATAGCGGCTGCGTGGTGAAAGAGAACGGGTATGGACGGGAGAACTCTTCGTCGTTCACGAGTACGTGGTAGGTGTACGTCCAACCGGGCTCCAGATTCGCGAGCCTGAATGTCGCAATGTGGTCGTTCGCTGCGTTCGCGGTGATGGGTTCGGTGGTGATGAACGCCGTGCGGGGCGTCGGTCCTCCTTCGAGGAGAGCCGTCACTGTGTAGCGGAGCTGCACCTCGGCAGGGTCAACCGTCTGCACCCACACGGTGGCCTCGCGGTGGGTGATCGGGCCGAGCATGGGGCCTGCGTGGATCGGAGAGTCCTGTGCCGCCACGGAGACGGCAAGCAGCAGGACCAAGAGGGGAAGCAGTGAGCGAAGGCGGATCATGGTTGTCAGCGGTCAGTAGTAGAAAAAGAAACGCCGCATCCGAACATTCGGGTGCGGCGTCCATGTTAAGGCTGAAATGCGGGCGTTCACTCGTCCGCGTCTTCTTCGACGACGGGCGCGGGGCGGATGTCCCAGAGCAGCATTTGGTCGATGTCGGCGTAGTCCTCGCCGTCCGCGTCGGCAAACTCGTAGTCGCCGTTCTTGTCGCGCAGGTGTTCCGGGATGCGCTTCCAGGTTGCGCCGTTCTGGTCTGCGAACTCGTCGGGGAACGGGCTCTCCACGCGGTACGACGGGTGGTAATTGCGGTACGTCTTCGCGGCTTCGTAGAGTGCGGCGCGGCGCGCGCCCGCGCGCGTGGCGCTGTTGCCGGTCACCCGGAACGGCGTAATGCTAATAATGGCAATAACGTCGTCCTCGTCCTCTTCGGGGTCGAGGTACTCGGGGCGCATCACCGTGAATTCGTCGGGGTGGGGGTACGCGCTGCGTTCGCTTTCGAACATAGGAGGGAGAAATCTGAAGATTCTGGGCGCGGAAACTACGGACGTGGTAAAAGAGATCCCACGGCAAAGACCTATCTCGCGCACCTTTCCAGAGAAATTCTACCCGGCTAGTATGTGGAAAACTCTGCGCCGAGCCCCTGGCGCGCTCGATCTTTCGTGTTACGCACCTTGCGCGCGAGAGTTGTTTCACGTCAGAGCTCCGCTCCCTCGACCTCAGTTACCAGGCACACATCTCTAATGCACAACGGGCTCGACGACTAGGAGGGCTTCGATGACGAGGCTTCAAGATCAACCGTCATCCGAAACTGATACCAATAACGGATATCCATTTTGTAGCTTTCCGTACTTGGCTAGCCGCTTTTGCCGGACGGAGCGTGTCATCACGCTGAAATGAGCCCGTCCTCGTGCTGGAGCGCCGGTCATTGCGATTCCGAATAACGGCTGTTGGAGCCCGGCTGGGTGCCCCTCGATCAGCGAGTGAAGCCGCGGAGGGCTTCATCCTCACAAACTGGCAATGTGCGAAATCGGGGATAAAGTGTGGAAAAATCAACTTGCACTCCGGGCGAATCGTCCCTTTATTATCGTCCCCCTTCACGCCCCGACAACTTCGCGCGGCAGGGGATTCTTGCAGTGGGCGTGGCGGGTCCGCGCACATAAAGGCCCTCCCTCGGGCCCACCTCACCCACCACCGCAAGTATTATGGCACCGGAGGAAGCTACGTCACTCTTTTCTCTTGACGGCGATGCGACCGTCACCAATAACGGACTATCCATCGAGCGCGCGTTCTCGAAGGACGGCGAACATCCCTTCGACAGCCTTGAATGGGAGCAGCGCGACGCCGCCATCCGCAACCAGGAAGGCGAGGCGATTTTCGAGCAGAAGGACGTGGAGTTCCCGACGAGCTGGAGCCCCCTTGCCGTCAACGTGGTTGCCTCGAAGTACTTCTATGGCAACCTCGCCACGGGCAACGGCAGCCCCGCCGATGGGAAGCGCGAGCACTCCCTGAAGCAGCTCGTCCACCGCGTCACCCGCACGATCTCCGACTGGGGCATCGAGCAGAACTACTTCGCCTCGAAGGAAGACGGCGAGCGCTTCTACGACGACCTCACGTGGCTCTGCGCCAACCAGTACGGCGCGTTCAACAGTCCGGTGTGGTTCAACGTGGGCCTGCACCACCAGTTTGGCATCAAGGACTCCGGCGGCAAGACCATCTCAGGCTGGAACGCTGAGACGGGCGAAGTCGAAACCGTCGATCCCTACGTGCGCCCGCAGGCCAGCGCGTGCTTCATCATTTCGGTGGAAGACTCCATCGACGACATCTGGCAGTTGATGGGGGAGAGCGCCCGGCTCTTCAAGTTCGGCTCGGGCGTGGGCGCGGATTGGTCGAAGCTGCGCTCTTCCAAAGAGAAGCTCTCGGGCGGCGGCGTCCCCTCGGGGCCGGTTTCCTTTATGAAGGTGCAGGACGCCACCGGCGGCACAATCAAGAGCGGCGGCAAGACGCGGCGCGCCGCCATCATGCAGACACTCAAAAGCTGGCACCCGGACATCGTGCAGTTCGTCCGAGCAAAAATGGACGAGGAACACAAGGCCTGGGCGCTCATCGAAGAGGGCTACGACGGCTCCTTCAACGGCCCGGCGTACGGCAGCGTGGCCTTCCAGAACGTGAACCAGTCGGTGCGGATGGACGACGCCTTCATGGAAGCCGCCGAAGCCGATACGGACTACGAACTCAGGGCCGTCACCGGCGGCGAGGTCATCGAAACCGTCCGGGGCAAGGAGTTGCTGATGACGATCGCGGAGGGCACGCACGTCTGCGGCGACCCCGGCGCGCAGTACGAGGACACCATCCAGCGGTGGCATACCTGCAAGAATACCGGCCCGATCAACTCCAGCAACCCGTGCAGCGAGTACATGTTCGTCGACGACTCGGCTTGCAACCTCGCCAGCCTCAACCTGCGCAAGTTTCAGAAGGAAGACGGCACGGTGGACGTGGAGCGTTTCCGCGCCGCGTCCCGCATCTTCATCACGGCGCAGGAGATCCTCGTCGACAACGCGGGCTACCCCAGCCGCGACATAGCAAAAAACAGCCACGCCTTCCGTCCCCTCGGCCTCGGGTTCGCCAACCTCGGCGCGCTGCTGATGTCGATGGGTTTGCCGTACGACTCGGACCAGGGTCGCGCGGTCGCGGGCGCCCTCATGGCCATCGAACACAGCGAAGCGTACGCTCGGTCTGCGGAGATCGCCGCCAACACGGCAATCGGTCCGTTTGATGGCTATGAGGACAACCGCGAGCCCATGCTGGAGGTGATGCGGATGCATCGCGACGCGGTGAAGGACATCCACGCCTCGTGCCCCGCGTACCTCCGCGAGGCCGCGCAGGAGTCGGCCGACCGGATGGTGGCGCTCGGCGAAGCCCACGGCTACCGCAACGCCCAGGCCACCGTCCTCGCGCCCACCGGTACCATCGGTTTCATGATGGACTGCGACACGACGGGCGTGGAGCCGGACATCGCGCTGGTCAAGTACAAGCTCCTCGCGGGCGAGGGCGACGGCCTGATGAAGATCGTCAACCAGACGGTGGGCGCAGCGCTCGGGAAACTCGGCCACACCGACGCCGAGCAGACCGAAATCCTCGCCTACATCGACGAGCACGACACCATCGAGGGTGCGCCGTTGCTGAAGGAGGAGCACCTGCCCGTGTTCGACTGCGCGTTCAAGCCGTTCAACGGCGAGCGGTTCATCCAGCACATGGGCCACATCCGCATGATGGCGGCCACGCAGCCGTTCATCTCGGGCGCGATCTCCAAGACAGTCAACCTCCCCGAGCACTGCACCGTCGAGGACATCTACGACGCCTACGTGCAGAGCTGGAAGCTCGGCCTGAAGGCGGTGGCCATCTACCGCGAGAACTCGAAGCGCAGCCAGCCGCTCTCCACGAAGAAGGGCGCCAACACGAAGAACAAGACGGTGGAGGAAGTGGCGAGGCCAGCCCTCGCGAAGGCGGGGGGCGACGGCGCGATGCTGCCCGAGCCCGAAATCGTGGAGAGGATTGTGTACAGGCCGGTGCGGCGCCGCCTAGCCGACGAGCGCGAGAGCCTGACGCACAAGTTTTCGATTGCCGGCCACGAGGGCTACTTGCACGTGGGCCTCTACGCCGATACGAAGATGCCGGGCGAGATCTTCATCACGATGGCCAAGCAGGGGTCCACCATCGCGGGCCTCATGGACTCGTTCGCCACGGCCATTTCGCTGGCGCTGCAGTACGGCGTGCCGCTGGAAGACCTCGTCCAGAAGTTCAGCCACGTGCGCTTCGAGCCGGCAGGCTTCACGAACAACAAGAAAATCCCGATCGCCAAGTCCATCACGGACTACATCTTCCGCTACCTCTCGCTGAAGTACCTCGGCAAGGAGCAGGACGACCCGGCCGCGGAGCCAGAGGATATGCTCAACCCGAGCCCCGCCGTGGCTTCTGAGGCTGAGGCCCACGGCCCTGCCGCCGACGAGGTGCAGGCCACGCTGTTTGAGGCCAAGCCGACAGAGGCGCCGGGCCCGCCTCTTGTGGGCACGACCGTGGAGCTCTTCATGGCCGAAGGCGGCACTTCAACCGCTGCGCCCGGGACGTTCCAGAACCAGGAAGACGCCCCCGCCTGCCCGAACTGCGGCTCGATCATGGTACGCGCCGGGGCATGCTACTCCTGCCCGAACTGCGGGAATACGAGTGGGTGCGGGTGATGTGGCGAACGGTTTCCGATTCGGCGATATCTCGCAACTGAAGAAGCCGAGACTTGCTTAGTTCAAGCTCCAATTCGTTTGCACGCTGGCTAGCGCACCACGATCTTCAGAGGACACCGGAAGTCGAGTCGGGCACATTATTCTCGCACAACAAGTGGTGCAGGTCTTCTTGAGCGAGAGGCCCCGTTATTCCTGTCGCCGTGCATTGATACACGTTACTGAAACTAAAATGGAGTCCCAAGAATCTGCGAGCTGCAGCGTTCACAGGGCGATCGCCACGATTGCGAGCAATTCGAACATCCAAGTGGCACCAGACATCTGTTTCGTCTTTCCCGCCAGGGGTTCTGGTTACCTGAAAGTCGCATTTTTCGACTTTGGTTACATACTCCTCTAATTGACGTAGATCTACTAGCCAGATCAGCCCCAGATCTGCAAGCAGGTGTTTATAGTGCGTCAATATGTGGCGGCACTCACCAGGCCCACGGTGCTGCGCGCAGTCCAAACCGATGAAAGAGATTCCTCCGTGAAGGTGTCCCAAAGTTCGGGTTGTACTGAGGTCGCCAGTTTCACATCGATAATAGTCGGGTTTGAGACAACGGATTGAGAGCATACGCGCCGAAAGAAATTGGTAACGTTGTCGAATACCTCCTGAGTTGAAATGTCTTCGAGATACTCGACGGAAGAAGAGTTTTCTCCTTCACCTTGATCGCGAGACATGTCGTTCTCACCATCCCACCGAAAGAAGACCTCGATATGCTGTCCGACGCTGGGTACCAGAATGAAAACTACCAACCCTTCTTCATCCTCCAGTAGAACCCGCGCACTGGCTCCCCAACTTGACGCAATGCCAATAAGTCGCAAAGCCGTCTTGCGCACGGAAGGTGGATCAGACCCAAACAAAGCCCCATCGGACGTAGTGTTAAAATAATATATGTTACTCATCGACTACTCCCTCGCTCGCTTCTTCAATTGCAGTTTGCGTTGCTTCTACAGATTGGGCAAGCGCGCTCATAATCTCATCCTTACTTTGAATGGTCACGCCGGTACCCTCTTCGTACCATTTCAATAGTTTTTCCAATCTGTCAATCAAGCTCTTCACTACCGGATATGTCATCGTAACCGTGCCACCAGGCACTTCTGCGCGTTCAAGTACGATCACGACATCCGTTGGTCTACCATGAAGTGTGAATCCATCAGCGTAGTGATGGACTTGTCCAGGCGAACTAAGGACGGATTGCACGTATTCACTTCCGGCACGCTTCGGTCGCGTTAGTACTTCGACGAAACCTTCAGATTCATTCATAGCACGCTTCAAACGATGAGAGGGGAGCAGGTACTAATCTAGTGACAGGCCTTAGTATCGGCAGCGTCGGTGTATTGTTTCATCCTGAATCACACCGTGGGCCGATTCCGTGTCCGTGAAGGGAGGTTGAACGATTGGGCAAATTACCCCTTGTAGAGCGCTATAAAGAGGCCTCCTGTTCGGCTCTCGCAACGCTACGGCAGGTTGGGTTCAAGCTGTTACGGCGTTTGTAATCCGTCGAAAAACTGGATCAATAACTGACCTACGAGGGGTCCTTTGACCCATGGAGAAGACGAGGTGGTGAGACGGATCAAGCGTCCTACGGTTGGGCGAAATGCACAACGATTGGCTCGCCCAATGCCACAGCCTCATCCGCAGCAGACTTGAAGGCCTCCGTCACGCTCGTGTGCTCCGAAACTACGGCGATTTCAACTTCTGGCGCCTCCACAGACGTTGACTCGGTCGCTGCGCACGTCACCTTGATGTGCATCGGCGTGTAGATGCCTCCGGTAAGAGCGCCAACGAGCTGGTTGACGAACGAAAGCTCCGTCTCCACAATCGCCACGCCGTCGGGGCATTCGGATGCGGCCTCCACCGTGCTGGGCGGCACCAGGCCATACACCCAGCCGGAGGCAAACGGCTCGTCGATGACAATCGGGCCCGGTGTGCGGCCGGTTACAACCTTGGAGTGGTAGCAGCCCGAAGCAACGATGGCGAAGACGACGAAGAGAAGAGCGAAGCGAAGGGGGACCATGGTAGGGGGGATCTGGGTGACGAAAGTCTACATCTGGATGTCAGATCTGAGCGTGCAGACAAGCATCCACAACGGAAAGGCCACATCGACCATGCATGTCGTCACTCCAACCCACAACCCCTTGTCATCCTGAGCGGAGCGTAAGAACAATCGAAAGATCTAGTTGGTCGAGGCTCGATGCTCAATTGCGACCAAATTCTTCGTCGTCCACTCGCAAACTCCTCAGAATGACAATCCGTGTCAGAAAAACGCCCGGCCCTCGTGAGAGAGCCGGGCGTGTTCATTCTGGAGGCCTGAGATCAAGACGCTCAGCCTACTTCCGTCGCCCGCGTGGACGACCTTTCCACTTTTTGGTGCCTTTGTAGCCACCCTTCTTCTTCCACGGCGGACGACCCGAGTGGTGCTTCTTGCGCGCGGGAGCAACCTCGGCGGACTCTGCCACGGTCTCTTCCACGTGATCAAAACCTGGGTAGAGATCGCGTGAGATACGGTTGCCCGTGACCTTCGAAATGGTGCGGACGTACGCCACCTCATCCGGTGAGACGAACGTGAGCGCTTTGCCGGAGTTCTCAGCCCGGCCCGTCCGGCCGATACGGTGGATGTAGTCCTCGGCCTGGGGCGGCGTGTCGAAGTTGATCACGTGCGAGATCCCGTCCACGTCGATGCCGCGCGCGGCGATGTCCGTAGCTACGAGCACCTGCACCTTGCCGCTCTTGAAGTCGGCGAGGGCGCGCTGGCGCTGGCCCTGCGTGCGGTCGGAGTGGATGGGCACCGTTGTGATACCCTTTTTCTTCAGGCGCTGCGAAATTCTATTGGCGCGGTGCCGCGTCCGCGAAAACACGAGCATGCTCTTTACGTCTTCGTTTTCTAGGACGTGGAGGAGCAGGTCGTTTTTCTGGGTCGCAGCCACGCGGTAAAACCGCTGGGTAACCGTTTTGGCGGGATTCGTCCGCTCGCCAATCTCAATGAGTTCCGGCTTGTGCTGAATGCTCGCGGCCAGCTTCTGGATCGCAGGCGGCATCGTAGCCGAGAACAGGAGCGTCTGCCGCTCTCGTGGCATTGCCGCAACGATCTTGCGCACATCCTTCTCAAAGCCCATGTCGAACATGCGGTCTGCTTCGTCGAGCACGAGAATTTCGACCTTCGAAAGGTCGAGCTTGCCGTTGCTCATGTGGTCGAGGAGGCGTCCGGGCGTGGCAATCACGATGTCGATGCCCTTCCGGAAGGCGTTGATCTGAGGACCATAACCCACGCCGCCAACGACGGCTGTGCTGCAGAGGCCGGTGAACTGGCCGTACGTGCGGACACTTTCGGCAACCTGCAGCGCGAGCTCGCGCGTCGGGGTTACCACGAGCGCGCGGACGGGCCGCCACTTCTTTCTGTTGTTCGTGTTGGAGGCCGGAAGGAGCCTATCGAGCATGGGCAGGACGAACGCCGCCGTCTTGCCGGTGCCCGTTTGAGCACGTCCTGTGAGGTCGTCGCCGTTGAGTGCGGGCGGGATGGCCGCGGACTGAATCGGTGTTGGTGTGGTGTAGCCCGACTTGACGATGCTACGAATGAGCGGCTCGGAGAGTCCGAGTGCCTTAAACGTTTTCATAGTGAGGTGGTGCGGAGCGCAACTGTATCGCAAGCGCTTCTGGGGGGATGAATACGCTGAATTCGCACGAACCTCAGGAAGTCCCGACCTCTGCGGTGCAGAGTGGGGACAAAGCCGTTCCCCCGCACTCGATGCGGGAAGAGGTCGGTCTCGAATAGCGAATCGAAAAAATTCCGCTTCCGAGACTGAATTGAACCGGGAACGGCGGAGCGGCGCACGTCATCGTGGCCGCAGCAGCGCGAAGGATACGGGTTAGGCTAACTAACGCCGTGCGGCCAGTGTGAAGACGGCGCAGGGCGTCAAAACCGCATAAAGCACCGTTTCTGTCATCCTGAACGTGTTTCGGGATCTGAGGTGACATGCAACCGCCGTGCTTTTCCTATCTCGGCATCTCCCGCAATAAATTCCGGATGACACTAACGGGGCGACTAGCTCGGCCCAACGACAAACACAACCGAATCCAAATCCTCGACTACACGCGCCATATGTGTCTGCGCATCCTGGATGCCCTGGTTTTAAATGGTTGGTCCGATCTCCTCGTTCCGGCTCTGGAGGAAATGCCCCTTCGCTAGTGCCGGGTGAACCGCACCACAACCGGCTCGCCCGAGACAACTGCCTCATCCGCGGCAGACTCGAAGGCCTCCACCACGCTCACATGCTCCTCAACGACGACATCAGCTTCCGGTGTCTCCGCAGAGGTTGTCTCGGTCGCGGCGCACGTCACCTTGATGTGCATCGGCGTGTAGATATATCCAGTTAGGGCGCCAACGAGCTGGTTGAGGAACGAAATCTCTGTCTCCACAATCGCCACGCCGTCGGGGCATTCGGATGCGGCCTCCACCGTGCTGGGCGGCACGAGACCATAGACCCAGCCGGAGGCAAAGGGCTCGTCGATGACGATTGGGCCCGGCGTGCGGCCGGTTACAACCTTGGAGTGGTAGCAGCCCGAAGCAACGACCGCGAAGACGACGAAGAGAAGAGCGAAGCGAAAGGGGACCATGGTAGTAGGGTTCTGGGTGACAAAAGTCTACATCTGGATGTCGGACCTGAGCGTGCAGGCAAGCATCCACAACACAAAGGCCGCGCCGGCAGTGGCTGCGGTTACTCCTACTCGTCAGGAGACGGAGCTCCCAACCCAACACAACCAAACGACTTGTCATCCTGAGCGCAGCACTTCGGCTACGCTCAGCACAGGCTCCGCGAAGTCGAAGCATCTCAATACAGAGACTGCGAAGTTGGGCGGTGCTGCATGTTGAGATCCCTTGACAGGCTCTGTTAGACTTGGGGCGAGGTCGTCCGACCTCGCCGAAGCCGAGAAGAACCCTGAGAGCTTTACTGCACGCTACGTTATGAACCGCTTCGTCGTAATTCATCAAACGAGTTGGTGCAGGCGGTTGCGGCGCATCCTTCCTTCCCATTACATTTCGGCGTGGCGCGAGAAGCGTGATCGGTCACCTTCTCACTTGTTTTAATACAACAATTTGTGGCTTGACCGAAGCCCTCACAGAAGCGCGCAAGCTTCTTGCCTTCCAGCGTGAGCTTGTTGGGTCGACGCGTTTCCTGACATGCCTCCCGGCCGCATCTGAAAGCGACGCGTCCTCGCGATCAATTCCCACCATTCCCCCACCCGGCGACGCCATGGCTTCCACTCTGTTCGACACCTCCGAAGCCCCCGTGCTGGATACCGATCAGTCGCCGTACAAACGAGTCGAAGCCCTTATCCCGGCCGACTCGCCGCTGCACGGAATTACCTCGCTGGAGGAACTTGGCGAGTGGCTCGCCTCCAACGTCCTCGTACCCATCGACGAGACCCGTCTGAACCCCGTACTCGGGGCGGGAAATCCGAACGCGGACCTGATGGTGATTGGCGAAGCGCCCGGCGCTGAAGAGGACAAACGCGGCGAAGCCTTCGTGGGCCGCGCCGGCAAACTCCTCGATCAAATCCTTGAGGCCATTGGCTTCTCGCGCGAAGAAAACGTTTACATCTGCAACATCCTCAAAAGCCGCCCTCCCAACAACCGCGACCCGTTCCCCGGCGAGATCGAGGCCTGCTCGCACTATCTCGACGCCCAGATCGAGGCCATCCGGCCGAGGATCATCGTGCCCCTGGGCCGGCACGCCCTGTCTCGCTGGTTCCCCAACGAGTCCATCGGCAGGCTCAGGGCCAAGCCCCGCCGCTTCGGCGACGTGACGCTGTTTCCGCTCTACCACCCCGCGGCCGCCCTTCACAATGGCGGGCTGCGGGCGACCATCGAGGAAGATTTCGCCAAGCTTGGCACCTTGCTGGGGGGGCTGAAGGCCCCTCCGGCGGAACCGGCTGCTCCGGCCGCCGAGGCTGACTGTTGTGCCGGAGCGCGACCCCCGGACGCGTGACGCGCGGGATCGCCTCGTACTGGATCGTGATCGAGAGAGGTTGGATCGCCGCAAGTTGCCATGTCGCGACTGAAACGATCTACCTGTTGGAGGCGTCATCCTAGTGACGACGGAACGGGATAGGCTGCACGTGCGCGCCGCACTCGCCTCCGCCGGCATCCACGCCAGCACGAGCCACGCGCTTACGGCACCGATGATGATCCCTCGTCGTCGGCTCATCGCGCTACGCCCATGACCATTTCACGGAGAAGCGACGCATCACTCCGGCGGCATGGTGCCCCATGTGCGACGAATCTGGTGGCACGCGACGCAACTGCGAACCATCCTCTGATACTGTCTGTGGGCCTCAACGTACTGTCCCGCCTTCGCCATGACATACCGACCCCTCCTTTTGGGCGCTCCACGAACCGTCACCATTGTAGACCGGTTCCGGGTGCGGGTCAAAAGGGCGTCGGGCGCCCGAGGATCTCAAGGATCTGGGCCCCGGGGT
>JADFQN010000166.1 GCA_022561755.1 Bacteroidota bacterium
ACACTCTGGGCGCAGTAACCTTCGCAAGAAACGCGAACCAGATCCGATGCCCAACCACCCTACGCTAGCCTACCGCCTCCTCGTGCGGACCCTGCGCTTCCTGATGCGGGTGTTCTTCCGCGAGGTGGCTTGCGAAGGCAGTGAGCACGTCCCCAACGACAGGGGTGGCCTTCTCGTAGCGTGGCATCCCAACGGCCTCATCGACCCGGCGCTCATTATGGCGCTCTTCCCTGGCCGGATCGTGTTCGGGGCGCGGGATGGGCTGCTACGCTGGCCAATCATCGGACGGATTTTGCGGGAGGTCGGCACCGTGCCCATTTACAGGGCATCTGACAACCAAAAAATGAACGATGAGGAGCGGAGGGCGGCCAACCAAAGAAGTCTGGATGCGCTCACCGGCGAACTGGTAGCAGGCTCGTACTCGGCGCTGTTTCCGGAGGGCCTCAGCCACGACCATCCGCACCTCGCGGAGCTAAAGTCCGGCGCGGCGCGGCTCTACTACAATGCGCGGGAGCTGGACGACTCCGAGAAGCCGCCGGTCATCGTTCCGGTTGGCCTTCACTACGACCGGAAGCAGGTCTTCCGCTCCAGCGTGCTCGTCACCTTCCACGAGCCGATGGAGTTGCCACCCGGCCTCGATGTTCGGCCGAGCCCCGACGACTCCGAAGAGGTACGAAACGAACGCATCACCAGGCTGATGGGCGAAATCGAAGAAACGCTAGTCCGGGTAGTCCACGCCACCGATGACTGGGAGCTGCACAGGCTCATGCACCACGCACGCACGTTAAGCCGCGCCGAGCACGCTGCACGAATGGGGTCTGAATCGCACAAGGCCACGATCGTCAATCGCTATCTCGCATTCGCGCAGATCTGGCATGGATATCAGGCCCGCAAGGAGAGCCACCCGGAGGAAATCGAGTCGCTCCACCGCGAGCTGCACGGCTACGACCGCCTGATGCGGACGATGCGACTTCGCGACTATGACCTCGACAAAGGCCGCCGCCTCGCATCGCCTCTCCTCGTCGGCTTGCTGCTGCTTCAGGCCATCCTCGTTTACCTGCTGCTGCCGCCCATCCTGCTCCTTGGGTATCTGATCAGCGGACCCGTCTACCTCCTGATCGGTTGGGCCACCCGGAAGGTCTCCAAAGCCAAGAAGGATACGGCCACGGTCAAGCTCCTCGGCGGCATCGTTCTCTACCCCCTCGCATGGGCGGTGGCCGGGCTGCTTGCCGCAATCGCCCACACCCGCCTCCACGCGGCCTTCCCGACCATCCCCGACATCCCGGTGCTCGTGGGAATCATCGTTTTCGTCCTAGGCTTCCTGAGCTGGGTTCTCCTTCTCCAGTACAACCGGATGGCGCGCGAAACGATGAACGCCATCCGCGTCCGCCTGACTCGACAGCGGCGAAAAGCCACCATGGAACGACTTCGCACAATGCGGTCCAACCTCTTCGACCGGTTCATGGCCTTGAGAGAAGGGCTTATCCTGCCGGATGACGTGACGGACCTCCACGAAGACTCGGGGCAGGCTCGACCGTCGGGTGATTGAGGGGAAGCCGGAAACCCCTCCCTTCTCAAGGGAGGTCGCCGAGCGACGCGAGGTCGGTGGGTTTGCTGCAGATTCCTTGGATGCGACTCCTTCTCGACCACCCCCAGCCCCTCCTGTCCAGGAGGGGGCTTGCTCGATCCACCGCAGATTGGCTGAACCTACCGCACACGAACCAATCCCCTTTGAAAATTCCTCGCGGTGGACTCTTCTGGGGTCAGACTGCGTACGAGCGGCACCCCTCAGATTCTGCCCAAATTGATGCGCTTGACTCTTTTTGCGCTCGCCGCACTGTTAATCGCACCGTCCGTTGCTAGCCAATCGGCGGAGGGCATTTTCAGGGAGGTCGATCGCCGGCAGCGGCAGGTGCCGTCGCAGCGTGCAGACATTGACATGGAGATCGTGGATGACCGCGGCCGCGCGCGATCCAGTTCCATGATCCTGCTAACGAAGATCGGCGACGGTGACACGTTCAAGGCGCTCGTCGTGTTTACCGCGCCGGAGGACATCCGCGGGACAGGCCTGCTCACCCTCCACACAGCCTCCGGCGACGAGCAGATGTTCTACGTCCCCGCTCTTGACCGCATCCAACGCGTTGACGGCTCACTTCGTGGCGAACGCCTCGGCGGGAGCGATTTCACGTTCGAGGACATCAGCCCGCGCGACCCTGAGGACTACACGTTCCATCTCATCCGAACCACCGAAACGGCATGGATCATTCGGGCCACGCCCAAGACGGCGGCTGTTTCGGAGTACGGCAAGATTGTCTTGATGGTTGACCGGCAACGATACGCCATCCTGCGGATGGATTGCTACGACCGCCAAAACCGCCGCATCAAGCGCCTCGTGGCCTCCGAGTTTGAGGAAGTGCGGCCCGGCGTGTGGCAGGCGAGCCGGCTGTCGATGGAGGACAAGGCGAGCGGACGCCGGACTACCCTGTCGTTTACGAACCGCAGCCAGGCGTCGCTGTCGGATGCGCTCTTTACAGAGCAGCAGCTCCGGCTTGGAGTCGACGGGCTCTAGGAGGCTGTTGAAAAACTCCACCTACCTGCGGCGGCGCCTCGCTTACGGCGAAGTATTTCAACAGGCTCCTAGCCGGAACAACTCATGGAACGTATCGCCGATCTGCTGCTGGGCAGACCTCGCCTGTTCGTGGGGCTTCTCATCGTTCTATTGGTGGCCGCGACCGGCGTGTTGGTTCAGCGCGGCATCGTTTTCGACTACAGCCTCGAGAACTTTCTCCCGGCCGATGACCCCGCCATCCAGACGTGGCGCGATTTCGCCGACCGCTACGAGCCGGACGATCTGATCATCGCCATCGGAACCGACGTTGATAATGTGTTCAACGGCGAGACGCTGGGGCTCATCCGAACATGGACGGAGGCATTGGCGGCCATTGACGGCGTGGAGGAAGTCATCAGCCCGATCAATTATGCGTCGCTCCGGGCCGAGGGTGGGAGCATCTCCGTGCAGCCCATCATTGGGAGCAAGTTCACTGCCCATCCGGATAGCCTCGCGGCATATCGGGCCGCCATGCTCGCGGACGAGGGCGCCGTCGGTTTTGTTATCAATCCCGAAGCCAATGCTGTAGCGCTGTTCGTCAAGGTAGATCCGGAACTCAACAATTACGACGCCCGGCAGATAATCCTAGGGCACATTTACGATGTACTGGAGACACGCGGAGGCCAACACGAATTCCACTATTCCGGCTTTCCGTACATACGCAACGCCTACGTCAACCTGTTGCGCCTAGAGACGGTTCGCTACGTCTTTCTGTCGTCGCTGGTGGTTTTACTGGCTCTACTCTGGCTGTTCAGGAGCGTCCGTGGCGTCGTGCTACCCCTCGTAACGGTCTACCTCGGCGTAGCTGTCACCGTTGCGATTCAGATGCTCTTCCGAGCGCCGATTGACGTGCTGTCGAGCACCATCGCGGCCATCATCCTCGTGGTCGGCGTGGCGGATTCGATCCACCTGCTCGTGAAGTACTTCAACGGGCTGTCCGAGGGCCTCAGCAAGCGGGAGGCGGTGCGGAAGATGGTCGTTCGCCTCGGCGCAGCGACGTTCATGACGAGCCTCACGACGGCTATCGGATTTGGGACGCTGGCCACGAGCGCCGTCGTCCCGATGAAACGTTTCGGGCTCTTCACGGCCGTCGGTGTGATGATCACGTTCGTGATCTCGCTCGTGCTGATCACCGTCGTTTTGCTGTGGACGCCGGAGCCAAAGACAAAGCAGATCGAGCGGCTCGGCCGAGGCCGGTTAGATGGCTGGCTGCGCCGGCTGGATGGATTTGTTGAGCGGCGAGCAAGGGCCATCGTCTTCGCGGCGTTCGCGCTGACGGCGGTCAGTGTGGTCGCAGCTACGCAGTTGCGGATCAACACGTACATCAACGACGAGATGGGGCCGAAGACGGATGTGTACCAACATCTCGTTTGGTTTGAATCGCGCCTGACCACACCTTGGCAGTTTGAGGTGCTGCTCACCGGCGAGCCGGACACCTTCAAAGATCCCGCAAGACTGCATCAGGCCGAGGCTGTTGCGAACTACCTGGAAGCGCGCCCGGAGATCCGACGTGTCGTGACCGTCACCGACTTATTAGCGCGACTCAATCAGGCTCTCCACGGTGATTCGACCATCTACCATCGCATCCCCGACGAGCCCGATCTGGCCGCGCAGCAGTTGTTCCTCCTCGAACTCACCGACCCGGACCTCCTGCACCGCTTCGTGGACTTCGACTACGGGGAAGTCCGCGTCGCCGCGCTCATGAACGACATCGGATCTGCACGCATGAAGGAGTTCCGCGCTGATCTAGATACGTTCCTCGCCGAAACACTCGACGACGACCTCTCCACCACGCAGAGCGGCACGATCACCCTCGCAGCCAGTCTGTCGGACTACCTCGTGGAGAGCCTGTTGCTGTCCATCGGGCTGGCGTTCCTGTTCATCTCCTTCCTGATGGCGGCGCTTTTCCGCAGCGCAAAACTCGTCCTCATTTCCCTGATCCCGAACGTGATCCCGCTCATCATGGTAGCCGGCGTGATGGGCGTGTTCGGCATCGACGTGAGTCCCGGCACCGCAGTGATTTTCTCTATCGCCTTCGGCATCGCCGTGGACGACACCATTCACATGCTGGCGCGGCTGCGGCAGGAAATGGCGGCCGGACTCAATCTCCGCGATGCGATACGCACGTCCATTCTCGGCACCGGCAAAGCCGTCATCCTGACATCGCTCGTGCTGCTCGGCGGCTTCGGAGCACTGATGACGAGCCGTTTCGAGGGCACGGCCAACCTCGGGGCATTGGTCTCGCTCACTGTGGTTTTGGCATTGCTAGCCGATCTGTTGCTTCTGCCGGCGCTGCTTCATGTGATGAAGCCGAAGCTTACCCGGAAGACCTAGAGACTGCCGCGACGTGTCATAGAACTCGGGCGTCTGCTCCAGGCTCGTCTTCCGAACCTCCGTCCACCTGCGGCGTTCGCAGTGATTAGTTTGAACTATCAATTTCAACTACCGATGCGACACGAGTTTACTGCCGTCGTTGAGCGAGATGAGGAGTGGTTCATCGCCTACGCTCCGGAGGTGCCCGGCGCCAATGGGCAAGGCCGGACGAGAGAACACGCGCTCGAAAGCCTTTCCGACGCCATCGCTCTGGTTTTGGAAGACCGGCGTGAGGACGGACTTCGCGGCGTGCCCGACAACGCCGAACGCACAACGGTCCAGGTGGCGGCGTGAAGCGGATTGCGCTGCTGAAACACCTCCGCAAGTACGGGTGCCACCTCAAGCGGGAGGGACGCAGCCATTCACTTTGGACAAACCCTCAGACTGGGGAGACCGAGGCGGTGCCGCGCAATACCGAACTTCGGAATGTGCTCGCTCGAACGATCTGCAGAGTGTGTCGATCCCGGAGGTTGGACGCTGAGTTTGTCAGATGACATCTAACCAGACCATCCGACCAAACCCCTTCCTGCGCAGCCTCACAGCGATATGGCGGCTACCCAGAATGCTGCTCGTCGGCGTGGTCCGGCTCTACCGGATGGGCATTTCACCGTACTTCCCGAGCACGTGCCGGTACACACCGACGTGTTCTCAGTATTCCGTCCTCGCGCTAAAAGAGTTCGGCGCCGTGCGCGGAACCATCCTCGCCACGTGGCGCATCCTTCGTTGCAATCCGTGGGGTGGACATGGGCACGATCCGCCGGCGTGGCCGCTGAAAAGGGTAAAGGGTGAAGTGAAAAGTGTAAAAGACAATGCAGAGGCACAGTCAGGCAGAGAGGAATCGGCGCAGAATGACTCGGACCAAAACTGATTGCACCGCTCGCATGGCTTGGTCACTAATGCGGCTTTCACCCTTCACCCTTCACCCTTTTCACTTTTCA
>JADFQN010000167.1 GCA_022561755.1 Bacteroidota bacterium
CGCTGACGGACTCGGTAACGGTGCTGAACTTCTTTGCCACCAACTGTGGGTTCTGCCGACGGCAGCTTCCGGTGGTCGAGAAAGTGCGGACGACGTACGGGGGCAAGAGTGTTCGCTTTGTGAATATCAGCCAATCGATGCGCGGCAGGAAGTTCACCGACGATCAGGTCAAGGCCAACCAATGATGCGATTGTCCGGGGCTGTAGACTTTCGGATACTCCGACTCTGACCAAGACCACCTCGTCAATCGGCTTGGTCTTACTTCGGCGATAGGATTTGATGCAGTCAATTACGGCGTGGGCGGGTGCATAGGGGGCAGGTGCGGTTTCAGAGAGCGGCATGGGCAGCATTTGGTTGTGTTCAGGGGCCAATATACAGCGTACCGTGTACGCGTTCAAATGTTTCGTGTCTAGAACGCGATTCAATATACACGACTGATTATCGACGTTCTCTACTCTCAACAGGCTATTTTGTGGCGATCATCCTACCGCGAACAAGTGAAATTACAATGAAGGATCAAAACTCATTCAGAGACATGGCCCCAGACGTGTACCCCCGTACGTGTGGCGGTTTTCTTGTCGTGACCCCCAAAAATGAGCCAGTGCGCATCGGTGTGACCGGCCCGACAGAAGAGGAAGCGGTCGCCAGCTACTGGCAGCGCATCCGCGTGTGGCAGGAACTACTTGAACCCGACGACGGGGCCGCGAAAAACAACGGGTAGGTTAACTTCCGGCGCAAGACTCCTTAGAAGATGACACAGATCCCACGACTGTCTCAAGCTGAAAAGGATCGCCTCGAAGAAGCGGTACTGAAAGACAGCAGCGTTACGCGGGCTACGCTTGGTAGCACCGTCTTTGTAGAGGAGTCATTTAGCGGTGAAGAGGTTTGGTCCGGTTGGGTTTGCACGTTCGTCATTGACGGCAACCCGCTTTGCAGTATCTGCTACGCGTGGTCGGAGCACTACGAAGACACCGGGAAGGATCGAATCTTTACCGTGATGCAACTGGGGCCCGTGCAGTCCCCCGCCGACGCGGTACGGGCCTCGATTCTGGCAGACTATAAGAGTGAGGAGTGATGGAGTTGTACCATGGTGGCATACAAACGCTTCCATCCCTCCCGAAGCGAGCCAAATCAAATCTTTATGGTTCAATAGTCCCTGCTGATCCTCCGCTCGGCTCCTACCTCGAACTAAAAGTTGTCGTGCGGAGCGAGGGGATTAACGTTCGCGAACTGGCTGCCTTTCTTAAGACGTTGGATCGCGTATACGGGCGTGTGTTGGGCGATGGTCTGATCTCGTACTCTAGGCGGCGTGAGGATCAGTTGGTAATTGCAGAGGCAAGGAAGGGTAGCCTCATCTTCCTGTTCCAGGAATATGTCACATCCTTTGGCCCTACGGTTTCGCTACTACTAGCGTGGTACTTCTTTCGATTCGCAATAAAGGAAGTACCCAAAGCATACGATCACTACCAGACAGGGCGCTTGCAAAAGGTTAAAAGGCAGGTATTGGAGGAGGGCTTGACTGCGCGTAGGGCTTCTCGGGCTCCAAAACCAAGATCCAGACGAGAAGAAATTCGTGCGCTCGCTAAGCAGGACGAGACATTGGGTGCGTTACCAGCAGCCCAAAGAAATGCCATTGTCAGGTACTTGGACGCTATGTATGAGTTTGAAGAGCGCCAGATGCCCGCCGTGAAGCGGTTTGCAGACCAAGTAGAGTCAATAGAGATCAAGTTCCACGCTGATCGCAACGAGGACGACGAGTAGTGGGTCAGTTTGAAATCAGACGCTCATCCCTTCATTCAAATTAGGACACGCTGCTGACGCCGTTCGCGCCCCGCGAGTTAACACGATGTTAACTTGGATAAGCTGCGCTCGTGTCAGCCATTCAAATTAGGACAGTACCCGGAAGGGGGTGCCGGCGGGGGGTGTTTGCTAAGGTCGACTCGTGCAGCGCCCAGCCAGTCCACCCCCTGTTTCTACGGCTTCAAGGGAAGCCTTCGAAACTGTCCCCCTTGACAAGGGGGACAAATCACGGCCGACGTCAGTCGGGCGGGATAGGGGGTGGTTTGGCAATGACTCCATGATTCTTCCGTGCATCCGCCCCCACCCCATAAAGATCGAAAGGAAATGGCCGAAAGGAAGGAACGGGGTTTGGGGCCTCGCGTGAGACACCGGCTCTGCGGAAAGGCTATTCGTACCTTTTCAGACTAGCTGCGGCGGTCATTTTCCGCCGGATGAGATATCCGCCAACTCCCTCCAACAGAGAAACCTGGGCTTTTTGCTCTCGATCAATAATCCCCCATGCTAAAGGCCATCCAAAAGATATTCGGCGGCGGCGGCAACGAGCGCGAACTGCGCAAGCTGGAGCCGATCGTGGGGGAGGTCAACGACTTTTACGAAACCCTCCAGGGGCTTTCGGATGACGAACTCCGCGCCAAAACCGACGAGTTCCGAGAAAAAATTCGCTCGGCCGTCGAGCCCGTCGAGGAGCAGCGGGCAGAGGTGCAGGCGCTCCTCGAACGCTCCGGCGAGGTTGTAGAAGAGGTGGGTGGTGATGGGCAGGCGGTAGAGACGGAGCGGCTCTCCGTCCGCCAGCGGCAGGATCTCTACCAGCAGCTCGACGACCTCGAAAATGACTGGCTGGACGCGACCGAGGACGTTCTTGATGAGCTCATGGCGGAAGCCTTTGCCGTCATCAAAGAGACGTGCCGCCGCCACCTAGGCAAAAAGTGGATGGCCGGCGGCGCCGAAATAGAGTGGCAAATGGTTCCCTACGACGTGCAGCTCATCGGAGGCACGGTGCTGCATCGCGGGTCGGCGGCAGAGATGAGGACGGGCGAGGGGAAAACGCTCGCGGCCGTTGGCCCGATTTATTTAAATGCGCTTGTGGGCCTGGGAGTCCATGTGGTGACGGTAAACCCCTACCTCGCCCAGCGCGACGCCGAGTGGATGGGGCCGATCTTCGAGTTCCACGGCCTGACGGTCGATTGTATCGACAAGTACGAGGCGCACTCACCGGGTCGCCGGGCGGCCTACCGCGCCCACGTCACCTACGGCACCAACAACGAGTTCGGCTTCGACTACCTCCGCGACAACTCGTTTGTTGTCGATCCGGAGCAGCTCGTGCAGCGCGGCCATCACTTTGCCATCGTAGACGAGGTGGACTCCGTGCTTATCGATGAAGCCCGGACGCCGCTCATTATTTCGGGTCCGGTTCCGCAAAGCGATGAAGATCGGTTTATGGAGCTTCGGCCACACGTGGACAAGCTGGTGTTCGCCCAGCAGAAGATCGTTGCACGCTTCGTAAGCGACGCAGACCGGCTCCTCAAGGAACGCGACGCGGCCGAGGAGGCTGGAGATTCGAAGCAGGCGAAGCAACTGGAGGAAGAGGCCGGGCTGGCGCTGCTTCGCGCGCAGCGCGGCTTCCCCCGAAACAAGAGGCTCATCAAGCTGAAGGGCGAATCGGGTGTGGATCAAGTCCTCCGCAAAACCGAGTTCTTCTACCTGCAGGACAACGCCAAACGGATGCCCGAGGTCGACGAGCCGCTCAACTTCGCGCTCGAGGAGAAACTCCACCAGTTGGAGATGACCGATCAGGGCCGCGAGACCATCGCAAACGCGGCGGGCGAGGACATCTCCTTCTTCATCATCCCGGACGTGGGCGAGGAGATCGCCGGCATCGAGGCGACGTACGAGACCGAGAAAGCGGCGTTGTACGACCAGCTTCAGGCCGACGAATCGCTGACCGAGGAGAAGCGGGAACACAAGCTGATGAACGATCTCGGCGTCCTCAATAACAAGATGGAGGAGGCCAAGCGCGAGCTATACGTCACGTTTTCGGACCGCAGCGAGCGCATCCACGCCGTCAACCAGCTTTTACGCGGCTACACGCTCTACGAAAAGGACGTGGAGTACATCGTGCAGGACGACAAGGTGATGATCGTGGACATTCACACGGGCCGAGTGCTGCCGGGCCGCCGCTACTCCGACGGCCTCCACCAGGCCATCGAGGCGAAGGAGAAGGTGAAGGTGCAGGCGGCGACGCAGACCTACGCGACGATCACCATCCAGAACTACTTCCGGCTTTACTCGAAGCTCGCCGGCATGACCGGTACCGCCGAGACGGAAGCCGAGGAGTTCCACAAGATTTATGATCTCCCGGTTATCATCATCCCCACGAACCGGCCGATCATCCGTTCGGACGACGAAGACCTGGTTTACAAGACAAAACGCGCGAAGTACCGGGCGGTGATCGACCAGATCAGTGAATACAACAAGAGAGGCCAGCCCGTGCTGGTTGGCACCACGTCAGTGGAGGTGTCGGAAACGCTCTCACGGATGCTTCAGCGTGCTAAAATCAAACACAACGTGCTGAACGCGAAGTCCAACAGGGCCAAGGCGGAGGCCCAGATCATTGCCGAGGCGGGTCAGAAAGGCGCCGTGACCATCGCGACGAACATGGCTGGGCGCGGTACGGACATCAAGTTGGCCGATGGCGTTACAGAACTTGGAGGCCTCGCCATCATAGGCACTGAGCGCCACGAATCGCGCCGCATCGACCTTCAGCTGCGTGGCCGCTCCGGGCGCCAGGGCGACCCCGGCGAGTCGGTGTTCTACGTTTCGCTCGAAGACGACCTGATGCGGCTCTTCGGCCACGACCGCACCGCGCGGATCATGGACCGCCTCGGCATGGCGGACGACGAAGTCATCACGCACAAGTGGATCACGAAGGGCATCGAGAAGGCGCAGCAGAAGGTGGAGCAGAATAACTTCGGCATCCGCAAGCGCCAGCTCGAGTACGACGACGTGCTCAACAGCCAGCGCGAGGTGATCTACGACCGCCGCATCCACGCACTCCTCGGCGAGCGCATCCGGCGCGACATCCTCGACATGCTCCGCGAGTTCGTGGAACGCACGGTGGGCGAGCGCTTTGGCGACGGCGAGATCGACGAAATCCGCGAAGCGCTCCTGCGCCACCTCGCGTTCGATTTCAAGGTCGATAAGGAAGAGGCATTCAACCTTGGCGAGGACGGGCTGGTAGAGCGAATTCTGGACGAGGCCACCGAGCACTACCGCCGCAAGCGCGCCTCGCTGGCAACGCCGTTCTACCGTTCGGCGAAGCAGATGATGGAGCAGACCGATCCGGAAAACCGCCCCAAGAAGCTCTACGTAGACTTTACGGACGGCCACCGGATGCTCCGCGCCACCGTGAGCCCCGATGCTGTGCTCGAATCCGAGGGGCAGGAGATCAACGACGGACTGGAGCGCACAGCCATGCTTTCCGTGATCGACGGGAAGTGGGTGGATCATCTCCGAGACCTCGACGAAGTGAAGGAGGGCGTCGGCCTCCGCGCATACGGCCAGAAGGATCCCCTCATCGAATACAAGATGGAGGCCTTCCGCCTCTTCAAGACACTCATCGAGGAGATTGACGAAGAGGTGATCGGGCTCGTGTTCAAGTGTGGGCCGGTTGTGGAGCGCGGTGGAGCGCAAAAGAAAGCCGCCGCTGCCCCTCGCGCTCGCCTCGACCGGAAGCGGGCCAGCGCCGAACACGCATCCGGGCAAGATTACTCGATCAAGTTTGGTGGAAATGGCAACCAGCGTACTGCTGCCGAACGCGACCCGACTGCCCGCGCCGCTCCCGTTGTAGCCGGCAACCGCGTGGGCCGCAACGACCCGTGCCCGTGCGGTTCGGGCAAGAAGTACAAGCACTGCCACGGCCGGGCGTAGCGCGGCCATGTATTGCGTAAACCGTAGTGCGTAACGGAAGCAAATCAGTCCTCCCTTACGTAATACGCGCTACGCGATATTTTAAGCTGCCCGTCACTCGCCAGCCATCGTGCTCCGTACCCTCTCCATCCGCGATTACGCCCTGATTGA
>JADFQN010000054.1 GCA_022561755.1 Bacteroidota bacterium
TCCGCTTTCCTGCACCTCCGAGGGCGTGAATGAACGGCCCATCCAGCCATCTACTACGAACGCATCCGGGCCCCATGTGGAAGGATCGTTGGGATTGGCGCCGGCCTGCATGCCCCACACGACGAACTCGTGGTTCGGCGCGGCAACGATGCGAACGTTGCCTTCAACGCCGGCCTGCTGCAGAATGTAGTAAGCCGTACCCGCTTGCTCACTACACTGGCCACTCTGATTTTCCCATGTCCATTGCGCTCGCTGTGGGGCCCGGGCGATACTCCTCACGGAGGTTCCATTCGTGGAAGGCCTCCTGTTTAGGAGCGGAGGTAAACTCTGTAATCGGCCACGGCCACCAGTTCTCCAGTAGAGTCAAACGCTCGAGACTGTTGACGTTGGTCACGCGACGATCCATCACACCGGAAAGCCACACACCGATCTCCTGATGAGATCGACCCTCAACTGACATGGCCCGTACGCGAGCAATCGTTTATCAAGGGTCTGAACCACCCGTAAGATCTTCCCCTGCAGGGTGAGGAGAAATGCTCGGACCTGTGCTCGTCGTCGGCGGGTCATCAAGAACTACCTCATCATCCGGCGGGTCATCCTGCGCTGAAACCGTCGCTACTCCCGCGATCGGAACTGAGAACGTCAGAAGGGCAACGAGCTGGAGAATGGAAGCACGCATGATCAAACGGAGCGCCTGCGATCCCCGAATTATAAGATACGCAAGGACAATCTGCCAGACTACCGGTAGTTCGGGTCCACTTTGGAGGCAGCTTCCGACTCGTAGAGGTACTGATCAAGTTGCGGCGCAACGGCGAATTGTACGCCGGGCCGGTCGTAGGCCATGATGACGTTGATGCGGTCGGCGTCGCCCTCAACCGGACGAACGCTGTGCAGGCAGCGGTTTCCGCGCATCGCCACGAGGAGTCCTGTTTCCGGCGCTACTTGCACGAGCCTCCCGAACATACCGCGAACAATCCGCATCTCCAGAACCCGATCTGCTATTCGCTGGAGCGCTGAGTACCGGGCTCCTTCCATGAACAACCTGTAGTTCGGATAAATCTCCGTTTCGCCTCCAGGCACGGCGTTGAGGTACAGGATCGCCGTCACGGCGTTTCGGTCGTAGTGCCAGCGATACGTACCGCCCGCCGGGGTCACGTTTACGTTCAGCCCCACGCGCAGATCTTCGAGCGGTACCAACTCTTCGCCCATCGCCTCGTTGACCAACGCATTGACGCGCTCGTACAAACTGACGAGATCGGGAAAATGAGTCGTAATGCGCTCGCCGTCAATTACGCTGTAGTGGAGCGGCCTATCGCCGGAGGCGCGATAGACTTCCGGAAGCTCGTGCGTCGAGCGGTAGGAAGCAATTTGCTCGAGGAGTGCGCTGCATTCGTCTTCAGAGAGAAAACCGGCCTGTGCGCCAAATCCCTGGGCGGCGAAGGCATCAAGCGTAGGAACCAATCGAGGCATGAGGAACGATCTGGTTTGCCGGAACATAGCAAGGCATGCCCATTCGGAGGCTTGTTGCCCGAACAGGAGTCCTCAAAACAAACCGGGCTCCGTCCACGTGGACGGAGCCCGTTCTTTGTCCATTCAGCGGACGAAGTTACTCGGCCTTCTCTTCGTCGCCTTCGTCGGCCGCTTCGGCTTCATCGGAAGGTGCTTTCTCGGCCTTATCAGCTTCCGGAGCAGCTTCATCCGTCGCCTCGGTAACGGGCTCTGTCCCGGTTGCGGGCTCTGCCTCAACCGTCTCCTCTACAACCTCTTCCGCGCCGGCGGTGGCCTCGGCAATCTCTTCCTCAGCAGTTTCTACGGTCTCCTCAACATGGGTAGCAGCCTCGGCTACTTCTTCCGCAACTTCCTCTTCCACCTCAAGAACTGCCTCAACAATTTCCTCTTCGGCGGCTTCAACACTCTCTTCTACCTCCGCGGCAGCCTTAGCAACTTCTGCCTCGGCGGCTTCCTCCACTTCGACAGCAGCCTCAGCAACGTCTTCTCCGGCGGCTTCGACAGCTTCTTCTACTTCGGCAGTGGCTTCCTCGCTAACCTCGGCCACCTCTTCTTCAGCAACCTCAACGGCGTCTCCCGCCTCTGCAGCGGCTTCGTCGGCAACGGCCTCGTCGGCGGAAGCGGAGGCGGCAGGAGCGGCGTCTGTTGACTTGCGGCGGCTGCGGCGTGTCTTCTTCTTGCCCGAGGTTGCGCCTTCCGGCTTTATGTCGTTGAAGTCCACGAGCTCGATAATGGCCATCTCAGCGGCGTCGCCGCTGCGCTGGCCGAGCTTCACTACGCGGGTGTATCCGCCGGGGCGATCTCCGAGCATTTCAGCGACTTCGCCGAATAGCTCCTTAACCGCTTCCTTGTTCCGCAGGCGCCGGAAAGCCTGACGCCGGTTGTGCGTCGTGTCGTCCTTCGCGCGGTTGATGATGGGCTCAACGAACGAACGGAGCGCCTTCGCCTTGGGAAGCGTCGTGGTGATCCGCTTGTGCTCGATGAGCGCCGACGAGAGCGCCGCCAGCGTGGCCTTACGGTGCGCGCTCGTACGCCCGAGCTTCTTGATTCTTTTTGCGTGTCGCATTGTTTTAGAGATTTAAGATTTGCAGGTTGAAGATTGCAGGATGTTAGAATTGAATCTTAGAACCTTTTAATCTGGAACCTTCAATCCTTAGGCTGGCTCTTCGATGAAGCGGCTGATGTCCATTCCGAAGCGTAGATTGCGCTCTGTGAGCACGTCGGAGAGTTCGAGGAGGCTCTTGCGGCCGAAGTTGCGGAACTTGAGCATCTCGCCCTCCTCGCGGCGGACGAGGTCGCCGATGGTTTTGATGGACGCGGCACGGAGGCAGTTCTGCGCGCGAACCGAGAGGTCGAGGTCGTCCACGCTCTGCGCGAGGAGGGCGCGGACGCGCTGCACCTCGGCGTCCACTTCCTTCTCTTCCTCACTGGGCTCGGCCTCGGCCTCCACCTCAACAAAGAGGGCGATGTGGTCGCGGAGGATGGCAGCGGCCCGTGTAAGCGCCTCTTCGGGCGTCACCGATCCGTCCGTTTCTATCTCGACCGTCAGCTTCTCGTAGTCGATTTTCTGGCCGACGCGGGTAGGCGTTACGTGGTAGCGGACGTTCAGGATCGGGGTGAAGATCGAGTCGATGGCAATGATGCCAATCGGGTCGTCCGCGCGCTTGTTGTCGTCGGCCGGTACGTAGCCGCTGCCCTGCCCGATGCGCAGGTCCACGCGGACTTCCGCGTCTTCGGCGAGCGTCGCGATGTGATGCTTGGGATTGAGCACCTCGAAGTCGCTCGTCACGGCGGCGATGTCCTTCGCCGTCCACGTACGGGGGCCTTCGAGCGTCAAAGAAATCTGGCCTTCCTCTTCCTCGCCCGCCTTGAAACGGACGCCTTTAAGGTTCAGGATGATGTCTGTCACGTCCTCCGTGACGCCTTTGATCGTTGAGAACTCGTGCTGAACGCCGTCGATCTTGATGGCCGTGATGGCCGATCCACCGAGTGAGGAAAGCAGCACGCGGCGGAATGAGTTGCCGATCGTGACGCCGAAACCGCGCTCGAGCGGCTGGACAACGAATCTCCCGAAGGTGTCGTTCATCTCCTCAACATGGACGCCGTCGGGCATCTGAAGCTGGATCGTGTTCATTGAGTTGGGGCTTTGTTCTAGTCAGTGAGAAGCACGAGGCGAAGCGTCCTTCGCCGGAACTGTGCCGGAAAAGATTGTGCTGAAAGAGGCTGTGCTGAAAGAGGCAACCTGCACGAAGGGTTACTTCGAGTAGAGCTCAACGATGAGCTGCTCGCGGATATTTTCCGGGATGTCCTCGCGATCGGGGAAGTCGAGAAACTTGCCTGTAAGCTTGTTCCGGTCCACTTCGAGGTGCGGGAAGGAGCGGCGGCCGCCGTCGGCGGCATCCCGAATGACGAACAGGTTTTTGCTGCGCGGGCGCACCTCCACAATGTCGCCGGGGCGGAGCTGGTGGCTCGGGATGGATGACACGCGCTCGTTCACCATGATGTGGCCGTGGTTGACAAGCTGCCGGGCTTGCCGGCGCGTGCGTGCGAAGCCAAGACGGAACACCACGTTGTCGAGGCGGGCCTCAAGGAATTGAAGGAGGTTTTCGCCGGTGACGCCCTTCTTGGAGGCGGCCTTCTTGAAGAGGTTCCGGAATTGGCGCTCAAGCATGCCATAGGTGTACTTCGCCTTCTGCTTTTCCTTGAGCTGCACGGAGTACTCGCTCTCCTTGCGGCGGCGGTTGTTGCCGTGCTGGCCCGGGCCGTAGGGCTTGCGCTCCAGCGACTTCGAGGGGCCGAAGATCGGCTCACCGAATCGGCGTGCGAGTTTCTGTTTGGGTCCGCGATAACGGGCCATAGGTCGTAGTTCTCGAGTGTCGTGAATGATGACAGACGTGCGGCGCGCCCAGCGGGGAGTCCCGGGCTCCCGGCCCTCCACTAGGAGAACCAGCGTCCGTAGCCGGATTTACACCAGAGCGCAGCGCGTCAGACGCGGCGACGCTTCGGCGGCCGGCAGCCGTTGTGTGGGATGGGAGTGGTGTCGCGAATGGTGAGGACTTCGAGGCCGGCGTTGGCGAGGGCGCGAACGGCGCCTTCACGGCCGGAGCCGGGGCCTTTAACGTAAACGTCCACGCGGCGGAGGCCGAGGTCGTAGGCCTCCTTGGCAGCCTCGGCAGCGGCCACCTGTGCCGCGTACGGCGTATTCTTGCGCGATCCCCTGAAGCCCATCTTGCCGGATGAACTCCACGAAATCGTGTTGCCGTACGTATCGGTGATGGTGATCATCACGTTGTTGAAAGTCGCCTTGACGTAGGCGGCCCCGTTCGATTCAACCTGAATCTTCTTGCGGCGGCCTTTCTGGTGCTTTGCCATGGTTGAGGTAAGCGTGAGGGTGGAGGTGTTTAAGGCTCGGCGGGCGCTTCAGAGGTGGTCCCGCTTTGCGGGATGTCCTGCGTGCGCACGCCGTGCTATTCGGAGGGGGCGCTACTTGCGCGGCGCCTTCTTCCTCCCGGCAACGGTCTTCTTGCGGCCCTTGCGCGTACGGGCGTTGGTCTTCGTGCGCTGGCCGCGAACGGGCAGGCCACGCCGATGACGCAGCCCACGGTAGCAGCCGATGTCCATCAGCCGCTTGATGTTGAGCTGGATTTCCGTCCGTAGTTGGCCCTCGACGTTGTAATTGTCTTCGATGAGGGCGCGAACCTTTTTGGTGTCGTCCTCAGACCAATCGTCGGGATGCGAGTTCGGGTCGAGACCGACGCGCTCAAGGATCTCGTTGGCGCGGCTGCGCCCGATCCCGTAGATGCTCGTCAGCGAAACTTCTGCGCGCTTTCCGCCGGGGATGTCGATTCCTGAAATACGAGGCATATTCGATTTCGGATTTGGGATTTCGGATTTCGGATTTGGGATCTAGATCGGAGCAGCCTCCAAAATCATAAATCCGAAATCCGAAACCGGATTACCCTTGGCGTTGCTTGTGCCTTGGGTTCTTTTTGTTGATGACGTAGACGCGGCCCTTTCGGCGGACGATCTTGTCGTCAGAGGAACGCTTCTTGACACTGGCACGGACCTTCATGAGTCTGGTCGGCTACGTGTTGTGGATAGTGAGGGATGTTCAGTAAATGCTTCGAAAACCCTGCCGGCCTATTGGACGGCAAGACGGTCGGCGAGACGCTCAGCCAAGAATGGCCTCCTTGAAGCGGGTAATTCGGTTGGTTATTCCGTCGTCGGGGGCGGCTGCAGAATCGCGGTCGTTGCCGGACGAATCCGGTATGGCCTGGCCATGCACGCCGGCGAGCGCCGCTTCGATGGCTTCGTACGAGGAAAGCACTTCCGCCCGCCCGCGACGGACCACTACGGTGTGCTCGTAGTGGGCGCTCGGCAGGCCATCGGCCGAGCGGACGGTCCAGCCGTCTGCATCCACCGTCACCTGGGCGTTTCCCCGGTTAATCATTGGCTCGATGCAGATGGACATGCCCTCCTTGAGGCGCTTGCCGTGTCCGCGTCGGCCCACGTTGGGTACCTGCGGCTCCTCGTGGAGGCTCCGCCCGATGCCGTGTCCAACGAGATCGAGGACCACACCGTAGCCGCGAGCCTCGCAGTACTGCTGCACCGCGTGCCCAATATCGCCCACTCTTGAGCCGACGACGGCGCGATTAATCCCTTCGTAAAGTGCTTGCTTCGTCGCGCGTAGCAGTGCCTCGTTCTCCACCGAGAGTTCGCCGACCGGAAACGTGTAGGCAAAGTCGCCGAAATAGCCGTTGAGCTCCACGCCGCAATCCACGCTCACCACGTCGCCTTCCTCCAGCGGGCGGTTGCTCGGAATACCATGCACCACCACTTCGTTGACGGAGATGCAGAGGGAGGCCGGAAAAACTTCGGTGCCTACGCGGTAGCCCTTGAACGCCGGGCGAGCGCCTGCGTCGCGGATTATCTCCTCCCCCACGTGATCCAGATCGATCGTGCGCACGCCGGGAGCGATGCGCCGTGCCATCTCGGCCAGCACCTCGCCCACAAGCCCCGCTGAGCGGCGGAGCATCGTAACGTCGTGGTCTGTTTTGATGTGGATCATCGGAGAATCGGCCGGTAGGAATTTCTGGGCGCTTATCGGCGGCGGCTGCGGATGCGGCCGGTTTTCATGAAACCGTCGTAGTGGCGCATCAGCAGGTGGCTTTCAATCTGCTGGAGCGTGTCGAGCGTCACGCCCACGAGGATGAGTAGGCTCGTTCCGCCGAAGAACTGCGCAAAACCGGGCATGATGCCAACTTTGGCAGCGATTGCAGGTAGGATGGCCACAAATCCAATAAACAGCGCCCCCGGCAGCGTGATGCGCGTCAGAATGTTATCGATGAACTCGCTGGTTTGCTTGCCCGGCCGAATGCCCGGGATGAAGCCACCCTGCCGCTTCATCGTGTCGGCCATCTCCTGCGGGTTCACTGCGATGGCCGTGTAGAAGTACGTAAAGAAGACGCAGACGACGAAGAAGATTACCGAGTACCAGACCCCGAATATGTCGCCCGTTGCCGTGCCTATCGCTTGCCAGAAGCCGCTGTCGGGGAAGAAGGCAGCAATCGTGCTCGGGATGAACATGATCGACTGCGCGAAGATGATGGGCATGACGCCCGCCGCATTAACCCGCAACGGGAGGTACTGGGTAGAACCGCCGTACACCTTCCGCCCGACAACGCGCTTGGCGTACTGGACCGGTATCCTCCGCGTGCCCTGCGTAAATAGCACCACAAAGGCTGTCACGATGAAGAGGGAGCCAATCTCGATGAGGAAGATGAAGATGTTCGAGCTATCGCGGGCGAACTCATTGAAGAGCGACACCGGCAGGAACGCCACGATGCCGATCATGATGAGAATCGAAATGCCGTTGCCGATACCCTTCTCGGTAATGCGTTCGCCGAGCCACATCACGAATACGACACCGGCTGTAAGCACAATCACGGTCGAGATCATGAACATCGTGGGGCCGACTACGATGGCCTCCAGGCTCGTCGCGCGCAGGTTGATGGCGTAGCCGACGGCCTGGAGCGACGTGATGCCCAGCGTGCCATAGCGCGTAAGCTGTGTAATCTTCCGCCGGCCTTCCTCGCCCTCACGCTGGAGCTTCTGGAAGTACGGCATCACCGCGCCGAGCAACTGAATGATGATGCTCGCGGTGATGTACGGCATGATGCCAAGCGCAAACACACCCGCCCGGAAGAACGCGCCGCCCACAAACAGGTTGAACAACCCGAACAGCCCGCCCTGGTCGTTGGCGAGGTCTTCGAGGATGCGCGCATCGATGCCAGGGATCGTCACGTACGATCCGAGGCGATACACGAGCAGGAGCAGCAACGTGTAAATGATCCGCTGCCGAAGCTCGTGGATCTTAAAAATGTTGCGGACGCTTTCGGCTACTGAAGCCATAATGGGCTGCGTACTTCTAGGACGCCTCTGAGGGCGTTAACAATTACCTATTCAACAACGGTGGCTGTGCCGCCGGCGGCTTCGATCTTCTCGCGCGCAGACTTCGAGAACGCATGCGCGCTCACGTCGAGCTTGACGGACAGGTCGCCGCCGCCGAGAATCTTGATGCGGCCGTTCTTGCCGCCGAGGCCGAGGCTCGTCAGCGAATCGGGCGTTACGGCTGCGCCTTTCTCCAACCGGCCGGCTTCAACCAGTTCGCTCAGCCGCGAGAGGTTGATGGCGTCGTAGGCCACGCGGAAGCGGTTCTTGAACCCATACTTGGGCACGCGGCGCTGGAGGGGCATCTGGCCGCCTTCAAACCAAACCGGAATCGAGGCGCCGGATCGGCTCTTCTGGCCCTTGTGGCCCTTGGTGGACGTGCCGCCGTAGCCGGAGCCCTGTCCTCGACCAATGCGCTTGCGGTTCTTCGTGGAACCCTTCGCAGGCTTGAGGTTGCTAAGATCCATCATAAATAGTGGCTAAAGACGCCCACAGCGGCGTTTGCCGGCGTAGACTCGCGGGATTAGAGAAAGGAGAAGATAGATTCTGAGGCGCGGCGATCTGCCAGGTGCGGAGTGCCTTTTCAGTGAAGGCTTAGCAGCCCGTTGAAGAAGTGCTCTGTCGCCGAGGCGAGTGAATCTCGGTCGAGATCGAGGCGCGGGATCGCGGGCGAGTCGTCGAGCATTTCGCAACGCGGAGATCGGGCAAGAGGCACCGCCGCAGGTAGGTGGAGTTTTTCAACAGCCTCCTAGGCCTCCTGCACCTCTACAAGATGGAGCACTTTGCGGATCATCCCACGGATCTGCGGGGTGTCTTCATGCTCCACCGTACGATGCAGCTTCCCTAGTCCAAGCGCCTCAATCGTGCGCTTCTGGTTCGCCGTTTTGCGGATGGTGCTGCGGGTCTGTGTGATCTTGATTTTGGACATGGCGGTTGGTTCTTCGTTCTTCGTGCTTTAGATGTCGACGCTGCCGTAGGAGGCTGTCGGCGTACAAAGCCTGAAGCACTACCCCTCAAATACGCGCTTGACGGAGATGCCACGGCGCTTGGCCACTTCGGCTGGTTCCTGGAGGCTCTGGAGAGCGTCCATCGTAGCACCGACAACGTTGTGGGGGTTGCTGGAACCCTGGCTCTTCGAGAGCACGTTCGAGATTCCTGCGCACTCAAGCACAGCACGAACGCCGCCGCCGGCGATTACGCCGGTGCCAGGCGAGGCGGGCTTAAGAAGCACGCGGCCGGAGTCCTGCTTGCCGATCACGGCGTGCGGAATGGTGCCGTGCGCCGTAACCGGAACGCGCACCATGTTCTTCTTGGCGTCTTCGGTGCCCTTCGCAATGGCGTTGGCCACTTCGTTTGCTTTGCCGAGGCCATGCCCCACGGTTCCCTTACCATCGCCGACAACGACGACGGCATTGAACGAGAAGCGGCGGCCGCCCTTCACGACTTTCGCCACGCGGTTGACCGAGACGAGACGCTCGATGAGGTTGGACTGCTCCGACGCCTTGGCGCGTCGGTCACGATTGCGATTTTGCTTCGCCATTTGCTTCGCTGTTTGTGCGTATAGGAAATTGGGGGAGACTGGGATGTTTGCGGTACGGAGCCTGCTCGCTCACACCCCCAAACTCAAAAACGGAGGCCACCTTCGCGAGCGCCCTCTGCAAGCGCACGAACGTTGCCGTGATAACGGTACCCGCCCCGGTCGAAGACAGCGCTTACGATACCCGCCGCCTTCGCTCGCTCGGCGAGTTGCTGGCCAACGGCCTTGCTGCGCTCGAGCCGAGTGGCCCCTCTGATGTCGCTCTCGCGGCTGCTGGCCTGCGCCAGCGTATTGCCGGATGCGTCGTCGATGAGTTGGGCGTAAATGAACTTGTTGGAACGGAAGACACTCAGGCGCGGGCTCTCGCCCGTGCCACTCACCTTGCCGCGGATGCGGCGGCGGATGCGGGCACGCTGAACAACTTTCTTTGAGGTCTTACCCATGATTTCGGTGCGTTGTGGGCCGGACGATTTCCGGCCGTCCGGCCATGCTGTGAGAAGTTAAATCGGTTAAGAGGCCGTTGAAATACTACTCCGTAAGCGAGGCGCGCGAATCTTGGCCGAGATCAAGGCGCGAAATCGAAGACGAATCGGTGATTCGGTGAATATTTCGTAACGCAGAGATCGGACAAGAGGCGGCGGCGCAGGTAGGTGGAGTTTTTCAACAGCCTCTTAACGGGCTGCGGTCTTGCCGGCCTTGCGGCGGACGTATTCGTCGGAGTAGCGGATGCCCTTGCCCTTGTAGGGCTCCGGCGGGCGCAGGCCCCGGATCTTGGCCGCCACTTGTCCAACGAGCTGCTTGTCGATGCCCTCAATGGTCACCCGCGGGTTCTTGCCACGCTCCGAGACGGTCGTGATCGAGATACCATCCGGCGGCAGGAAATAGATCGGGTGCGAGTAGCCAAGGGCCAGCTCCAGCACACCATTCTTGACCTCGGCGCGATAGCCGACGCCAATTATGATGAGCTCCTTTTTGAAGCCCTTGCTGACCCCGGTAACGAGGTTGTTGATCAACGAGCGGTAGAGGCCGTGCATGGCGCGGTGGCGCTTCTGCTCCGTCGGGCGCATCACGCGAAGCTCACCGTCCTTTACCTCTACGGAAATGTCGGGGTCCACACGGAGCCCGATTTCGCCCTTCGGTCCTTTCACCGAAACGCTGTTTCCGTCCGTTACGTCAATCGTAACGCCTTCCGGGATAGTAATGGGGAGGTTGCCAATTCGTGACATCGTGGTTCAGGTTATGAGTCGAAGAACGACTCAGGAGGCCGTTGAATTACGTGCTCTGTCGCCGAGACAGCCTGCCCCGACTTGTCGGGGAGCGCATCTCGGTTGAGATCAAGGCGCGAGATCGTGGTCGAATCGGTGATTCGGCTAGCATCTCGCAACGAAGAGATCGGCCGAGAGGCGCCGTCGCAGGCAGGATGACGTATTTCAACAGACTCTTAGGATACGTAGGCAAGCACTTCGCCACCGATTCCGGCGCGGCGCGCTTCCTTGTCGGTCATCACCCCCTCGCTCGTGGAGAGGATGGCGATACCGAGGCCATTCATTACACGTGGCAGGTTGTCGGCGCCCACGTGGTGGCGGAGGCCAGGTTTTGAGACGCGCTCGAGGCGCTGGATGACCGGCCGGCCGCCGCGCTCGTACTTGAGGTAGATGCGGATAAGGCCTTGCTTGCCGTCGTCCACGTTGAGGTAGTTCTTGACGTACCCCTTGTCCATCAGGATCTGCGTGATCGCCCGCTTTAGCTTCGACGCGGGAACGTCTACGTGCGGATGGCGGGCTTTCTGGGCGTTGCGGACGCGCGTCAGGTAATCGGCAACCGGGTCGGTTGTTGCACTCATTTGTATTGGGTCTTCGGCCAGTTTATCCGGATGGGTCGGGACACTTGACCGCTAGAAAAATAGAGGTGTTCGTTCTTCGTCCTTCGTGCTTTGCTCTCCGAAGAACGAAGAACCAAGCTCAAAGTACGAGCATCTACCAGCTTGACTTGCGCACGCCGGGGATCTTGCCTTCGAGCGCCATCTTGCGGAACATGACGCGGCTGATACCGAACTTGCGCATGTAGCCGCGCGGGCGGCCGGTGAGGTTGCAACGGTTGTGCAGGCGCACGGGGCTGGCGTTGCGGGGAAGCTTCTGGAGCTCCTCCCACTTGCCCTCCGCCTTGAGGCGGCGGCGTTTCTCAGCGTACTTCTCCACCGTCTTCCGGCGCTTCGCTTCGCGTGCAATAAGAGACTTGCGAGACATGTTGGTTAGGGTTGGTGGAATAGGGGATGGATCAGGCCGCAGCCGCTTCTTCACGGCGTACGAACGGCATACCGAACGCCTTCAGGAGCGCGAACGCTTCTTCGTCGGTCGCAGCACTGGTCACAATCGTGATGTCGAGGCCTGAGACGCGGTCGATCTTGTCGATGTTGATTTCGGGGAAGACGATCTGCTCTTTAACGCCGAGCGTGTAGTTGCCGCGGCCATCAAACGAGCGATCCGAAAGACCGCGGAAGTCGCGCGTACGCGGGAGCGCCAGCGTGATCAGGCGGTCCAGGAACTCCCACATCATGTCGCTGCGGAGCGTGACGGCTGCGCCTACGGCCATGCCGTCGCGGAGCTTGAAGTTCGAGATCGACTTGCGGGCGAGCCGCACGGAAGGCTGCTGGCCGGTAATGATCCGAAGCTCCTCAACAGCGTCGTCGAGGATCTTCTTATTCAACGCGGCCTCGCCGACGCCCTTGTTCACGACAATCTTCTGCAGGCGAGGCACCTGCATCACGTTGTCATAGTCAAACTGCGTCTTCAGCGCCCCGACGATCTCGTCGTGGTAGCGCTGCTTGAGGCGGGGTGTGTAGTTCTCCATCGGTCTGGTGGGTATTGCGTAATTCGTAGTGCGTAATATGTATTACGTACTACGAAATAGTTCATTAGCTGTCGAGTTCTTCGCCGGTGGTCTTGGCATAGCGGACCCAGCGGCCCTGTCCGGTCTCCACGTCCTCCACACGCTTGCGGCCAACGCGTGTACCCTCTCCGTTGCCGTCAAGTGGCTGCACATTAGAGATGTGAATCGGCATCTCCTTCTCTATTCGGCCACCCTGTGGGTAGTTCTGGTTCGGCTTTGTGTGGCGGAGGCGAACGTTCACACCTTCAACAATCAGGCGCTCGGTGTCGGGGTACACCTTCAGGACTCGGCCGGTGTACCCTTTCAGGCGATCCATGCCGAGTTCCTTGGCGGCGGTGATGTTCTTCGTGAGCATCACGGTCTCGCCCTTCTTGACGTGGAGCTTCTTCTGCTTGTTCTTCGTGCGAGGCATAACGGAATGATGAATGATGAATGATGAACGAGGAAGGATGAAGACATCGAATGCCGCTTTTCAGCATTCCGCCTTCAGCGTTCATAGCACTTCGGGGGCGAGTGAGACAATGCGCATGAACTGCTTGTCGCGCAGTTCGCGAGCCACGGGCCCGAAGATGCGGGTACCGACCGGTTCGTCGGCTTCGTTGAGGAGCACCGCAGCGTTTTCGTCGAAGCGGATGTACGAGCCGTCCTTGCGGCGGTATTCCTTCTTCGTGCGCACCACAACGGCGCGCGATACGTCGCCCTTTTTTACGTTGCCGCCGGGGATGGCGTTCTTGACTGTGACGACAATCTTGTCCCCCACAGAGGCGTAGCGGCGCTTCGAGCCTCCGAGCACGCGGATACAGAGCACCTCCTTAGCGCCACTATTGTCGGCGACGGAGAGCCGGGATTCCTGTTGGATCATGGGAAGTCCGAGGTTGTGGCGGCGGGTGCGAAAGCAGCCCGCCACACGTCGTTCGACAAATAGTTAGCGGGCGCGCTCTACTACCTCAACGAGGCGCCAGCGCTTCGTCTTGGAGAGAGGGCGTGTCTCCTGGATACGGACGGTGTCACCCTCGTTGGCGTCGTTGGTCTCGTCGTGCGCCTTCAGCTTGGTCGTCTTCTTCACAAACTTGCCGTAGACGGGGTGCTTCACTTGCCTCTGGATAGCAACGGTGATGGTTTTGTCCATCCTGTCGGAAACAACGAGCCCAATGCGTTGCTTACGCGCGGCACGGGCGGGAGTCTCTGCGACACCCTCAGGAGGGGTCTCCAGGGGAGTCTCCGGTTGAGTTTCGGGGGAGATGATTTCTGTCATAACGGGTCTGCTATTCGCCTGGTGAGCCGACACCTCACCAACTACGTCGGAATGCGATTGGGCAGTGCGGGCCCAGCGGTTCAGGCTTCGTGGGCCTCAGCTTGCTTTTGTTTGAGGATCGTTTTCAGGCGGGCGATTTCGCGGCGGCGGGCGCGAAGGACGAGCGGATTCTCGAGCCCAGCAATCGCCTGCTGAAAGGCGAGGTTGCTCATCTCGTGCTCATCGTCTTTGATGCGCTGCTCAATCTCCTGCTCGGAGAGATCTCTGATTTCTTTTGGCTTCATGGCCGGTGGGCTCTAAAGATGGGGTTACTCGGATTTGCCGTCAGCGTCGTCCGCTTCGGCAGCGGGCGCTTCATCGGCCTGCTCGTCGGCAGGAGCTGTCTCCTCTTCCTCGGTGACGATCACATTGCCGTCCTCGACCCGCAGGGCCTCTACATACGCGTTGAGCTCGTCATGCTCGCCGTCTGCGAGCAAGCGTGCCTGGCGCGTCCACCTCTCTTCGTTTACGGACTCCTCTTCGGCGTCCTCCGAAGCAACGATCTCACGCAGGCGTTCGTGGGACAGATCGGCCAATGCGGCATAGGTCTTGATACCAGCTTCGTCCAGCTGAGCCGCGACCGTCTTACCAAGCCCGTAGATCTTGGTGAGGTCGAAGGTCGTGATGGTAGCCTTGAGCGACGTGTCTTCGCCGGTCACGCCGTCTTTGGCGGCGTACACGTGGTAATCCGGCCGAACGACGACCTTGCACTTGATGGGGAGCTTCTGGATGGCGAGGCGCAACGATTCGAGCGCCAGTTCCTCATCCACGCCGCCTACCTCAAAGAGGATGCGGCCCGGCTTTACGACGGCCACGAAGTACTCCGGCGAGCCCTTGCCCTTGCCCATGCGGGTTTCGGCGGGCTTCTTGGTGATGGGCTTGTCGGGGAAAATGCGGATCCACACCTTACCCGCGCGCTTCATGTGGCGCGTCATGGCAATACGGGCGGCCTCGATCTGGCGGCTGGTAATCCAGGCCGGCTCTAGGGCCTTGATACCAAAGTCGCCGAAGTTGACCCGCGCACCTCGCAGTGCGAGGCCTTTCATGCGGCCTTTCTGCATCTTGCGGAACTTGGTCCGCTTGGGCATCAACATTGGTCTGTCTCCTGAGTCTCAGTCTATAAAAGAGGTTCGGTGCGCTACGACGGCTTGTTGCCGCCGCCTTGTCCGCGCCCGCCTCGGCCTCGACCGCCGCGTACACGGTCGCCCTTATTGTCTCCACGGCCGCGACGGCGGCGCTCCGGAGGCTGCGGGGCAGCGGCGGCCTGGCGCTGGGCGTAGGCATTGGGGCTTAGGTCGGGCTTGCCGATGATCTCGCCATGGAAAATCCAGACCTTCACACCGGTCGTGCCGTAGATCGTGAACGCCGTCGCATCGGCGTAGTCGATGTCGGCGCGGAGCGTATGAAGCGGCACACGGCCCTCCATATACTGCTCGGTACGGCCCATCTCTGCACCGCCGAGGCGGCCGGAAAGCTTGATGCGGATGCCCTGCGCGCCCATGCGCATCGAGGCGCCGAGGGCCTGCTTCATCGCACGGCGGAACGAGATACGCCCCTCAAGCTGCTGGGCAATGTTCTGCGCAACGAGGCTCGCGTCGAGCTCGGGCCGCTTAATCTCGTTGATGTTTATCTGGACGTCCTTCTCCGTGAGCTTCTTTAACTCCTCGCGCAGCTTCTCTACTTCCGCGCCGCCACGACCAATAACTACGCCTGGGCGGGAGGTGTGCAGGGTGAGGATCACGCGCTTCGGCGTGCGCTCGATCACTACGCGGCTCAGACCGGCGCGCTTCAGACGCGCATTCAGGTACTTACGGATTTTGTCGTCTTCAACAAGCTTTTCCGCGTAGCTGCCATCCGTGTACCAGTTGGAATCCCAACCGCGAATGATGCCAAGGCGAAATCCTATTGGATGCGTTTTCTGACCCATATCTGTTTACGACTCGTCTTCTGTGTTCTCGGGCATCCCGACGACGATTGTCAGGTGGCTGGAACGCTTGTGGAATGGATGAGCGCGGCCGCGCGAAACGGGGCGGAAACGCTTGAGGAACGGGGCCTCGTCTACGCGGATCTCGGAGACAACGAGCGACGTCTCGTCTACACGCTCCTCCGGGTGCTGGTCTATCAGGTTGGCGACGGCCGTGTGGATGATCCGCTCAATCGGGCGGGCGGCCTTCTGCGGCATGAAATGCAGCGTGTTGAGCGCCTGCTCAACGTTCTTGCCGCGAACCACGTCCGCAACAATCCGCATCTTGCGAGGCGAACTGCGAATGTATCGCTGTCGTGCGCGTGCTTGCATGGCTAGTCGTGTTGCGTTTTTCGTATTGCGTAATAGTAGCAACCGAGCTTTCTTACGCGATACGCATTACGAAATAGGTAGTTAGCGGCGTTTGTCTCTCGCCGATCCGGCGTGGCCACGGAAGGTGCGCGTGGGCGCGAACTCACCGAGGCGGTGGCCAATCATGTTCTCGGTTACGTAGACCGGAACGAACTGCTTTCCGTTGTGGACGGCAAGGGTGTGCCCGATCATTTCGGGGCTGATCATGGAGGAGCGGCTCCACGTCTTGATCACCTTCTTCTTGCCACTCGCGTTCATAGCATCCACCTTTTGGCGGAGCTTGTAAGCTATGAACGGGCCTTTTTTTAGCGAACGTGCCATATTTCGTACGGGGCGCCTTACCGCTTACTGCCGCGGCGGCGAACGATGAACTTGCTGGAGGCTTTCTTCTTTTTGCGGGTCTTGAAGCCCTTGGCCGGCTGGCCCCACGGGCTCTTGGGATGGCCGCCCGAGGCCTTGCCCTCGCCGCCACCCATCGGGTGATCGACCGGGTTCATGGCCACACCGCGCGTCTTCGGGCGGATGCCGAGCCAGCGGCTGCGGCCCGCCTTGCCGAGCTCGATGTTCATGTGGTCGGGGTTGGATGTCGTTCCGATGGTGGCCATGCACTGCACCGGCACCATCCTAATCTCCCCCGAAGGCAGGCGGAGCGTTGCATACTTGCCCTCGCGAGCCGTGAGCTGTGCGAACGTACCGGCCGAGCGAGCGAGCTGTGCGCCCTTACCCGGAATCATCTCGATGCAATGCACGTACGTGCCCAGCGGGATGTTGGCCAGCGGGAGGCAGTTGCCGCGCTCGGGCGGGGCGTCCGGGCCGTTCATCAGCGTCTGGCCGACGGTAATCTTGTCCGGCGCCACGATGTACCGCTTCTCGCCGTCCGCGTAAACGAGCAGCGCAATGCGCGCGCTCCGGTTCGGGTCGTACTCGATAGACGCAACCCTGGCCGGAATGCCAATCTTGTTGCGCTTGAAATCTATGATGCGGTAGCGGCGCTTGTGGCCACCACCCTGATGGCGCACGGTAATGCGCCCGGTGTTGTTACGTCCGCCCTTCCTTGTGAGGGGCGCGAGCAGGCTCTTCTCAGGCTTCGACTTCGTAATCGTGTCGAAGGCCGAGACCGACTGCTGCCGCTGGGCGGGCGTCACGGGCTTGAGCTTGCGAATTGCCATAGTTCTGTTGCGTGATGCGTATTGCGTATTAATAAGGTCAATACACAATACGGAAAACGAAATACTTTATACGCTCTCGAAAAAGTCGATCTCGCCGGATTTCAGTGTAACGATGGCCTTTTTGTAGGCGGCCTTGCGGCCCTCCACGGCGCCGCGCCGGGTCATCTGGCGCTTGCGCTTGCCGCGCACGATCATGGTCCGCACTTCCTTGATGTCCACGCCGGGGTAGCGTTCTTCAACAGCCTTCCGGATTTCGATCTTGTTGGCGTCCTTCGCCACCTGAAAAGCATAGTGCCGCCCTTCCTCGGTGAGGCGGGTCATCTTTTCGGTGATGATGGGTTTGATGAGAATCGGCTTGGCCATGATTCGTTCAGTTCAGTAGTGCTTTAGGCTGCCTCGGCCGACTCAACTTCGGCAGATTTGGTTTCGGCAGATGCGGTTTTGCCGTCAGGGGCTTCGCTTGGAGTGGTTTTCGTAGCCGGGCGAAGGGCCTCGGTCAGGCCAACAACCGCTCCTTCCTGCACGAGCACAACGTGCGCTTTCATAAGATCGAGCGTGGAGACATCGCTAGCCGGACACATGGTGAATCGGGGGATGTTGCGGCCGGAGCGGTACAGGATGTTATCGACACCCGCCGTCAGAAGGAGCACCTTTTTCCCGGTCAAATCGTGTGCGGTGAGCACGGAAGCCATCTCGCTGGTCTTCGGCTCGTCCATCGAAAAGTCCTCCACAATGCGCAGGCTCTCGGCCTGCACTTTGTACGCCATCGCCGAGCGGCGGGCGAGCTGTCGCGTTTTGCGGTTGACGCCCAAACGGTACTCATGCGGCTTCGGCCCGAAGATCGTGCCGCCGCCTCTGCGAATCGGGCTTCTGGCGTCGCCCGCGCGAGAGTGGCCGGTACCCTTCTGGCGGTACAGCTTGCGGCGCGATTTGGAAACTTCGCCTCGCTCCTTCGTCTTGTGCGTGCCCTGACGGTCGTGCGCCTGAATAGCGCGCACGTCGAGCCAGATTACGTGGTCGTTCGGTTCAATTCCGAAGATCGCGTCATCGAGTTCTACGGTGCGCTTCGTCTTGTTGCCGGCGCGGTTGTAAACAGATAGTTTCATGAGGTCTAGTGCGTATTTCGTATTGCGTAAGGGAATGAGGTGACCGCCAATACGCAATACGAATCATGCTTTGCGAATCTCGAGGAGGCCGTTTTTAGGGCCGGGCACGGCGCCCTGAACGAGCATCAGGTGCTGGTCTGGGAAGATGCGGACCACGTTGAGGTTTTTCACCGTTACGCGATTACCGCCGGTGCGGCCACCCATCTTCATGCCCTTGAACACCTTACCTGGGTACGACGCCTGGCCGATGGAACCGGGCGCACGCTGACGATTGTGCTGGCCGTGCGTCGCGTCGTTCACGCCCTTGAAGCCATGCCGCTTCACTACGCCCTGAAAGCCCTTGCCTTTCGAGGTGCCGGCAACGTCAACGAGCTCGCCCTCCTCAAACAACTCGGCCACTGTTACATTCTGCCCAAGCTCTACTGCCTCGTCGGTCTCGAAGTCACGAAACTCGATGAGCGAGCGGCGCTGCTCAACACCCGCCTTCTCAAAGTGGCCCTTCAGCGCCTTGGTTGTGCGTTTCGCCTTCTTGCCGCCGAAAGCGAGTTGCACGGCGCTATAGCCGTCCGTCTCTTCTGTCTTGACCTGCGTCACTGCGCACGGCCCGGCTTCGATGACGGTGCAGACCACGGAGCGGCCTTCGTCATCGAAAACGGTGGTCATGCCGACTTTGCGGCCAAGTATTCCGCTCATTGTAATCGAGAGATTAGGTTAAGCGTGGATGGGGATTATTGGCGATCGAATCGGATCGATCCGCCCGTGACCACGGTGGCGATGAGCGCTGCGTCCTCAGATGCAAGGCCAAGGAGATCGGCGAAGGCGTCAGGCGTCTCCGCGATCAACTCTAAATCATCGTCTCCCCGAAAGTTGTATCCCAGCTCAAGTGCAGCCGGGATACCGGGTCTCGCTACAGAGATGGTCTCCTCCGATTCATCAAGTGTGTAGGTGCCTGTAATCGATACCTGGTCTGGAAGCGGCACACTCACAGTTGTTTGGGGGATGCCCAGCATAGAGCCGTCGGCCGGGTCAAACAGAAACGAGAAGGCGTCGCCGGAACCGAACGTCACCGAGGCCGCTGACGGATCCGTACCTGGAATCGATACCGAGAGACCACCGATGATTCTCGCATTGAGATCCGTTCCCTCCCAAGAACCAACGATCCGCTCCGAATCCGGGCGGGTCGTGGTTGTGCTCGTATCGCATGCGGCCAGGCTGCACGCGAAAACAAGCAGGATGGATAGGATGAGGATGCGTTGCATGGCTTACTTACTGAGGTCTTTACTCAGACCTTGATCTCAACGTCCACGCCACTTGGAAGCTCGAGCTTCATCAGGGCGTCAACCGTTTTCGAGGAAGTCGAAAGGATGTCGATCAGCCGCCTGTGCGAGCGTATCTCGAACTGCTCGCGCGCCTTCTTGTCCACGTGGGGCCCACGCAGAACGGTGTAGATCTGCTTGCGCGTCGGGAGCGGAATGGGACCACTCACCACGGCGCCTGTGGACTTCACCGTGCGGATGATTTTTTCGGCGCTCTTGTCAACCAGCGAGTGGTCGTACGACTTGAGCTTGATTCGAATCTTCTGACTGGCCATTGTTGGCTCGGAGATGTTGAAGGAACACGGGATGCCGCGCCCCCACATTGAAAATGTTTAGTCAAGGATTTTGGAGACGACGCCCGCGCCGACGGTGCGGCCGCCCTCGCGGATGGCGAAGCGAAGGCCCTCCTCCATCGCTATCGGTACGATCAGCTTCGCCTTGAACTGCGTGTTGTCGCCCGGCATCACCATCTCTACGCCTTCACTCAGCTCGATGTCCCCCGTCACGTCGGTCGTGCGGAAGTAGAACTGCGGGCGGTAGCCCTTGAAGAACGGCGTGTGGCGGCCGCCCTCGTCCTTCGAGAGGATGTACACCTCGCACTCGAACTCCTTGTGGGGCGTCACGCTGCCGGGCTTGATCACCACCATGCCGCGCTCGACGGCATCCTTGTCGATGCCCCGAAGCAGAATCCCAGCGTTGTCGCCCGCCTGGGCCGCGTCGAGCAGCTTGCGGAACATCTCAACGCCCGTCACGGTCGAGCTCAGCTTCTCTTCCT
>JADFQN010000168.1 GCA_022561755.1 Bacteroidota bacterium
TCATTCCTCGCGAGCCGCCGAAGTAAGCGTCGATGGCCATCGAGAACCGGGCAAGCACCACCTGGCGGTCGATGTTCGTTTCCGGATTCGGGATCGTTGTGACGGTTTTGTCAATCTGGACGCCGCGCAAATGGAAGAGACCTCGCCCATTCTCGACGTTCCAAATGAAGCCGTACAGGCTTTCGTAGAATGCCACACCCGTGATGTTATAGGTGTAGACGGAGAAGTCGGCGCCCGGCGTAATTCCACCCAGGCTGATATCGAAGCTGCGGAATCCTGACTGCGAGAGAGCGTTCAGGTAGTCCACTACGTCGGGCGACGAGAGCTGATCGGGAAGCACCTTGTACCGCGCGTTCCAGCGAGACAGCGCAGCCGCGGCCGACTGAGAAGCCTGAGCCTCTTCCACTAGAAGAGTCTCCACCTCTGCATGGCTCAGGCGGAGGGCGTCAGCCTCTTCTTCCAGCTGAGCCAATTCGGTCTTCTGCATTTTCTGCGTAACGAAGTACCCGGCGCCTATGGCCACGGCCATAAAGAGTGTCAGGATGAGCGTGTTTATAACTTGATTCGACATGGCGGTTACGCGTTGTCGCGGTGTGAGGACCGCTAGATGAGGGCGGAGTTCGGACGGATGGTGAAGAGTTATTCGGCCGCGGCGGCTTCGCCTTCGGCAGGCTCAGCGTCGTCGGTTGGTGGCGGAGTGCTTTGGTCGAACGGGAGCGGTACCGAACCGGCCAGCGGCTCCGGCAGCATGGGCGGAGGTGGCAGCGCTTCCCCGCCTCGCTCAAGCAAGAACTGCGCGGCTGCCGGCAAGTCGTTCGGCAACGCGAAGCGCATCCGGTATTCGTACACCGGGTACTCGCGGATTTCGCTGAACGTCAACTCATCGATAGAAGCAGTGAGGCGAGAAGCGAGGTCTACGACTTTGGCTCGCGACGTAGCGTAGCCGTGAATATTGACATCCTGATCTCCGGGGCTCCACTCCTCCACCCATATACTTCCGGTGCCCGCGGCCGAGCGGTTGACCAGCGCAAGCGTATGGCTCCATTGGTCGGTTCCGTACAACAGAGAGTCGAGTACGACTAGCGATGCCGTAATTTGCTGCTGAGCAAGCCTGAGGCTGTCGATTCGGAATTGCAGCTCTATTTGTGTCAGTGATGCTTCCGAAGGAATCTCGGCCAGGCGCCGCTCCGCTTGCGAAATCTCCGACGCCTGCTTCAGGAACAACCCTACGAAAAAGAGCACGCTCATGAACAGCAGTACGCCAACAACCATGGTATGCCAGGAGAACGACAAGTCGAACTTCCGCGCGCGCTTCTTAAGCCGCTTCGGCATGAGGGTGATGTCCTCGAACGACGAATCGCGACGAATCAGCGCCTTGAGAGCGATACCGGTAGCAGGCACGGCGGTCGTGGGCAGCGGGCCGTACGGGCCCGAGACGCCCATCATGGCAAGGCCTGCACGAAGCGTCTCAACACGCGCTTCAGGGTAGAAGGCCGAGAATCCCTGCACGAGCTCGTCTTCGCGCTCCTCGCTGCTGATGATCACGTTGTGGACGGTTCCTACGCCCTGGACATCCTGTTGGAGGAGTACGCGGCTACAAATGGTATCCGGGCCGTCGAAGGTGGTAACACTGCGCATGTGGTCGCAGTGATGGAGCTGGCTGCCTTGCAGCAGAATCACCAGCGTATCCTCAAGGCCCACCCGAACGATGGCTGTGTTTTCTTGAGGCTCCGGCCGGAACGCCATGCGGGCCATGCCCATCAATACGGGCACTTCAGCATCGATGTCCCGAAACGAAATCTTCCGCATCCCTTGCTGCTCGCGAAGGAGTTCGAGCGAATCCACAACAGGTTCCTCGGGGCTTGGAAGAATGGCCAGGTAGCGCTGCAAATTGTCGCGTGGCGTCATCGGGATAAACGCCACCTGCTCCTTGTTATAGAGCACATCGGTCGGGGGCAGAAGGCTCAAGAGGCGCTCGCGCTTCACGGGCTTATGGCCGGTATCTACGGCTTTCTCGGCCGAGCTCTTCTCGGCCGAGCTCTTCTCGGCCTTGCTCTTCTCGGCCTTGCCCTTCCGGCCGGCCTTGCCCTTCTTCTCCCCCTTGCCGCCATCGGCAGGTACGATTACTTCCAGGTACTCCACATCCGGCACGCCAATAACAAACGCCAGTGCGGGCTTATCGTACCCTGCTGTGCGGCACTCTTCAATGATGTCCTTCAGCTCGAACACAATGGGTTTGCCAAGCCGCTTGGTTGAGGGAGTCGGGGCCTCGAAGTCCACATCGTCGCCGATGCCGGCCAGGCGCTGAAACTCGGTTTCCAGGAAGAGGTCGGCAGAGGTGTTCTGACCCTCTCCATACTGGATGGTTATGCCATCTTCATCGGTGATCGCCTCATCAGGAGTAACCGCGTCAAGGATTGGCGATGCGATGCCGGGGGCGTAATCCGGGCCGCCGGAGCGCTGCCGCGAAAACTGGCGGATAGGCTCGTAGCCGCTGCTCGTAGGGCGCATCAGAACGGCGTACACCGTCTGCGACGTAACGTGGACACCGAGTACGGGCGCCGCTGCGCGCTGGCGCTTGCTCCGCCGCGGCGAAGCGCCTTTCCCGGCCTTCTTGGTGCTGCCTGCAATCGTGGCTGTCTCCTGTACGGCTGGATGAAGATCCTGGTCCGGAGTGACGTTCTCGCTCATGGGTAGGACTGTTTGGCGGTGGCTAGTTAGGCTGTACGCTTTGCTTTACTGAAGCAATTGCGCCAGGCGACGTTTGTTGTTGGCGTATTGGCGGGCTATCTCGGGCGTGATCTTGCGTTCGCTAACGAGGCGAATGAGATCCTGCTCAAGCGTGATCATCCCCTGCTTCCCTCCTTCCCACATCATTTGGTAGATCTCGCTGGTATTGCCGTTAAGAATGGCGGCCCTGACCGACGGGCTGACCCACAAAACTTCCTTCACAAGTATGCGGCCACCGCCAATACGCGGCGCCAGCTTCTGTGAAACCACGCAGGTGAGTACGTCCGCAAGGCGCATCCGGATACGGTCCTGCTCCTCATGCGGGTACTCGGCGATGATGCGGTCCAGGCTCTCGACGGCGCTCGACGTATGGAGCGTGGAGAACACTTTGTGCCCCGTATCGGCTGCTTCGATAGCGGCAGAGATCGTTACCGCGTCGCGCATCTCCCCAATTATGATGACGTCGGGGTCCTGGCGGAGCGCCTGAACAACGCCATCCTTGAACGACGGCACATCGGGGCCTACTTCGCGGTGCCGGATGATGCACTTATCCGGTGCGTGCATGTATTCGATGGGCTTCGCCACGATGACGATGTGCCCGTTGAAATCGTGGTTGTTGGCGTCGATGATGGCATCGAGCGTGGTAGACTTGCCCGAACCTGTAACACCTGTGAAAAGGGTGAGACCGTCGCGAACGTGGCGGAACATGAACCCGCGTTGGACGACCGCGTGGAAACCAATCGTACCCAGCTTGCGCACCGTCTCGTTAATAGCGCGCATACACAGCCCAAGGTGCTGGCTGTCGAAGTACACGGTGCAGCGGAAACGGCGATCGGCGCCCGAACCAATGTCGAGGAAATACGAGAAGTCGCACGACTGCTCTTCAAAGAGATCAGTGCGCTGCCGAGGGCTCAGGAGGTTCAGGATGAGGATATCTATCTCGTCGTTGCTCCTCGCGCCCACTTCCGTATGCGGCGTCTTCTCTCCGTCAACCCGGTACCATACGCGGCCCACGCAGGCAGGCCCACCAATGTCCATGTCGCTGGCTTTAATTTCGTGAAGCTGCCCTACGAAACCATCGAGGTAATCCCGGAGCGCTTCGCGTTCGGACGCCTCCACCTTATCGACCTGCTCGGCATAGAACTTCAGGCGGTCTTCGCCCTGAAGGATGCGGGGAGCAGACCGGGCGATTTCTGAAACGAATGCGGGCATGGCCGTCTCTTCCGCCTCCATGGCCAGCGAATCGCTGGGAAGCACGGCCTGTGCCTCGAAGTCGGCCAAAGCGTCTGCCGCCTGCTGAAGCGCCGCGAACTGCGCGCCGGCAACCGGCGAAACACCCTGCTGCGTGCCTTGCTGAGCCGGGGGTATGGCGACAGCCACCGGAGGTACGGCGGCAGCCGGCTGGGAAGCCTGAGCCATCGGTTCCTGCGGCTTTGGAGGACTGGCGGAGAATTCGGGGTTCACAGTGCCCAGGGGCTACAAATGAAGAGATGGACGCCGAAGGACAAATCCTGAACCACTCTTGATAAGCGGCTTTCGGCAGCGGGGGTATCGTCCAGTTGGGTAGAAGCGGAACGATTCGTACCAAAGCGGGCACAATCGGTAACGATCTTTTTACGCACGCCCGAGGTGTTTATGGCTAGCGGATTGCCCGTGTGCGCATGGAGCCTGTGTAGCCTTTAAGCACGGCAGCCGACCCTTAGATGGGCCGGCTGCCAGACTTGCTCACGTTTTTGTTTAGATCACTCGCCTTCACACACAACGTAGTCGTTGTGACGATCGCGGTGACCTCTTTCCCAGCCGTTTACCGACACGCAAATCACGTGTTCATTCAATTCGTTGCCCGGTGGGCGGTGCATGATGGCAATTTTGCGGTTTTGATTGCCGTTGCCTGGGCACGAGCACGCCGCGGGGTCCGGATCAGGGTCAGGGTCTGGTTCAGGATCCGGATCAGGGTCTCCACCACCTGGCGGCGGATCTTCAACGATCACCCTACAGATGTCCGGTTCTGTTGCCGGATCAATCGGAGTTAGCCAAAGCTCAATCACCTGGTCGCTGAAGTCAGGGCGCGATCCGTAGTCCCTGAGATCACGATAGCCGAACTGGTCGGTAGTTGGCCAGCCGTCTCCGTCGTAGCCAAAGTGTTTTAACGCCTGCAGGCTGTTCTCCGGATCCTGGGACGCTGGGTTATCCCACGCAACGATATGCTGGTCTTCCCAGCCAATACGCCATTTCTGTCGATTTTCCGGATGTTGCTCAACAAAACCCCATATAGATTCGGTCATCTGTTCGGGAGAGCCGAATGGAACGTCAAGCGAGTGATGATCGTGATCGTAGTCGCTTGCGTTATACACGTGGCTATCTACGTCGTACTCGCTCGGGACGGAAGGACGTGTCGAACAGTCTTTGTCGACGCCGATGAAAAAGTCCATTTGCGTACCCTGAGCGATGACCTTGTCTACATCCACTCCAACGTTGTCGGCATAGTGGCCGGCAGAAAAGATCATCTCAGGCGGGGGAATCTCGTCCGGTTCGGCGCCGACAGGGTGTTGCTGCAGGTAAACAGCCGAACAGTAACCGGTTGCTGACTCCAGGAAACGCACGTCGAGCTGGCTGCATCTTTCGGCCATCAGAATCGGGACGCGGTACGAGTCGTCCATCTTATGCTCGGCGTCGGCAAACGTGCCTGTCGATTCGATAATGATAGAGAACCCATCGCCGAGCCATGCGCGAACGCTGTACGTGCCGCCCTGGTGCTCGCCTGTCATGGCCTCGCCCTCACCATGAATCTCTTCAATGGCATTTTGCAGGTTAGACCCGTGACTACGGGCAATGGCCATGGCCATGTTGAAGCCAGACCTCGCTATCTCACGCGCCAGCACCTCTTCTTCGTAGGCCGCCTGGTCAGCGGCTGTTTCGATGAGCGTTTCCTGGGTGCCCACCTGTCCGATGGCGATGTACAGGCCTGCGCCCATGACCATGATGAGGAGTGCTTTGCCCATGATAGTTTCCGGATGGTAAGAAGTTTGGTGCGGAAGCGAAGGATGACAAAAGCCTAAGAGCCAAGCCACCCCTTTGGTATGCGATGCGGTTTAT
>JADFQN010000169.1 GCA_022561755.1 Bacteroidota bacterium
CCGTCAAATCCCCAGCGTGTGCTCGTGCAATCGCGCGGCTCATGGCCAGGCCAAGTCCCGTTCCGGTTCCGTCGGCGTCCCGAGTTCGGGCGGAAGCCCCGCGGTAGTAGCGCTCGAAGACGGCGTCGAGTTCGTCTGCGGGGATGCCTTCGCCGGTATCGGCAACCTGAATGCGGATGGATGTCGCATCCACCACCGCGCTCAAGGTTACGGCGCCTCCTTCCGGCGTATGCCGGAGGGCGTTGGAGAGCAGGTTGTCGAGCACGCGCATGAGCCGCGCACCGTCGGCTTGAATGACGGGGAGTGATGGGGCTGCTTCCACGTCGAGCGTCACACATGCCTGGCCAAAAGCTCCTCGATGCATCCGTGCTGCATCCTGGATGAGTTCGGCGATCGGAACCGGCCCAAGTTGGAGCGGCGCTGAGCCTTTCTCAAGCCCTGCCTGCTCCAGTTTGCTGAGTTCAAACAAATCGGAGACCAGCCGCGCCATCTGGTCGCTCTGGCGTTGCGCTACGCCCAGCGCTTCGATGGCCTCGTCGTCGCGGCCTTCGGAGGCAAAGCGGTTGGCTTCATCGAGGTAGCCTTTGAGAGCCGCCAACGGCGTACGGAGGTCGTGCCCCACATTGGCAACCAACTCGCGACGCAGCCTATCCGTTGACTGCAACGCTTCCATGCTGGCCTCCACGCGCTCTGCCATGTCGTTGATGGCGGCGCTCAGCCGTCCCAATTCGTCGCGGCCGGCCTCCGGCAGGCGGTCCGCGTAGTCGCCTCCTCCAAGTGCCTCCACACGGAGAGTCATTCTGCGGAGCGGCGTGACAAGCCGCCACGTAAACAGCGCTCCGAGGAGCAGCGCCAGCAGTGCTGCGAGTCCAGCTACGGTCCACACAGCGCGAACAAATGCCTCACGTGTCCCCCGAAGCTCTTCGCGCAACGTATTATCCAGGGGGCGAATAAACAGCGCCCCTGCCGGGAGCCCATCCGGCGCCAGCAAAGGAGCAAGCGCCCACGTCCCATCCCCTCCACCCAGCACAACTTCTATCTCGCCCGCCTCAAGTGCTGCCGGCGCGCCTGCGGGAAGCGCCTCGACATCTCCACCTAGAATCGGCGCCCCATCCAGATCCAGCACCGACGTCGGGTCCGGAAAGCGCGTAGCCAGATCGAGTTGCAAACGGCGCGGAAGCGACATCCGCCCATCCTCATCAAACTCGGCCCGTCCCTCAATTTCCACTGCCGTCTGATCGAGGCGGAGGATGAGGTTGCCCCGCACCAATTCAAGACTCCGCTCCTGGGCAAAGTAGGCGCTCAGCCCCACAGCCAGCAATCCCGTAACCACCTGCACGCCGATAAGGACGAGCGCGACTTTCCAGAAGACGGAGCCTCTGTAGGAGTGTGAGGGTGTGAGGGGGTGAGGGGGATCGGGTGAAGGCACGCCCTTGCAAGTGTGAGGGGGTGAGGGTTTGAGAGGATGAGAGTTGGTTAGTCCGAGACTTCATACAGGGTTTCGGGCTCTCGGACTTGGGATGGACCGCACCACTGCTTGGGCTCGTTTCGCATCTTTACCAGCCCGCCAATGAGGTGCTCGTACTGTTCATCAAGCTTAGTGAACGTCTTCTGATTGATGTAGCCGCAGTCGAGTGCCGTATCGAGCCAGGCCTGCGTCTCTGCGGCTTCAGCGTCAGCATCGGTCAGCTTGCTCGCGAAGTGCTTCGGAAACCTCCGCTTCCTCCAGCACTCGGCAATGTTTGCGCCCACAGATCGAGACGACCGACGAATCTGGTTGGTCAATTCGTATCGCTCCTCAGGAGGCCACCTCTTCGAAAGCTCGAAAATCTCCTTTGCAAGGCCCCGTGCAGACTGATACACGCGCAACTCCCTGAACGTCTTTACCATGACACCATGTGGCTACATGAACAAAATCTCTCATCCTCTCAAACCCTCATCCTCTCACCCGCTCAAACATCATTATAACTACAGAGCCCAACACCCTACTCCGCAACGGCCGCCAACTTATACCCCACTCCCCAAACCGTGCGCACGTAGCGCGGCTCGGCCGGGTCTTCCTCGATTTTGGAGCGGAGGCGCTGGATGTGCGAGTCGATCGTGCGGTCGTAGCCCTCGTACTTGATACCCCAGATCTTGTCGAGGAGTTGCATGCGGGTGAAGGGGCGGTCGGGGTTGCGAATGAGGAAAAGGAGGAGGTCGAACTCGCGGACGGTGAGGTGAATGTTCTCCCCATTGAGATGGACCAATCGCCGCATCGGATCGACCGTCAGGCTGTCGATTGTGATGGGCTCTTCCTGCTCGCCGTCGATGGGCCCTGCGGCCAGGTGCTCGCGGACACGGCGGATGCGGCGCAAGGCGGCGCGGACGCGCGCCACGACTTCCTGGAGACTGAAAGGCTTGGTGACGTAGTCGTCTGCGCCGACCTCTAGCCCAACGACCCGATCCAGTTCTTCCGCTCGCGCGGTGAGCATCATGATGTACAACAGCGGGTGTTCCGCGCGTAGCCGACGGCACACCTCGATGCCGTCGAGGCCCGGCAGCATCACATCCAGCAATACCAGATCGGGGACGGCTTCGGCGACGAGATCCAGTGCATCCGGCCCCGTGGTGGCCGTTTCGACGTGGAATCCCTCCTCCGTCAGCCGGTTTGCGACGAGCGCGCGCAGGTCGTCGTCGTCTTCAACGATAAGTACGTGGCCGGGAGCTACGTCGATCATGTCAGGCCCAGTTGAACGCTACAGGGCGAATATAGGCGGTCTGAAAGGCCTTGGGAGGGGCTGTTTAGAATGAACGTGATTCCGCAACAATTCTGTGACAATTGCAGCCGATAGGAGGCGTTTACCTTCCGCCTGCAATCTTCTACGCTTCATGCGGCTTCGCTACTCCCTCTCCGTTCTCACCCTGCTCGTGCTGGTCAGTTTTTGCCCAGCCGGCGCCCAGCCGGCGCCCAACGGCGCCGAGATCCTCGCAGCCTGGCAATCGGATTGGGAGCGGAGTCTGCGATCGGTTCGTTCGGTGAGCTACGTCGAAACATCGTCCCGAACCATCGAAGGACCGCGCGAACGCAATCGGTTTGGTGCAACGGTAGACGTACGGTTTTCGTCCGGAAGCGGAATGGACCGAACCGTGCGCCGCAGTGTGTTCAACGGCCGACGCGTTCCAACGAGGCGGATAAATGCCCTCGATCGACGCATGCGCCGGGCGTATGGCGCGGGGTTCGACTGGGTACGCCGACCACCGCCGATGGCTGCCCGACTCGCAGGCATCGTGCGCCCAACAGGACGCATGGTTGCAGATAACGTAGGCGATGTCCGTGCCTGGCGGGTCACCACCGTACCCGGACAGGCCAACGACCGCATAGAACGCGTGATTTTCTGGTTCGCACAGGCGGCGGACCGTCCGCGCCTTCTTCGTATGCGCATTGTAGGGCGCGTGCCCGCCGTAGCCGGCCGGGTGCAAGGCGGTTCGGCCATCATCACGACCGACTACGTACGGGAGGGCGGCCTCGACCTTCCACGCCGTTCGCAAGCCGAAGTTGTCATCCGCCAGATCCGTCGAAGGCAGGTGTTCACCATATTTCTGAACGCCGAGGCAACGTATAGCGCCATAACAGTCACGCTAAGGTGATTGCGATGCCCTCAAAGATGGCCGCAATCTGGCCGTCACCACGGATTTCCGAGCGGCTTATTCAGGCGTCGTAAGCTCGTATTTGGGCGTCACGGACAGCGCGACGCTGTTTCCGGGCTGGACTGGCAGCGGCTTGAATCTCGTGCGTGGTTAGGAGGCTGTTGAAATACTACGCCGTAAGCGATGTAAGCGAATCTTGGCCGAGATCGAGGCGCGAAATCGCAGGCGAATCGGTGATTCGTTGAGTATTTTGCAACGTGGAGATCGGGCAAGAGGCGCCGCCGCAGGTAGGTGGAGTTATTCAACAGCTTCTTAGAGGGCAGAAGGGTGTCTGAAGGCCGGGCGGGCCATCCTCATCGGATGCTCTAAATCCCTACACCACAGTTTCTCACAGCAAGTGTATCTTTCAGCAGGAGATCGATAGGGTGCATTTCACATTTCACCTGTACCAGGCTCCCCACCACACCACACTTACTGTGAGGAGGACAATGGCGACAACCGCTAAAATCCGATTTGCGAACAGGAACGCATCCACGTTTGAGAACGCCGGCGCGTTCATTGGGGATGTGAAGTTGCGCGTGGCCGAGTACTTCGAGTCCACGGGCCGCTCGCGCCATGCCGACTGGCGGATGGTGCTCAAAACAGTTCTGTTGTTCATCTTGACGTTTGGCTCGTACGGGCTGATCCTCAGCGGCCTGTTCTCGGCGTGGGGCATGCTCATTCTGGCCATCATGATGGGCGCGGGATTCGCCGGCCTCGGTTTCTCGGTTGCGCACGACGCGTTGCACGGCGCGTATTCAGCCAACCCCACGATCAACAAACTCCTCGGCTTCACGTTCGATTTCACCGGAGCCAACGGCTACATGTGGAAGATCACCCACAACGTGATCCACCACACCTACACCAACATCGACGGCGTGGACGAAGACCTCTCGGTATCGCCGCTGCTTCGGCTCTCGCCTCGTTCTCGATACTACTGGTTCCACCGCTTTCAGCATCTCTACGGCTTCTTCGCGTACGGCTTCGCCACAATGAACTGGCTGTTCGCCAAGGACTACCAGCAGTTCATGAAGAAGGAGATTGGGCCGTACACCAACAAGACGCATCCGCGAAAAGAAATAGCGTTTCTCATTTTCGGAAAGCTCGTCGTTTACACCTATACCATCATTATCCCCCTGCTCGTGCTGGATATTCCGTTGTGGCAGTTTCTGATCGGATTTCTGGCCCTGCACATTACGGCGGGGATGATCCTGGGCATCATCTTCCAGCTTGCGCACGTGGTGGAAGGGCCGGATTTCCCCGTCCCCGACGACGAAGGCAAGATGGAGCACGCGTGGATCATACACGAGATGCTCACCACGGCGAACTTTGCGAAGAAGAACAAGGTGCTGTCGTGGTACGTGGGCGGTTTGAATTACCAGATCGAGCACCACCTCTTCCCGCAGACGTGCAGCATCCACTACCCGGCCATCAGCGGAATCGTAAAGGAAACGGCAGAGGAACACGGCGTGCCGTACTACGACCAGCCGACGCTTTTCGCCGCGATGGGTTCGCACTATCGGATGTTGAAGCTGTTGGGCGAGCCGGTTGAGGCCACTGAGAGCGCCGTTGCATCCGTTGCGTAGACGATCCAGCAAAGCAGCAACTCCGGCCCTCCCGGCGATCAAGATTTATGAGTGACGAGCATCGATTTAGCGATCAGGAGATCGCCGCAATCTTCGAGCAGGCCGCCGAAGCCCAGGAGACCGGGCAGGCGGGATTGCCTCACGGCGAGGGACTCACGCTAGCAGAGTTGCAGGAGATAGGGACTGAGGCAGGCATTTCGCCGGAGTTCATTGCGCGTGCCGCCGATTCCATTCTACGTACCGGTTCAGCACCTCCGGTAGCCACGCCTCTTCGCTCCCTCGGATTTCCCCTCACCGTCGAGCGCACGGTTGACTTGCCTGGTCCGCTTTCTGACGAAGACTGGGATCTGCTGGTCACCGATCTTCGCGAGACTTTTCGGACATCGGGCGAGGTCCGGCAAGACGGATCCCTCCGACAATGGAGGAATGGAAACCTACATGCTCACGTGGAGCCGACCAAAACTGGGCACCGCCTCCGCCTCTGGACCCGAAAGGGCAACGCTACGAGCGGACTT
>JADFQN010000170.1 GCA_022561755.1 Bacteroidota bacterium
TGCGCTACGCCGAACGTGTCGTACTGCGACTCCGATCGTTTCGGAAAGCCGGAGAGTCCCCCGTACTTGCGGTTAGTCGGGAAGGCATCGCTGCGACCTGTTAGAATCTTGTGGCCGTATGCCTGGTGGCCCACATCCCACACCACCTGGTCCACCGGCGTGTTGTAGACGTAGTGCAGCGCCACCGTCAATTCCACGGCCCCGAGTGACGCCCCGAAGTGCCCGCCATGCACCGATACGATGTCGATGATGTATTCGCGGAGCTCGTCGCAAACCTGCGGAAGCTGGTCGAGGTTGAGTTCGCGCAGATCGGCCGGACGATCAATTTTTGAGAGAAGAGGACCAGGAACGAACCGATGCTCTGCCATAGAGGGAAAGGGCTGATGGTAAGTGGCAGCCAGAGACGCTATATCGCATCAAGGGCGCAAAGATACGGAATGCAGGTGTGAATGGATGCGGTATTGAGGGGTCGTCGATTCGTAGAAAGGGGGCCGCAGATGATGCCTTCCGGAGTGGTCGCATCCCTGCGCAGAAGATGCGAATGACGGAATTGCCCAACTCAACGTCGTTTTGCGCTTGACGGTCTCGGTATCTTGTTCTAGGAGGCTGTTGAAAAACTCCACCTGCCTGCGACGGCGCCTCTCGACTGATCTCTTCGTCGCGAGATACTCGCCAAATCACCGATTCGACTACGATCTCGCGCCTTGATCTCGGCCAAGATTCGCGCGCCTCGCTTACGGCGTAGTATTTCAACAGCCTCCTAGCCGTTTCCAGTTGTGATGAATGTTGTTTACCATCCTCCAGTTTATGGTCAGACGTCCTCCGGTTTGCCGGACAGGATAGGCAGTCGCCACGAATCAAGCATCTGTATTTACCTCATTAGTTCGAAGCAGCGACCATGATCGAAGAGTTGGATCCGGCGTCACCCACAGGAGCCGCGGGCAGGCAGGCGCCGGCGCTAATCAGCGTGGTAGTGCCTTGCTTTAATGAGGAAGAGGTGATCGAGCAGACCCATCAGGCCCTGGTACGGGTGCTCTCCGAGTCGGGCGAAAACTTTGAGATCATCTTCGTTGACGACGGCAGCACAGACCAAACGCTGCACCTGCTCAAGCAATTGGCAACCCGGGCCAACGGGCATGCAAAAGTCATCGCGCTATCCAGGAACTTTGGCCACCAGTTCGCTGCCAGTGCGGGACTCGATCATGCGTCGGGTGATGCGGTCGTCCTCATTGATGCTGACTTGCAGGATCCTCCCGAAGTCATCCTTGAGATGATCGGTCGGTGGCGAGAAGGCTTCCACGTGGCCTATGGCCGGCGCACCCACAGGGCAGCCGAGAGCCGTTTCAAGCTGATAACGGCCAAGTGTTTCTACCGCTTGCTGAACTACCTCTCCGACACGGACATTCCGCCGGATACCGGCGATTTTCGCCTCATGGACAGGAAAGTTGTTGCGGCTGTGAAAGCCATGCCGGAGCGGGATCGTTTCCTCAGGGGCATGGTCAGTTGGGTCGGCTTTCGCCAGGTTGCAGTTCCTTATCAACGACAGGCGCGGGCAGCAGGGGAGAGCAAGTACCCGGTGAGGAAAATGGTCAAGTTTGCCCTCGATGGCATTTTCTCTTTCTCCACCAAGCCTCTTCGCCTCGCTACGTGGCTAGGGGTTGCCACCTCTACGTTGGCCTTGCTTGGTATTTGCTACGCCGTTGTAGTGCGGCTCTTCACCGACATGTGGGTGAGTGGCTGGGCTTTTCTAGTTGTGGCCATCTTCTTCATGGGCGGGATACAACTGTTATTTCTTGGAGTCCTCGGCGAATACCTGTCGCGTGTGTACCAGGAAAACAAGGGGCGGCCGCTTTACCTGGTGGCGGAGAAGTACGGATTTGATGAGGGTGATCAGCCCGGTGACGATTCGGAGATTCTTGGCACGAGTTCTTGACGGCCACGACCGTGGTTTTGTAGGGAGTCGCTGCTCCATTTTCATAGGACTGAAGCGATCTCTTCAGCACAGCGTGCTCCCTTGGTCCAAGGCCGGCGCATCGGTAGATTCCGCGCCGCGCACCAGCATACTGATTCTCACTAAATGCTTGTCGACCTTGCAGAGTCAGCGATTGGGCTCTTGCTCTGTCCACTGATATTTGTTTTGCCAGGCTATGTCCTTGGGCAGATTAGCGGGGTTCTGGATTTTCGCAGTCAGTCAATAATGGTGCAGGTGGCAATGGCACTGATGCTGTCGGTGGCCATCGGCCCCATCGTGCTGTACATGCTCCTCCTTCTCGGGTGGTGGGCGGTATGGATGGTGTACGGGGCAAGCTGGGTGGTGGCCGCAGGGTTGCTTGTGCGAAAGCGGCCATCTGCCACGCCGCTCCTCCGGCCGGCATTGGTTGGGCTCGGCGTTGCGATCCTTTTTGTTGTACTTCAGATGGACATCGGCTGGGGCGACCGGCTCTATTTCAGCACTGCCGCCCGCGACTTTGTGCGAACAATCGCTCTCTCGCACGAGGCGGCCGCTCACGGAGTCCCGCCGCTGAATCCTATGTTTTATCCGGGCGAAGGCATCCCGCTCTTCTATTACTACGGCTGGATGTTGGTGACGAGCTTTCTCGACACAATAGGCGGGGTTGCTGTGGGGCCGCGTGGGGCTGTATTTGCCGGAACAGCCTTTTGCGCTCTAGCACTGGCGGGAACGGTAGTCTCCTATGTGGCCACGTTATCTAACCCACTCGTTGTGGATTCTTCTGCGCTCCGCCCAGATCGGCGGAAACGCCTTGCGGTTCTTCTGCTCATTGTTGGCGGCCTGGACATCCTTATGTTTCTGGCGGGCGCTGCAGTCCTGAAGATGGCCGGCCGGCCAGTTATTTTCACTGACATGGAGTGGTGGAACGAGCCGGTTCTCATGTGGATAACCTCGGTGCTGACGGTTCCCCACCATGTTGCTGGGCTCATCGCAGGGCTGGCGGGATTGCGGTTGGCGCGGTGGAGCGTAGCGGCCAATGGGGGGCGCCGCCGCGGAGGGGCGCTGTTGCTCGCGGGAGGCGCATTTGCGTCATCCGTTCTTTGCTCAATCTGGATAGGCATGGCGATGGCGCTGGTCGGAGCTGTGTGGGTAGGGCTCAGCATTTTGGGTCGGCGTTGGGAAGAAGTCCGGGGTTGGCTCACGGCCGGCCTATTGGCGGGGCTGTTCGCGCTTCCGTTCATCCTGTATCTACGCTCGGCCGGCACGGTTGAGGGCTTTCCCGTAAGCCTCGGCATACGGCCATTTGGGCCGATGGAGCACTTCTTCGGGTTCGCGAGGATTGGGCGAGAAGCATTCGTTCACCTTCCCTTTTTGCCTGTTAGCTATGCGCTCGAGTACGGATTCTTCGCTCTGGCCGGTGTTCTGTTCTGGTGGTTGAGGAAACGTGAGGCCCTGCCGCTGACACAGGACGAACGGCTGCTGCGAGTTATCCTTGCGGTCGGGCTGCTTTTCCCGGCCTTCGCGATGGCGACCGTGCGCAACAACGATCTGGGCTTTCGCGCGCCGATGCTTGCGCAGTTCATCCTCCTCCTTTGGGCGGCCGACTTGCTCGGTGCGCTTCGCCAGGGCACAATCAGGCTGCCAAAGACCTGGCTGCGGCCGGCGTTGGCAATTCTGCTTGTGGTGGGTGTGGTATCTAATATCTCCAATGCACTCATAATGCGCTTCGTTACTCCTGCGGCAGACGCGGGCTTAATCTCCATGCCGGGGATGTACGGCGACGATCAAGAGCTTGGAGCACGCACCAAGGCTCTTCGCGAGGCGTATGTCTGGGTGCGCACTCACACGCCGGAGAGCGCGATCATTCAGCACAATCCCCAGCCCGGGGTCGTCCGAAGGGAAGGTGGCTTCGCCTTTGCACCTGCGCTATACGGCCACCGCCATGCCGTAGCGTACGACGACGACATGGGCACGATGTACGGTGTCACGCATTCTGTTTACGATCCGGTAGCCGAGGAAGTCGCCTCGGTTTTCGAGCAGCCCGATGCAGCAAACGCGGCCGTGGTGGCTTCCCGCTGGGGAATAGATGCCTTCGTTGTCGATGATCGCGACCCCGTTTGGGACGACACCTCCAGTTGGGTCTGGATTCAGCCTGCAGACTTTTCCAATGAGCGCGTGCGTGTTTTTCTCGATCCGGTACGGATGACGCCCGACGCCCGATAGCCATACCAGAAAGCCGCGTTACATAACGAAAACCTGACTGTGCCCGACCGTCCGATCCGCGTTTTGTTCGTTTGCCTCGGCAACATCTGCCGAAGCCCACTCGCCGAGGGCGTCTTCAGGAAGAAGGTGATGGAGGCCGGGTTCGAGGACCGTTTCGAGATCGACTCGGCCGGAACCGGCCAATGGCACGTCGGGCAACAAGCAGACGCCCGGATGCGCTCGACGGCGAAGATGCGGGGTGTTGATCTGGATGATATAAGAGCGCGGCAGATGGACCGTGACGATCTCTACCACTTCGACCACGTCTTCGCGATGGATCGTAGCAACCTGCACGACGCGCTCTGCCTCGATCCCGACGGCGACCACAGCGCGCGCGCGCGCCTCTTCCGCGAGTTCGACCCCGAGCCCGGCGATTACCAGGTGCCCGATCCGTACTACGGCGGCCACAATGGCTTCGACAACGTGTTCAACATTGTTGAGCGCACGTCCGAGGCCATTCTGGATCGGTTTAGGGAGATATACGGGTTATGATTTTGCGGGATGTCCGGCAAAAACGTACGGACGCGGCATGCCGCGTCCGTTAACTGTTGAGGAGCAACGATATGATTCCCGAACCCATCCGCGACACCATCGAACCAATCACAGGAACGATCCTCCGCGCTGAGGTCGTCGGTGGAGGCTGCATCGCCCACGCTACACGCGTTGAGGCTGCACGTGGGGTCTTCTTTTTGAAATGGGCGGAAGGTGAGGCAGGCCGCACCTTCGAGGCCGAGGCCGAGGGTTTATGTGCACTTCGAGTGGCGGCAACTGGGCTTGATCTGATTATCCCCGAACCCCTTGCCTCGCAAAACGCCGACCCTGAGCCAGGCTATCTATTGATGGAGTGGATCCAGCCGGGCAGGGCTCAGTCTGAGGATTGGCGTCGCTTCGGCCGTGTGCTTGCCGCGCTCCACCGGGCGAAGACCTTCGCAGACGAAGACGGCCCGTACGGCTACGCAACCGACAACTGGATCGGGAGCAAGCCGCAGCGCAACGGATGGGCGGAGTCATGGCCCGCGTTCTTCGGAGAGAAACGGCTGCGAGTACAGGCCGAAACGGTGCGGGAGCTCGGCGCATGGAATGCCGCCTGGGACGCGCCGCTTAACCATCTCATCGAGCGTCTCGGTGAGATCCTGCCCGAGACACCGCAGCCGTCGCTCCTCCACGGTGACCTGTGGGCCGGCAACGCCCTCGCCATGGCCGACAGCCGCTTCGCTCTCATTGACCCTGCCGTCTACATCGGCCACCGGGAGGCCGATCTGGCAATGACGGAATTATTTGGCGGCTACGCGCCTGGTTTCTACGAAGCGTATCGCGAGGCGTGGCCGATGCAGCCGGGGTACCCGGAACGCCGTGAGGTTTACAACCTGTTTCACCTGATCAACCATCTCACGCACGGCCCGGGTTATGCGGGTCAGGTTGAACGAATTCTACAGAGGTTCGGCGATTCGTAGGGAAACGGCATGCCGTGCGTCCGGCACAGGAGATCGGACGGCACGGGGCCACACAGCGGCTTGCTGAGTTGCCAGATTAGGTGCCCCGCGC